>JAZJYU010000161.1:8462-19770 GCA_040390225.1 Actinomycetota bacterium | reverse complement strand
GCGACGGCCTTTCGTTGGTCCGCGGCGCTCGAGCCGATCAGCCTCAGCAGTGCGATGGTGCGCCTCCGGCCGGCGATGATCGTCGCGAAGGTGTTCGCGGTCACGATGGTGCCGACGTAGACGGCGATCGCAATGAAGACCCAGGCCACGACGGCGAGAATGACGCGAACCGTGCCACTCGACCCCGTCACATCGTTCTCGCGGATTATCGCCGAGAGCACGTTGGTGACCTCGAGCAGCGTCACGCCGAACGCTGAACTGAGAGAGGCGACGAGCACGCTGGCGGCGTTGTTCTTCACGCGGCCGCCTCGATCCCCAGCATGAAGGTCGAGATCTGCTCGGGGGTCGACCGCTCGCGCTCCTCGACCACCCTTCCGTCCGCGAGGAACAGGATGCGGTCGGCGTAGCTGGCGGCGATCGGGTCGTGCGTCACCATGGCGATCCCCTGCCCGTACTCGGTGCTCGCCGCCGCCAGCAGAGACAGCACCTCGCGACTGGTGCGCGAGTCGAGGTTGCCGGTGGGCTCGTCGGCGAAGACGAGGTCGGGGCGCGTCGCGAGCGCCCGCGCGATTGCGACCCGCTGCTGCTGCCCGCCGGAGAGCTGGTGCGGACGGTGGGTGAGCCGATCGCGAAGGCCGAGCGAGTCGATGAGCCGCTCGAGCCAGGCGGATTCGTCCGAACTCGGCCGGCGACCGTCGAGCTCGAACGGCAGACGGATGTTGCCGCTCACGTCGAGTGTCGGCACGAGGTTGAACGCCTGGAAGACGAATCCGACGCGACGGCGCCGCAGGATCGTCAGGTCGGCATCCGCGAGGCTCGTGATCTCGGTGGATCCGAGCCAGGCACGCCCGCTGGTCGCGGTGTCGAGACCGGCCATGATGTGCATGAGCGTCGACTTGCCCGAGCCGCTCGGACCCATGATCGCGGTGAACTGGCCCTGGCGCAGCCCGATGCTGACGTCGTCGAGTGCGGTCACGGTGTTCGAGCCGCCGCCGTAGGACTTGCTGAGGTTCTCGACCCGGGCGACGAGCCCGGCATCCGAATGGTTGTGTGTCATGAATCCATGCTCTCGACCACCGGCCGGCGGGGCATCGGGCCCAAGTCTCGACCGCCTACATCGCAAGGATGATTGTCAGTTCAGCCCGTGTTCGTATGCGAAGACGACGAGCTGCACGCGGTCACGAAGCCCGAGCTTGCCGAGCACCCTGCTGATGTGCGTCTTCACTGTCGCCTCACTGAGGAACTCCGTCGATGCGATCTCCGAGTTGCTGAGGCCTCGAGCCGCCAGCCGGAAGATCTCCCGCTCGCGTGCCGTCAGATCGCCGAATTCGGGCGGCACGTCACGCGCCGGCGCGCGGTCGAAGTGCTCGAACAACTCCCGGGTCGCGGATGCCGCGATGACGGCACTCCCGGCGTGCACCGTGCGGATGGCGGCGAGCAGGAACTCCGGGTCGGCATCCTTCAGCACGAAACCGCTCGCGCCGCCACGGATCGCCCGCGCGGCCGCCTCGTCGAGGTCGAAAGTGGTGAGCACGATCACCCTCGGGGGCTGCGGCGCTGCCATGATCTCGACGGTGGCGGCGATGCCGTCCATGACCGGCATCCGGATGTCCATCAGCACGACATCCGGGCGCGTCTCGGCGACCATTGCCACGGACTCCCTGCCGTTGCCTGCCTCGCCCACGAAGGCGAGGTCGGGCTGGGACTCGACCAGCATTTTGATTCCGGCGCGGAAGAGTGCCTGATCGTCGACGAGCGCTACGCGGATCACGAGGGCACGGTTCCCGCGACCACCCAGCGGTCGCCGTTCGCCCCCGCGGTGAGCGTGCCGGCCACCAGTGCCGCCCGCTCCCGCATCCCCACCACACCGTGGCCTCCGGGATGGGGAGCGGAGTCGCCCAGCGCGTTCGAGATGACGACGGAGACCGGCTCCGCCCAGTCGAACGCGAGCACCACCGGCTGTGACGTGTCACCGTGCCTGAGCGCGTTGGTGAGCGCTTCCTGCACGATCCGGAACAGCGCCAACTGCTGCCCGCTCGCCAGCAGGCCCGCTGATCCCCGGTCGCTGCGCTGAACGTCCAGTCCGGCCGCCCGGAACTGCTCGACCAGCCGGTCGAGGTCGCCGAGCGCCGGCTGCGGCCCGTCGCCCTGGCTGTGCCGCAGTTGGGTGAGCAGCAGCCGCACGTCACCGAGAGCCTCGCGCGCGGTCGTCGAGATGGTCGTGAGCGCGGCGTCGACCGCCGCCGGATCTTTCGCGGCCGCGTAACGGGCGCCGTCGGCCTGTGCGATCACCACCGCGAGCGAGTGGGCGACGACGTCGTGCATATCGCGCGCGATGCGGTTGCGCTCCTGCTCGACCACCACATCTTTCTCGGCCAGCGCCTGCGCGCGCCGGCTGTCGCGCGCCCTGCGGTAGGTGCGGGTGAGGAGGCCGAGCGTCCACGAGAGTCCCAGCAGCGCCAGCAACCCGAAGAGCGGGAACAGGAAGGCTCGGGCGAAGTCGATCGCCGCCGCCGCTCCGAAGCTCGTGGTGAACGAGCCGAGCTCGAGGTAGAGCGTCGCGATCACGGCGCCCGCCACCGCGGAGGCGAGTCCCAGCCAGCGCACCACGCGCCCGCCGTACGAGGCCGTGCAGTACAGCACGCCGAGCGCGGCGAGGTCGGCGAAGGACGGGGCGGAGACGGAGAGCGCCATCTGCAGGATCGCGCCCAGCCAGGCGAACCCGAGCGCCGCTGCCGGGTTCAGCCTGCGTGCGAGAAGGGCGACGGTCATCACGACCAGCACGGCGCTCGTGCCGAGGGTCACGCCCCTCGACTCGATCGCCCAGCAGAACAGGCCGAACAGCAGCGCGACGACGAGATCGGCGGCCAGCTGAACGGGGGTGAGCCTGCGGATCATCCCTCCACCGTATTCCGCGTCGGCCCCGTGCGGATCAGTCGAGCGATGTACCTAGAAGCCCAGCCGTCCGAGCTGTCTCGGGTCGCGCTGCCAGTCCTTCGCCACCTTCACCCGCAGCGAGAGGAAGACCTGCTTGCCCACCAGAGGCTCGATCTCCGCGCGCGCCCGGGCACCGACATCCGCGAGCCTCGAGCCCTTATGGCCGATGATGATGCCCTTCTGGCTGTCCCGCTCCACGAACAGGTTGGCGAAGATCTCGACGAGATCTTTGTCGTCACGATCGACGATGTCGTCGATGGTGACCGCTATCGAGTGCGGCAGCTCGTCTTCGACGCCCTCGAGCACCGCTTCGCGGATCAGCTCGGAGATGCGCGCCTCGAGGGTTTCCTCGGTCACGGTGTCTTCGGGATACAGCGCGGTAGACACCGGGAGCAGCTTGATCAGCTCGGCGGCGAGGATGTCGAGCTGGATGCGGTCGGTCGACGACACCGGAATGATCGCGTCCCAGTCGCGCAGCTCTGACACCGCCTGCAACTGCAACGCGACCTGCGGCTTCGACGTCGCGTCGATCTTCGTGACGATCGCCACCTTCTTCGCCCGCGGGAACGAGTCGAGTTGCTCGTTGATGTAACGGTCGCCCGGGCCGATCTTCTCGTCGGCAGGCACGCAGAAGCCCACCACGTCGACGTCGCCGAGGGTGGACTGCACGATCGAGTTGAGCCGCTCTCCCAGCAGTGTGCGCGGGCGGTGCATGCCGGGGGTGTCGACCAGGATGAGCTGGCCATCGGCGGAGTGGGCGACGCCGCGGATGGCACGCCGGGTCGTCTGCGGCTTCGACGACGTGATCGCCACCTTCTCGCCGACCAGAGCGTTCGTCAAGGTCGACTTGCCCACGTTCGGTCGGCCGACGAACGACACGAACCCTGCCCTGAAGTCGTCTGCCACGTCAGTCACCGGATTCCTTGGTCTTGCGGAAGGCGGCCTGGGCATCCATGAGTGCCTGGTCGCGCTCGACCAGGACGGTCGAGATCTGCTTACGCCTGCCCTCAACGCGGTCCGCGGTGAGGATGAGTCCAGAGTACGTTGCGACGGAACCGGCGACGGGCAGCCGGCCGAGCGCCTTGGTCAGCAGACCCCCCACGGAGTCGACATCGTCATCCTCGAGATCGATATCGAACAGCTCGCCGAGCTCGTCGACAGGCAGCCGTGCGGCGACCCGGTAGCGCCCGGGCGAGAGCTCCTCGATCTCGACCACCTCGCGGTCGTACTCGTCGGAGATGTCGCCGACCAGCTCCTCGATCAGGTCTTCGAGCGTCACGAGTCCCGCGATGCCGCCGTACTCGTCGACCACCATCGCAAGGTGGTTCGATTCGAGCTGCATCTGTCGCAGCGTATCGTCGGCCTTCTTCGATTCCGGAACGAACAGGGCCGGACGCGCCAGCGACGCCACTGTAATCCCTTCGAGCTTCTTCGGGCGTTCGTAGCTGATGCGGGCGACGTCGCGCAGGTAGAGGATGCCGATGACCTCGTCGACGTCGCCTCCGATCACCGGCATGCGGGATACGCCCTTGGAGAGGAACAGCGCCATCGCCGGGCCGATACCGGAGTCGTCGTCGATCGTGATCATGTCGGTGCGCGGGATCATCACCTCGCGCACGAAGGTGTCGTTGAACTCGAAGATCGAGTGGATCAGCTCCCGGTCGTCCTCCTCGAGCACATCCTGTTCTGTGGCCTCGTCCACCATGCTGAGCAGCTGTTCCTCCGACGAGAAGGTCGCCGTGCGGCCCGGGGTCACGCGGTCGCCGACGGCGACGAGTGCTGCCGCAACCGGCCCGAGGAACAGCCGGATGGCGTGCACCAGCCAGGCGGAGAATGAGACGACCCCGCGGGCGTGCACCCGCCCGACGCTCCGGGGACTCGACCCGACCAGCACGAACGATACGACGATCATGATCAGCGCCGACGCCAGCAGCGCCCACCACCATGGCAGCACGTATGCAAAAGCGAGCGAGACCAGCACGGCGGCCGTCGTCTCCGCCACGACCCTCATGAAGTTGACGGCGTTGACGTGCGCGCCCACGTCGCCGGCGATCGCGACCAGCGAGTTCCGGGAGCGGGCGTGCGTCGACAACTCCAGCAGGTCGGCGCGGGACAACACGCCGAGGGCGGCGTCGACCGCGGCCAGCAGGCCGCCGAGAATCACCAGCAGCACGGCGACGCCGACGAAGATGGGGATCATCGCGGAGCTACCGTCGTCGTTCGGCGAGCGCGAAGGCGGCGAGGATGTCGCGCTGGATGCCGAACATCTCCTTCTCCTCCTCCGGCTCCGCGTGGTCGAACCCCAGCAGGTGCAGGATGCCGTGCGTCGTGAGCAGCAACAGCTCGTCGAGCGTCGAGTGGCCCGCCGTTTCGGCCTGCCCGATCGCCACCTGCGGGCACAGCACGATGTCCCCGAGCAGGCCGGCCGGCGTGATGGCGTCTTCGGTTCCCGGGCGCAGCTCGTCCATCGGAAAGCTGAGCACGTCGGTCGGGCCGGGCTCGTCCATCCACTGCAGGTGGAGCTGCTCCATCGCACCCTCATCGACGAGCACGATCGCGAGCTCGGCATCCGGATGCACGTGCAGGTAGTCGAGCGCGAAGGTCGCCAGACGCAGCAGCGCCGTCTCGTCGACCGAGACCATCGATTCGTTATTGATGTCGATGCTCATGGCTTCTTCGGCTCTCGCTCGCTGAGCTTGTCGAAGCGCGCCTTCTGCCGTTCCGCGTCGTATTTCGTATACGCATCGACGATGCGCCCGACGAGGTTGTGGCGCACCACGTCGTCACTCGTGAGGCGTGCGAAGTGGATGTCGTCGATCCCGTCGAGAACGCGCGTCACCAGCTGCAGTCCGCTGGCCCCGGTCGGTAGATCGACCTGGGTGATGTCCCCGGTGACGACCATCTTCGAGCCGTGCCCGAGCCGGGTGAGGAACATCTTCATCTGCTCCGGCGTGGTGTTCTGCGCCTCATCCAGCACCACGAATGCCTCGTTGAGCGTTCTGCCACGCATGTAGGCGAGCGGGGCGACCTCGATGGTCCCCGCGGCGAGCAGCTTCGGCACGATCTCCGGATCCATCATCTCGTTGAGCGCGTCGTACAGCGGGCGCAGGTAGGGGTCGATCTTGTCTGTGAGCGAGCCGGGCAGGTACCCCAGTCGCTCCCCCGCTTCGACGGCGGGCCGGGTGAGGATGATACGGCTCACCTCTTTGCGCTGCAGAGCCTGCACGGCCTTCGCCATCGCGAGGTAGGTCTTGCCGGTGCCCGCGGGACCGATCCCGAAGGTGATCGTGTTCTCGTCGATCGCGTCGACATAGGCCTTCTGGCCGAGCGTCTTCGGCCGAATGCTGCGGCCGCGCCCGGTGAGAATCGCCTGGCTCAGCAGCTCGGCCGGACTCGATCTCGGGTCGTTGCGCAGCATCTTCGCCGACTCGGCGACATCGCGCGATCCCAGCTCGAAGTCGGCCCGCACCATGCTGACCAGCTCATCCACCAGCCGTTCCGCTGCGCGCACCTGGCCGGGTTCGCCCTCCAGCGTGATCACGTTGCCTCGCACGAGCACGTTCACGGACGGGAACTGGCTCTCGATCGTCTTCAGAAGTCGATCTTGCGGGCCTAGCAGCCGCACCATCGCGAGGCCGTCGACACTGATCTCGACCCGGCCGATCTCCGCAGGGTTATTAGTCGAAGCCAAGGGATCCTTCATCGAGTACGCCGCCGAGCAGGTGGGCGTGAACATGGAATACGGTCTGGCCGGAGCGCTCGCCCGTGTTGAAGACGAGGCGGTAGTGACCTCCGGTGCGCTCGTCGGCGAGCTGCTGGCAGACCTCCACCACCTCTGCGAGCAGAGCGGGATCACCGGCAGCGAGTTCGGCGACATTCCGGTAGCCGGGCGCCTTCGGCACCACGAGCAGGTGAACGGGTGCTTTGGGCGCGATATCGGTGAACGCGATGATGCGATCGTTCTCGAAGACGATATCCGCGGGGATCTCGCGGTCGACGATCATCGAGAAGACCGACTTCTCTCCAGTACCTGCCATGCGACTAGCGTAACCGGGCGTTCCGTCACCAGCGCCCGAGTTTCGCGCTCAGCACAGCGAGCGCGGCGGGACCGGCGGTGGACGTGCGCAGCACCGTGTCGCCGAGGCGCACGAGTTCCGCCCCCGCCGCCTGCAACCGTGACAGCTCCGCCTGCGCGATCCCGCCCTCGGGCCCCACGACGAGCACGATGTCGCGCGAGTCTGGCTCCAGCGCGCTCAGCGCGAGTTCCGCGGTGGGCTCGAGCACGAGCATCCTGGTCTGCGCCGCCAGCGTCGCGAGCACCTGCGTGGACGCCAGGTCCGCGACCTCGGGAATCCATGGCCGAACAGACTGCTTGCTCGCCTCGCGCACGATCGCGGACCAGCGCTCGTGCCCCTTGCGCAGCTTCGGCCCCTCCCACCTGACGATCGACCGCTGTGCCGCCCAGGGGATCACGCCGTCCACCCCGAGCTCGGTCGCCTGCTGCACCGCGTATTCGTCGCGATCGCCCTTCGCCAACGCCTGTGCCAGCCAGATGGCAGGACTCGCCGGCGGCGTGCTGGCCACCTCGTCGACATCGACGACGAATTCGGACGGGCCGGCCGACACGATCTCACCCGACGCGACGAAGCCCGATCCGTTGCCGACCGTGATCCGCTCCCCCGCGGCGACGCGGCTCACCGTCACCGCGTGGCGGGCCTCGGCACCTGACACCGTGATCCGGGCACCTGGCCCGACCGGCTGCTGGTCTTCGCTCAGATAGAAGTGCGCCACCCGTCACCCGCCTTTTCGGAAATTCAGGACTTTGGTCATGCGTCTGCGACGACTATCCCGTGCGTTCGTGACTTGCAGCAGTCGGTGTTGACCATTGTCCTGAATTTCCGAAAGGACGCGAATTCCGAAAGGGGGCCGGGCGTCAGATGTTGAGGAAGCGGTCGCGGAGCTTCGCGAACAGGCCCTGCTGGAAGTGAGTAAGCGTCGGTGGCGTCACCTTGCGGCCGCCGGCGAACTGCTTCATGAGGTCTTGCTCCTTGGCGTTGAGCTTGGTGGGAGTCGCAACCTGGATGCCGATCTTCAGATCACCCCGCCCGCTGCCGCGCAGGTGAGTGATTCCGCGTTCCTTCACCGTCACAACCTCTGCGCTCTGGGTGCCGGGTTTGATGTCGAACGAGACCTCGCCGTCGAGCGTCTTCAGGTGCGCCTTCGTGCCGAGGATGGCGTCGGTCATCTGCACCTCCAGGGTCGCGAGGATGTCGTCACCGTTGCGGCTGAACACGTCGTGATGCTTCACCTTGATTTCGAGATAGAGGTCGCCGCTCTGGCCGCCGGCCGGGCCGACCTCGCCCTGTCCGGGCAGCTGCAGCCGAAGGCCGGTGTCGACGCCACCGGGGATGTCGACCGGGATGGTGCGGCGCGCGCGTACACGACCCTGCCCCTGGCAGGTCGGGCACGGGTTCGGGATGACCGTGCCGTAGCCGCGGCAGGTGCCGCACGGGCTCGAAGTCATGACATTGCCGAGCAGGCTGCGGACCGTGCGCTGGATCTGCCCGGTACCACGGCAGATATCACAGGTGACGGGTGTGGTTCCCGGTGCGCAGCAGTCGCCGTGACAGGTTTCGCACAGCACCGCGGTGTCCACCTCGATATCGCGCTTCGTGCCGAAGACGATCTCGTCGAGGTCCACCTCGACCCGCACCAGGGCATCCTGCCCCCGCTCGCGCCGGGAACGAGGTCCGCGGGTCTGCTGTCCTCCGCCGAAGAACGTTTCGAAAATGTCGCCGAATCCGCCGAAGTTGCCCCCGCCGCCGCCGAATCCGGCCTGCGGTCCGAGGTCGTACTGTTCGCGCTGCTGCGGGTCGGAGAGCACGTCGTACGCGTGCGTCACCAGCTTGAATCGCTCGGACGCGTCGGCGCCCGGGTTCACATCCGGGTGCAGTTCCCGCGCCAGACGGCGGTACGCCTTCTTGATCTCGTCCGTCGAGGCAGTGCGATCGACACCGAGTACTTCGTAATGGTCAGCCAAGTGTGAGGTTTCTGAGTCAGTCCTCGCCGAGCAGGCGAGAGAGGTAGCGGGCGACGGCGCGAACCGCCGCGATGTTGTTGGAGTAGTCCATGCGGGTCGGGCCGATGACGCCGAGCTTGGAGATCTCGCCGCCTGTCGCGATGTACCCGGTTGCCAGCACCGAGGTCTCGCCGAGCCCGAACGACGCGTTCTCTTTGCCGATGCTCACCGAGAAGCCGTTCTGGTCCGGCTCCATCTCGCCGAACAGACGCAGCAGTGTCACCTGCTCCTCGATCGCCTCGAGCACCGGATAGATACTGCCGGTGAAGTCCTCTTCCGTTCGGACCAGGTTTGCCGTTCCCGCCATCACCAGCCGTTCCTGCCGGTTCGCGAGCACCTGGTCCATGAGCGCGGCCGCGACTTGCTCGACGACCGGGCGCTGAGGAACCGTGAACTGCAGGGGAAGCGCCTCGAGCTTCTCCGCGGCCTCCGCGAGGCCCAGGCCGCCGAGCGCGGCGTTCAGGCCGGTGCGCAATTGGCCGAGGAACACCTCGTCAACCGCCGCGGGCACGTCGATGAGGCGCTGCTCGACCCGGCCGGTGTCTGTTATCAGCACCGTCATCATCCGGCTCGCGCTGAGGCTGACGAGTTCGATGTGCCGGATGCGGGACCGGCTGAGCGATGGATACTGCACAAGTGCGACCTGGTGCGTCAACTGCGAGAGCAGTCGCACCGTGCGGCTGAGCACCTCGTCGAGGTCGGTCGATGCCCCCAGAAAGGTTTCGATCGCGGTGCGTTGCGCTTGGCTGAGCGGTCGCAGATCCGCCAGCTGGTTGACGAAGACGCGATACCCCTTGTCGGTGGGGATGCGCCCGGAAGAGGTGTGCGGAGCCGCGATCAACTCCTCCTCTTCGAGTAGGGCCATGTCGTTTCGAATGGTGGCCGCGGAGACACCGAAGGAGTGCCGATCGACGATCGACTTCGACCCGACAGGCTCACGGGACGCGACGTAGTCCTGCACGATAACGCGCAGAACCTCGAGACTTCGCTCGGAAACCATCTGTCACCGCCCTTCCGCAGCCTTAGCACTCGACACTCTCGACTGCTAATTGTATCGCGACACGCGACGACTCACCCATTGCACGAGGGGCAAATAAGGCGCTACCTTATGGCTGTGCTTGCGCGGTGCCACCAGATCGGGGGCCAGCACTAGCGCAGGCCCAAACTCTTTCCTGCTTCCCAGGACAGACCCGTTCACCTGAAAGGCATCGCACAATGACTGAACCGACTCCCGCTCCTGCTGCCCAGCCGGCCGCTCCGTTCACCGAGGCCGAGGACAAGCAGTACTCGACTCTGGCGACGTTCCTGAACATCATCCTGCTCGTCCCTGCGCTGGTCTTCTACTTCGGCTTCCGCACCCGCGGGCCGAAGATCGGCGAACAGAGCAAGGAGAACCTGAACTGGACCATCAATGTGACCGGCATCTGGATCGTCGCACTGATCCTGTCGATCATCCTCACGCTCATCCCGTTCGTCGGCTGGATCATCGGCATCCTGCTCACGCTCGTCATCTGGGCCGTGCTCATCGTCAACCTGATCTTCTCGATCCTGGGTGGCGTGAAGCTCAACGGCACCGGCGAGACCTACCGCTACCCGGTGAACATCCGCTGGATCAAGTAGTAACGGTTCTCCACACGAAGCCCCGGGATCGAAGGTCCCGGGGCTTCGTGCCGTTTAATGGACCCATGACCGACAACGCCATGGCAGACAACGACAGCCGCCTCTGGGCGACGCTCATCCACCTCGGCGGCATCTTCTTCCATGTCGTCCCAGCCCTCATCGGCTTCGTCGTGCTCGGGGATCGCGGCGCGTTCATCCGTAACGAGACGCGGTCGGCGCTGAATTTCCAGCTGACGCTGCTGGTCGGCTATGTGGCGGGTTTCTTCACGGTCTGGATCCTCGTCGGCTTCGCGGTGCTGGTCGCCTGCGTCGTGTTCAACGTCGTGTTCAGCATTCTGGCGGCCATCGCGGCCAATCGCGGCGAGCACTGGGACTATCCGGTCTCGATCACGTTCATCAGGGCTTAGTCGCCGAGTAATCGCCGAACGACGAGGTCGGCGAGCAGCCGGCCCTTCAGAGTGAGCACGACCCTGCCACCCAGCGCGGCGGCAGGGTCGACCAGCCGATCCGCGATCAGGCCGGCGACGGCGGTGCGCCCTGGTGGTTCGAGTTCGACGATCGCCAGGCCCTCGCGGATTCTCGACCGCAGCAGCCACATACGCTGCGGCATCGGCTGCTGATCAATCGCCACTGGTTCAAGTGGACGGCGACCCAGTTCAAAAGCAACATTTA
>JAZJYU010000161.1:535-8452 GCA_040390225.1 Actinomycetota bacterium | reverse complement strand
ACCCGTCGGGTTTCGTCGTCGAGCGTCTCACGACCGGCCGCCGGGGACCACCCTGCGAGAATCCGCTCCGCGTAGGCGGCCGGATGCTTCACGTTCCACCAGCGCACTCCCCCGACGTGGCTGTGAGCCCCAGGGCCGACGCCCCACCAGTCATGGCCCTGCCAGTATGCGAGGTTGTGGCGGGAGGCGTGCTCCTCCGAGCGCGACCAGTTGCTCACCTCGTACCAGTCGAAGCCGGAATCGCCGAGCCGCGCATCCGCCAGCTCGTACATGTCGGCCTGCAGGTCGTCGTCGGGCTCGGCGATCTCGCCGCGCCGGACCTGCCTCGCCAGCTTCGTACCGTCCTCGACGATGAGCGCGTATGCGGAAATGTGATCGGGACGCTGCGCGAGCGCCAGGTCGACGGATGCCGCCCAGTCGTCGAGCGACTCGCCCGGCGTTCCGTAGATGAGGTCCAGGCTCACCTGGAGCCCGGCATCCCGAGCCCACTCGACCACGAGCGGGATACGTGCCGGGTCGTGTGTGCGCTCAAGCGTCGCGAGCACGTGCGGCACCGCCGACTGCATGCCGAACGAGACGCGGGTGAAGCCGGCGTCGGCCAGCTGCCGCAGGTATGCGGCATCCACGGAGTCGGGATTGGCCTCGGTCGTCACCTCTGCGCCCGACGCGAGCCCCCAGGCGTCACGGACCGCGGAGAGCATGTCGATGAGATCGGTTGCGGGCAGCATCGTGGGCGTTCCGCCGCCGAAGAACACTGTCGACGCCTCCCGCTGCGGAAGCCTCGCGAGCACACGCGTCGCCAGCCCGACCTCCGCGATCGCCTGCCCGGCGTAGTCGGTCCGGCTCACCCCGCGTAGCTCCTCCGCCGTGTACGTGTTGAAGTCGCAGTAGCCGCAGCGCACCCGGCAGAACGGAACGTGCAGATATACGCCGAACTGTCGCGCGCTCGCTCCGTGACCCGCCGACTCGGGGAGCAGCCCATCAGTAGGCGCCGGATCGGCGATCGGCAGGGCGCTGGGCATCCGCCAATTCTCCCACCGCGAGCACGCCCCTTTCGGAAATTCAGGACTTTGGCCGGCGATCGCCGTGCAAACTGGCACCCGGGACTGCTCCCGAACCAAAGTCCTGAATTTCCGAAGGTGCGGCTAGTCGAGGGGGCCGGACAGGGACATGAAATAGCGCCGGGTGAACCACGCCTGAGTCAGCCGCAGCACGGGATACAGCATCCACAAGAAGCGGCTTGCCGGCCTCGAGAACGACCGGATCTCCAGCCAGACGGAGCCGTCATCGGTGCGATCGACGACGAACGACTCCTCTCCGTCCTCCGGATGTCCGTGCAGTGTGCCGTATCCGAACCCTTTGCGATTCGGCTCATCGACGACGTACACGACGCGCACCGGGGCTTTCACCCGGAACGGGCCGAAGGGTGCGCCGAGTACCGCGGTGTCGCCGGGCGCGACGAAGGCGATCCCGTCGGGACCGAAGGTATGCTCGCCGTCCGCGTCGATCGAGGAAGGAGCGATCGGCTCCCCCGAGTCGTCGAACCACACGGGCGTGTACGTGAGCTCGCTCACCTCTGTCGGAGTTTCGGTCAACCAGACCTTGAACCCCGAGTTGCGCTGAACGCCCCAGGTGAGAATCGCCGTCGAGGCATGCCGCCAGCGCGCGTCACCATGGCCGATGCGAGTTCGTTCGGAGAACGGGCGATACCCGGCGGGCGGGTAGGTCATCAGATCTGATGCCTGGGTGGCGCCGACGGCGCCGTAGCTCACCGGGCGCTCCCAGAGGGCGAGAGCGGACATATCGCCATTTTACGGCGATGTCCTCACTTCTGCCGACCCTCGAGAGCAACCGGTCGCCGACTACGCCCCGAGCAGCTGCTTCGCGTCGAGCGCGAACAGGTCCTCCGACCCGGCCGTCGCCGCGCCGAACAGTCCTCCGGCCTGCGGAAGGAGCTGTTCTGCGAAGAACCGCGCAAGCACGAGCTGCTGCTCCGCCTGGGCAGCGTCATCGAGAGCCGCGGCCGCGATCGCGGACTTCGCGAGCAGCCAGGCGCCGACGATGATGCCCCACATGCGCTGGTACGGGGACGACCCGGACAGGATCGCATTCGGGTCCTTCTGGCCGGTGCGCAGCATCCACTCGGTCGTCTTCTGCAGCACGTCGAACTGTGTGCTCAGCTCCCGGTGGATGCTCGCGAAGGCCTCGCCCGCCGACTCGAGCTGCGGAAGCACCTCGCGCATCGTCGCGATGAACTCCATGAACGAAGCACCGTTACGCACGCCTAGCTTGCGCCCGACGAGGTCGGCCGCCTGGATGCCGTTCGTGCCCTCGTAGATCGGGGTGATGCGCACATCGCGGTAGTGCTGCGCCGCACCGGTCTCTTCGATGAACCCCATGCCGCCGAAGCACTGCAGGGCGAGCGACGAGATCTCGACGCCGAGGTCGGTGCCGAGCGACTTGCAGATCGGGGTGAGCAGGCCGACGATCTCGGACGCCCGGGTGCGAGCCGCTTCGTCGGGCTCGTGGGTGGAGTGGTCGATCTGCACCGCGTTGAAGAGCATCATCCGGCGGAGCGCAGCCAGGTATGCCTTCTGCGTCAACAGCATGCGGCGCACGTCGGGGAAGTCGATGATCGGCGAATCCTCGGTGGCGCCGATCACGCGGCCCTGCTTGCGTTCCTGGGTGTATGCGAGGGCGCCCTGGTATGCGCGCTCGCCGATGGACAAGCCCTGCAGGCCGACGCTCAGGCGGGCGCTGTTCATCATGACGAACATGATGCGCATTCCGAGGTTCTCTTCGCCGATGAGGTAGCCGGTGGCGTTGTCGTACTCGAGTACGCAGGTCGGCGACCCGTGGATGCCGAGCTTGTGCTCGAGGGACAGCAGGTTGACGCCGTTCTTCTCGCCCGGCGTGCCGTCCTCGTTGAGGTGGTACTTCGGAACGATGAAGCACGAGATGCCCCGGGTGCCTGCCGGCGCGCCAGGGGTACGCGCGAGCACAAGGTGCACGATCTGCTCCGCCATATCGTGCTCGCCGTAGGTGATGAAGATCTTCTGGCCGCTGATCGCGTATGTTCCGTCGCCGTTCGGCACGGCCTTCGTGACCAGGGCACCGACATCCGAACCGGCCTGCGGCTCGGTCAGGTTCATGGTGCCTGTCCACTTGCCCGAGATCATGTTGGGCAGGTATGTGGCCTTCTGCTCGTCGCTGCCGTAGTGCAGCAGGGCGTCGATCGCGCCCTGGGTGAGGAGCGGGCACAGGGCGAACGCCATGTTGGAGGTGCCCATGATCTCCTGGATGGCAAGACCGACCGACCACGGGAACCCGCCGCCGCCGAACTCCTCCGGGAACGGCACCGAACCCCAGCCGGCGTCGACGTACTTCTTGTATGCGTCCTTGAAGCCGGTCGGCGTCACGACGGACCCGTCGGGCTGGCGCACCGACCCTTCGACGTCGCCGGCGCGGTTCGTGGGGGCGACGGTGCCGACCATGAAGTCGCCGCACTCCTCCAGGAGTCCCTTGACCGTGTCGAGGTCGGCGTGGTCGAAGCCGGGAAGCGCGGCGATCTCGGGGTAACCGACCACGTGCTCGAGAACGAAGCCGAGATCGGACAGTGGTGGACGATATTCGCTCATGATCCGAAGCGTAGTCGTGGCCCCTGCGCATACCGAACCGGCTGTGCCCAGCTACAAAAGGTCACCAGCAATCCCTATTGGCATTGTGCCAATTGGCCAGCGGTCGATCCACCCCGCCCCTTTTGCAAACTCAGGACTTTGGTCGAGTCGGGTTTCTCACGGTGGCGAGATTTCGCGTAAGCCCGTGTCGGCGATGACCAAAGTCCTGAATTTCCGAAAGGCGCTACTCCCAGCGGGTTACCGGCAGGCCGTCGCCGTCGTGAGCGGAACCGCAGAGGATGATGATCCAGTCGACGAGCGGCCAGATGCCCGCCGTCGCCCAGCCGAGCAGCAGCTTGGCCACGCCCATCCCGATGTTTCCCAGGTAGAAACGATCGATGCCGAGCCCGCCGAGGAAGAAGCCGAGAATGGATGCCACGGTGCGGCTCTTCGGCGAGACCGCACCGCTGTAGCGCACCAACGGTCGCGACTGCGAGTAAGCGGTTCCGTCCCACCAGTGCTCGACAGTGGGGTTGGTCGGATCTGGGTACCAACCGGGCGGGGCGGTGTTCGTCATTTCTTCTCTTTCTTGGCCTCGGTATCGCCGGACAGTGCCGCGATGAAGGCCTCTTGGGGAACCTCGACGCGACCCACCATCTTCATGCGCTTCTTGCCCTCTTTCTGCTTCTCGAGCAGCTTGCGCTTGCGGGTGATGTCACCGCCGTAGCACTTGGCGAGCACGTCTTTGCGCATGGCACTGATCGACTCCCGCGCGATGATGCGTGCCCCGATGGCCGCCTGGATGGGCACCTCGAACTGCTGGCGCGGGATGAGCTTCTTCAGCCGCTCGGTCATCAGCACCCCGTACGCATACGCCTTGTCTTTGTGCACGATGGCGCTGAAGGCGTCGACCGCTTCGCCCTGCAGCAGGATGTCCACCTTCACGAGGTCCGCATCCTGGTCGCCCGCGGGCTCGTAGTCGAGCGACGCGTAGCCGGCCGTCTTGCTCTTCAACTGGTCGAAGAAGTCGAATACGATCTCGCCGAGCGGCATCGTGTACCGGATCTCGACCCGGTCCTCGCCCAGATAGTCCATGCCGAGCAGGTTGCCACGCCTCGACTGGCAGAGCTCCATGATGGTGCCCACGTAGTCCTTGGGCGCGAGAATCGCCGCCTTCACCATCGGCTCGCTCACCGAGGCGATCTTGGTTCCGGTCGGGAACTCGCTCGGGTTGGTGACCGTGAACCGTTTCTTGTCCTCGGTGGTCACCTCGTAGGTCACCGAGGGCGCCGTAGAGATGAGGTCGAGACCGAACTCGCGCTCCAGGCGCTCCGTGACGATCTCGAGGTGAAGGAGCCCGAGGAATCCGCAGCGGAAACCGAAGCCGAGCGCGACCGAGGTCTCCGGCTCGTAGACGAGCGCCGCATCCGACAGCTTCAGCTTGTCGAGCGCTTCTCGCAGGATCGGGTAGTCACTTCCGTCGATCGGGTACAGGCCGGAGAACACCATCGGCTTCGGGTCGGTGTAGCCGGGAAGCGCCTGGGTCGATGGTTTCGCCGCGTTGGTGACGGTGTCGCCCACCTTCGACTGGCGCACGTCTTTCACACCGGTGATCAGGTAGCCGACCTCGCCGACCCCGAGCCCCTTGGTGGGCGTCGGTTCCGGCGCGCTCACGCCGATCTCGAGCAGCTCGTGCACGGCCCGGGTCGACATCATCTGCACGCGCTCCCGCGGCGACAACTTCCCGTCGATCATGCGCACGTAGGTGATGACGCCGCGGTAGGAGTCATACACGGAGTCGAAGATCATCGCGCGGGCGGGGGCCGCGGCGTCACCCTTCGGCGCGGGGATGAGGCGCACGACCTCGTCGAGCAGCTCCTCTACGCCCATGCCGGTCTTGCCGCTGACCCGCAGCACGTCAGCAGGGTCGCCGCCGATCAGGCCTGCGAGTTCCTTGGCGTACTTGTCCGGCTCAGCAGCCGGCAGGTCGATCTTGTTCAGCACCGGGATGATGGTGAGGTCGTTGTCGAGAGCGAGGTACAGGTTGGCGAGCGTCTGGGCCTCGATGCCCTGGGCGGCATCCACCAGCAGGATCGCGCCCTCGCACGCGGCGAGCGAACGGGAGACCTCGTAGGTGAAGTCGACGTGGCCGGGCGTATCGATCATGTTGAGGGCGTAGGTCTGGCCGTCAAGCGCCCACGGCATCCGCACGGCCTGGCTCTTGATGGTGATTCCGCGCTCGCGCTCGATATCCATGCGGTCGAGGTACTGGGCACGCATGTCTCGGTCGCTCACCACGCCGGTGATGCCGAGCATGCGATCCGCGAGCGTCGACTTTCCGTGATCGATGTGAGCGATGATGCAGAAGTTGCGGATGAAGGCGGGGTCGGTGGATGCCGGCTCGAGGGCCTTGGATGCGCGCGGGGACATTTGACACATTGTCCCATGAGCGCGGGTGGTCAGCGTGCGGGCTGCGGCAGCCGGCGGATGCCCTCAAGCAGGTCAGCTTCGCTCGCTGCGGCGCAGAGGCGGATCCACCCTTCACCCGCACGACCGAACGCGCTGCCGGGTGCAACCGCCACCCGGTCGTGCAACAGGAAGCGTTCCGCCCAGCCGGCGACATCCCCGCCGGTCGCATGGGAGACATCCACCCACAGGTAGAACGCACCAGCCGGCGTGACGTAGCGGAAGCCGAGTTCGTCGAGCAGCGCCGCACCGGCGGTGAGGTTTGCGAGGTAGTGGCGCCGGGCGTCGGCGACATGTTCGTGGTCGCCGGTGATCGCGGCCACCGCTGCCAGCTGATCCGGCCAGGCCACGCACCCGATGGATGCCTCCTGCAGCGTGCGCATCACGGTGCTGAGTCCCGGAGGAGTCACCAGGTATCCGACCCGCGCGCCCGTGAGCGCATAGGTCTTCGACAGCGAGAAGGCGCTGAACACACGGTCGTCGTGGTCGAGGCTCGCCATGCTGACGTGACGCTCGCCATAGGTGAAGTACTCGTACACCTCATCGCTCAGCACCCACAGGTCGTGGCGCTTCGCGAAGTCGAGCAGGGCGAGCTGCAGGTCGCGGCCGAGAACCGTGCCGAGCGGATTCGAGGGAGAGTTGACGATGATCAGGCGGGTGCGATCGGTGACCAGGCGTTCCAGTTCGTCCAGGTCGGGAAGGAAGCCGTTCTCCGGGCGCAGCGCGTACGGCACCGGCTCGACCTCGAGCATCCTGGCACCCATCGTGAAGGTCGTGTACCCGGGGTCTGGCACCAGAACCTCGTCACCCGCGCCGAGCAGCATCCTCATCGCGACGTGGAGCGCCTGGGTGCCGCCGATGGTCACCCACACCTGTTCGACGTCCGCGACGATGCCGTTCTCCCTGGCCAGTTTCGCCACGATCGCCTGCCGCAGGGGAGCGATTCCACCGTTCGGCGTGTAGTTCGTCCTGTCGTCCGTCCAGGCCTGCGCGCCGGCGTCGAGGATATGCTTGGCCACCGGCTGGTCCGGTTCGCCGACGCCGAGCGAGATCACGTCGTCGAGCTCGACCGCGATTTCGTAAATGCGGCGGATTCCCGACTCGGGAACTGAGGCGATGTGCGGGGCGAGAGACGGCATGCAGCTACCGTACCGGCGCGGGATTAGCATCGGACCATGCCCGCCTCCGTGCTCCTCGTGCACGACCTGAGGTCACGCGGCGCCGACCTGGAACCGATCCGGCAGCGACTCGAGGCGGCCGGTCACGAGGTCGGCTCGCCGGATCTTCCCGGCCACGGTTCCCGGGCCGCGGAACAGTTCACGATCGGCGAGAGTCTCATCGTCATCGCGGAAGCCGCACGGGCGCTCGGGGGCAGCCCGGTCATCGTCGGCCACGCGCTCGGCGGCCATCTCGCCATCCGGTACGCGGCTGCGACGGCGGATGCCCTGGCGGTCATCGCGTTGGGTTGCGGAACAGAGGCGCTCGGCTGGCTGCTCGACAGCTATCGCATCGCCGCGAACGCGCATCGTGTGCTCCCCGACCAGGGAGCAGCGCTCAGCGCACTGGCCTCCACCGCATTCGTCGGCTCCCCGCACCGCTCCCCTACCCCAGAGCGGTTCGATGACATGCTCGGCGCACTCGATGCCATCGACACACCGGGTGCCCTCGCACGACTCACTGTTCCGGTCTGGCTGGTGAACGGGCAGTACGACCGGTTCCGGTTCCAGGAACGCGCCTTTGTCGCAGCCGCGGCTCACGCGATGCTGGTGCGCCAGAGCGGCGTGCGGCTCGCCGGCAGCATCGCGCGGCCGGATGCGACCTTCGCCATCCTCGA
>JAZJYU010000161.1:0-525 GCA_040390225.1 Actinomycetota bacterium | reverse complement strand
CCAATTGCCCTGACGCCCCCACTTTGGTAATGTTGCCTGTTGGCTTGCGCGCACTGTTCGTTATCGCACGGTTTCGCGATTCGCAGCCCGGATCCCCGATCTTCTGTTCGGACCCGGTTCGCGGCTGCCCTCAACTATTAGAACCAACCAGAAAGCACACACGTGGCAAACATCAAGTCGCAGATCAAGCGCATCGGCACCAACAAGAAGGCCCAGGACCGCAACAAGGCGGTCAAGAGCGAGGTCAAGACGGCCATCCGCGCCACCCGCGAGGCCATCACGGCCGGCGACAAGAGCAAGGCCACCGCGGCCCTGTTGCTTGCGAGCAAGAAGCTCGACAAGGCCGCCAGCAAGGGCGTGCTGCACAAGAATCAGGCGGCGAACCGCAAGTCGGCGATCGCCAAGCAGGTTGCCGCGCTGTAACCAGAGCATCGAATCGGCCCGCCGCACCATGCGGCGGGCTTTTTCGTTAAGAGGGTCGAGCGTGTCGAGACCTCGCCGGTGACATACTCCGGTGAGGTCTCG
>JAZJYU010000160.1:13398-25925 GCA_040390225.1 Actinomycetota bacterium | reverse complement strand
TTGTTCACGAGCTTCGCGACGTGCCCCGCGCCGACGGGACCGACGTGGATGATCTGCTCGCCCATGCCCTTGAGCACCGGAAGCGCTGCCTCGAATCCAGGATCGGTGGCCCCGACCATGATCGTCAGGGTGCCCTTGCGGGCGCCGCGCATGCCACCGGCGACGGGAGCGTCCACGACCTCGACGCCCTTGGCCGCTGCCTTCTCGGCGATCGCCTTGATGCTCTCCGGCGTGCTGGTACTCATGTCGATGTAGACCGCGCCGGGCTCGATGCCTTCGAGCACCCCGTGCTCGCCCAGAACGACGGCGTCGACCTGCACCGGCCCGGGCAGCGAGGTGACGACCGCGAGAGCACCGCGGGCCGCATCGGCGGGGGTTTCCGCCCAGGTGGCGCCCGCGAGCACCTCCTCCTGACGCGCTTCTGGCCGACTGTCGCAGATCACGACGTCGAAGCCGTTACGGATCAGGCTCGCGGCCATGTGCTTGCCCATGTGGCCGACTCCGATAAAGCCGACCCGGGTGGGCGCTGCGGAGTCGGTCATCGGGACTTCCACTTCGGGGCGCGCTTCTCGGTAAAGGCGCGCGCGCCCTCTTTGTGGTCCTCGGTCTCGGACAGGGCGTGGTCGACGAGGGTGTTGAAAGTGACGAGATCCGAGGGGTCGAAGAGCTCCTTGTAGAGCGAGGCCTTGATCGCGCGCTGCGCCAGCGGCGCACCCTGCATCAGTTTGCGGGCGAACGCCTTCGCCTCATCCATCAGCTGGTCGGCCGGGACCACCTTGCGCACCAGGCCCATCTCCAGCGACTCCTGCGCGTCGATCAGCTCGCCGGAGAGCATCATCTCCATGGTGCGCGAGATGCCGATGGTGTGCACCAGCACGGTGAGCGCGCGGCTCGATCCGAGCAAACCGCGCCGGGTGTAGAAGTAGCCGAACTTTGCCGTCTCGGAGGCGATACGGATGTCCGCGCCGAGCGCGATGCTGAAGCCGGCGCCGACCGCGGGGCCGTTCACCGCGGCGATGACCGGCTTCCCGAAGCCGTAGTAGTAGATCGGGCTGACCTGGCCGGTCCAGCTCGACGCGCTGAGGCGGCCGGTCCAGGAGCGGAGCCGGTCGAGTTTCAGTTTGTCGAAGTCCTCGCCGAGCAGTACGTCCTTGACGTCCTCACCGGTGTGGAAGCCGCGACCCGCGCCGGTGATGATGAGCACCTGCACCTCGTCGTCCTCGAGCACCCGGTCCGACACCGTCTGCGCCTCGACCTTCATGGCGTAGTTGTGGGCGTTCATCACCTCGGGGCGGTTGAAGGTCAGGATGCCGATCCCGTCCTCCTTCTCGTACTTCACGAACTTGAACTCATCTGACATTTCGGTTCATCTCTTTCTGTGGGCGGGGTAGGTTCGGGCGGCGCTCAACGCGCCTGGAACTCGGCGGACCGGTGCTCGTTGAAGGCCGCGACGCCTTCCTTCCAGTCCTGCGTCTGGCGCAGGGCGAAGGACACCAGCGTCTCCATGCGGAGCCCGTCGTTGATCCCGAGGTCCATCGAGCGCACGGCGAGTTCCTTGGTGGCCTGCACGGTCAGCGGCGCGCGCTGGCACAACCGCTCGGCGTAGTCCATCGCGGTCGGCATGAGGTCTTCGAGCGGCACCACGCGGTTGACCAGCCCGTATTTCAGGGCGTCCTGGGCACTGAGCTGCTCTCCGAGCAGGATCATCTCCATCGCGATCGCGTATGGCATCTGGCGCAGTATCCGCTGCGTGCCGCCGGCGCCGGGGAGGATGCCGCGGCGGGCCTCGGGCAGCATGAAGGTCGCGTGCTCGGCGGCGATACGGATGTCGGTCGCCATGAGCATGGTCATGCCGCCGCCGACACACAGGCCGTTGACGGCCATGATGACCGGCTTCCACACCTCCAGCCCCTTGTTGAGGATCGCCTCGCCCTGGGTGTGCCACAGGTTCTCGATCGTGACGGGCTGCGGCAACGGCTGCTTGAGATCGACGCCGACGGTGAACGCCCGGTCCCCGGTGCCGGTGACCACTGCCACCCAGATGTCGTCGTCGTCGCGCACCCGGGTCCACGCTTCGCTCAGCGCGCTGTACGTGACCGGGTCCAGCGCGTTGTGCGGAGGACGGTCGATCGTGATGACAGCGATATGGCCGTGCATCTCGAAATGGAGGGTGTCTGCCATCACTCCTCCGGGAAGCCGAGGAGCTCGTTGACGACGTAGTGGGTGTCCTGGCCGAGCTTCGGCGGACCGATGCGCACACCGGGCTGCGGGCCGGACATCTTGTACGGCACCCCCATCACTTTGAGCGGCTGACGGCCGCCGCGCATCTCCCCGCTCAGCTCGATGACCATCTCCTTGCGCTTCGCATACTCGCCGTCGAGGGACTCGCCCAGGGTGAGCACCGGGGAGTTCGGAACATCGTTCTCGTCGAGGACCTTGCAGAGTTCGTCGCGGGTCATCTCGAGCGTCCGGTTCGTGAGCGTCTCGATGACCTCGTCACGGTAGGCGACCCGCGTCTGGTTGTCGATGTAGTGCGGGTGGTGTTCGTACTCCTCCAGGGAGAGCGCCTTGCACAACCGCGGCCAGATCTCATTGTTGCCGATGAGGAAGATGTATTTGCCGTCCTTGGTCGGGAAGACGGAGCTCGGCACCCGGTAGTTCGAGTTCGAGACCGAGCCGCGGGGGTACTTCCCGGTCGCGAAGTACTGGGCTGCCGGGCCGGACTGCAGCGCGAGCAGGCTGTCCGTCATCGCGATATCGATGCGGCCGCCCTTGCCGGTGCGGGCGGCGCGGAGCAGCGCCCCCATGGTGGAGTACGCCGCGAAGAGCGACGCGCTCAGGTCGCCGATGTGCAGGCCCGTCGGCATCGGCGCGTCGTCCTCGCGCCCGTTGAGATCCATGATGCCGCTCGCCGCCTGGACGACGCCGTCCATGGCGCGGCGGCGATCGCCGCTTCCGAATCCCGAGACGGTCGTGTAGACGATCTTCGGATTGATCGAGCGGACGGTCTCGTAGTCGAACCCGAGCCGGTCGATGGCACCTGGCGCGAAGTTCGAGGCGAAGACATCGCCGCGGCGAATGAGTTCGGTGAGAATCTCCTTGCCCCGCTCGGTCTTCAGGTCGACGACCGCGCTGCGCTTGTTGCGGTTGAACATGCCGAAGACGTCTTCACTGTCGGGCTCGCGGCCCTCGAAGTTGAACAGCTTGCGTGTCTCGTCGCCCTTCGGCGGCTCGACCTTGATCACCTCGGCGCCCATGTCACCGAGCATCATCGTGAAGTACGGGCCTGCGAGGTTGCGTGTGAGGTCGACGACCCGGTAGCCCTCAAGCGGTAGTTCTGTGTTCTCTTCGGCCAATTTCTGGTTCTCCTTATACGAATACGACTCGACGTCGTCGACGTGTCGCCCGGGCTTCAGCGCCCGAGATACTCCGGCGTACGACGCTCCTTGAACGCTGCCGCGCCCTCTTTCCGGTCTTCGGTGGCATACAGCAGCGTAGAGAGGTCCGCCTCGAGCCTGAGCCCGTCGGCGAGCGGCATATCCACGCCGCGACGGATCGCTTCCTTGGCCGCGGCGACCGCCCGGGGGGCGGTCGCCGAGAACCGCTCCGCCAGCGCAAAGCTGGCCTCCTCGAGCCGGTCGGGCGCCACGATCTCATCGACCAGGCCGATCGCCGCGGCGCGCGCCGCGTCGATACGAGAGCCCGTCAGAATCATGCGCAGTGCGTGGCCGACACCGACCACCCTCGGCAGTCGCTGCGTGCCACCGGCCCCAGGGATGATCCCCAGCGTCACCTCGGGCAGGCCGAACACCGAGCCTTCCGCCGCGATCCTGATGTCGCAGGCGAGAGCCATCTCGAGCCCGCCACCGAGGCAGTAGCCGTGAATCGCGGCGATCGTGGGCTTCGGGCTGTCGGCCAGCAGGTCGATCCAGAGCGGCGGCTGCTTCGCGTCCCGCACCTCGAGAAGGGAGTCCGGCGGCACGAACTCCGAGATGTCGGCACCGGCACAGAAACCTTTGTCGCCGGCGCCCCTGAGCACGATCGCGCGAATCGCCGGATCGGCGCCCGCCCGCTCGATCGCGTTACCCAGTCCGCTCCGGACGGCGGAGTTGATCGCGTTGACGACGCTGGGGCGATTGAGCGTGACCACGGCGACAGCACCGACCGTCTGGTACAGGACGGCGGATGCCTCCTCTGCCGCTTCGTCCCCGGCCATCGTCACGCCCGCGCCAGCACGCTGCGCGCTATCTGGATGCGCTGCATCTCGGAGGTGCCTTCGCCGATCCGGTATCCGCGCATGTCGCGATACATCCGCTCGATCGGAAGATCCGTCATATACCCCATGCCGCCGAAGATCTGCATCACGGCGTCCGCGGTGCGACCCGCCATCTCGGTCGCGTACAGCTTCGCCCGGGAGGCGGCGATGCGCGCATCGGGGTCGCCCTGTTCGATCTTCCAGGCACCGGAACGCACGAGCAGTCGCGCCGCCTCGATCTCCACGTCGATGTCGGCGAGCTTCATCTGGGTGTTCTGGTGTTCCCCGAGCAGTTTGCCGAAGGTCGTGCGCGTGTTCGCGTGCCGGATGGCGAGTTTGAGCAACTCTTCGGCAGTGCCGACGCAGCGCGCGGCGATGAAGAGCCGCTGGGTGTTGACCGACGCCATCATGGCCGCGAAGCCGCCGTTGACCTCGCCGATCACGGCGTTCGCGTCGACCCTGGCATCCTCGAGCACGAAATCGGAGATGTGATAGCCGCGCCAGCCCATCTTCTTCTCACGCCGGGTGAAGTGCAGCCCCGGATTGTCGCGGGCCACGGCGAAGACCGTGAATCGGCCCTTCAGCGGCGCCGAACTGTCGGTGACGGCCAGCACGAGGATATAGTCGCTCGTCTCGGCCTGCGAGATGAACTGCTTGCTGCCGTTGAGCACCCAGGTGTCGCCGTCGCGCACGGCCTGTGTACGGATGCCGCCGAGGTCAGACCCCGCATCGGGCTCGGTGAGTGCGACACAGGCGGTCTTCTCACCGCGCAGCGCGGGCCCGAGCAGCCATTCGTACTGGTCAGGACGGCACAGCGAGAGCGAATTCGGCAGCCGCCCGAGCACTTCGGCCAGGGGGATGCTCGTGCGCCCGGCCTCCTCGCCGATGAGCACCTCGCCGAGCGGACCGATTCCGACGCCGCCGACCTCTGCACTGATGTTGAAACCGTAGAAGCCCAGGTCCACGGCCTTCTGGCGCAGCCCCGCCGCAACGGCATGGTCCATGTCGTCGGATTCCTCGACCTCTCGCTCCAGGGGAGCGAGCTCCCGGGCGATGAAGGAGCGGACCAGACTCTGGACGTCACGCAACTCCACTGGGATGGAAAGGTCCATCATTGCTCCTTCTCAGGGTGCCGACCACCATGGCGGCCTCTGTCCAGACACCATGAGGTCCGCCCGGCCGATCTCTAAGCTAGTTCCGCTTGCGATTGTCTGTCAAGTACTCTGAGTACGCCGTGGCCAAGAGCGACGATGATGGACGAACCCGAATACCGCGATTGGGAGGACGACAATGACACGCCTGGTGAACGATGCCCCGAAATTCGCACGCGAATCGATAGAGGGATTCGTGGCGGCGCATCCCGACGAGCTGATCGAGGTCTCTGGTGGAGTAGTCAGGGCACAGGCGACCGCGCCCGGTGAAGTGGCGATCATGATGGGCGGTGGCACGGGACACTACCCCGCCTTCGCCGGTTGGGTCGGCGACGGCTTCGGGCACGGCGCCGCGTGCGGCAACGTCTTCGCCTCGCCGTCCGAGGCGCAGGTGCTCGACGTCGCGCGTGCGGCACGGGGCGACGCCGGCGTGCTCTTCGTCCCCATCAACTACGCGGGCGACATCCTGCACTTCACAGCCGCCGCCGAGCAGCTGCGACGCGAGGGCGTCGACGCCCGGCTCGTCGCCGTCACCGACGACATCGCCT
Organism: Actinomycetota bacterium; assembly: GCA_040390225.1. GTDB lineage: Bacteria > Actinomycetota > Actinomycetes > Actinomycetales > Microbacteriaceae > Lacisediminihabitans. The sequence continues at coordinate 19,971 of JAZJYU010000160.1, read as the reverse complement.
CGGGGCCGAGCGGGTCCCACGAACTGCGACGAGGAATCGCCGGCAGCTTTCTCGTGATCAAAGTGGTGGGGGCCGCCGCCGCGCTCGGCTACTCCCTCGACGACGCCGAGCGGGTAGCCCGCACGGCGAACGTGGCGACGCGATCCTTCGGCGTCGCGTTCTCCGGCTGCACGCTGCCCGGCAGTGCGGGACCGCTCTTCGGCGTGCCGGACGGACGGATGGCCGTCGGCCTGGGCATCCACGGCGAACCGGGGATCAGCGAGGCAGCTCTCGGAACAGCCGACGAGGTGGCCGACCTGCTGATCGACGGACTCTTCTCCGAGCGTGCCGCCGTGCCCGGGCAGCGGGTCGCGGTTCTGGTGAACGGGCTCGGCGCGACCAAGTACGACGAACTCAACCTGGTATTCCGCCAGGCTCAGCGCAGGATCGAGGCGAGCGGCATGAGTCTGGTCGCACCGGTGGTCGGCGAGCAGGTCACGAGCCTTGACATGGCAGGGGTTTCGATCTCGCTCATGGTGCTGGACGACGAGCTCGAGACGCTCTGGCTCGCGCCGGCCCACTCGGCCTCGTTCACCCGGCTCGAACCGCGGGTCGTCGAGCGCCGCTCGGTACGGGTCGCATCGGCCACGGGCCCCGACGCAGTGCCAGGCTCGGCCGTATCGCAGGCAGCCGCTGCGCGTCTCGGCATCGCTCTGAACGCGGCGGTCGACGTGCTACGCGTGCACGAAGGCGACCTCGGCAGGCTGGATTCGGTCGCGGGAGACGGCGACCACGGAGCCGGGATGGTTCAGGGTGCGACCGGCGGCCGGGATGCCGCCGCGAAGCTGATTGCGCGCGGCGCGGGTGTCGGCAGCGCTCTGGCGGCGGGCGGCGGCGGGTGGTCGGATTCCGCGGGTGGTGCCTCTGGGGCGCTCTGGGGAAGCGGCCTTCGGGCGGCCGGTGCGGTGCTCGGCGACGAGGCTGAGCCTGATGCGTCAGCCATCGCCGCGGCCGTGCGCGCCTACGCCGATGCGGTCGCGTCTCGCGGTGGCGCGGTGCTCGGGGAGAAGACGATGATCGACGCGGTACTTCCTTTCGCGGATCGCCTCGAGGCGGAGGTCGCCTCCGGACAGCCGATCTCACCCGCATGGTCCGCTGCAGCAGCCGCGGCAACGGAGGCCGCGGTCGCTACGGCTCAGCTGATCGCCGCCCGCGGCCGTTCCAGAACGCACGGTGCGCGATCGCGCGGCACGTCTGACCCCGGCGCGGTCTCGTTCGCGCTGCTCGTCACGGAGCTCGCGCCGAAGCTCACTTGATCGCGATGGCGTTCGCCGGCGAACCGATACCCCCGGGTACGTTCATCGGCGCCGAGACGAGCAGACACTCCCGCACCCCATCGGCCTGACAGTCGTCCGCGAGCGCGTCGAGCGCCCACAACTCGCCGAGCCCCATCCCGAACTGACCGATCAGGATGCGGTGGAGAAAGCCGAATCCGGCGTCATCGGCTCTCGGGAAGGCTTCGAGACCCACGGCGTCGCTCGCGATCCCGGCGATGTGCAGATCCCAGAGATACTCGACGACCTGTTCGTTCTGGGCGAGGCCGGTCAGTTTCGGGCTGTGCCGCGAAACCACGGACTCCCTCGCGGAGGCCGGCTGCTCGGTGAACCACCTGATGAAGCCCGTGCGCACAAGAAGGATGTCGCCGGTGCGGACCTCGACACCCTGGGCGAGCCGCGCCGCCTCCAGATCGTCCGCAGTGAGCCGGACCGCCGCTTCATGGCCGCCTGCGGCGACCACCGTCTCGCTGAGGTCGAGCACGACCGCTCGCGCGACAAGACCTTTCGCCGCCCAGAAATCGACGGTGTTGCGCCGGCCGGCCTTGACCTCGGCGCGTGTCGCTCCGTTGTAGAACTCGTCCGGACTGTAAGGAACGTGCGCTAGCGAATCCCATTGGCTCCCGCCCTGCGGGTAGTACCCGTCGATCACATCGTCGAGGCCACCCTGCGGGGTGCGCTCGAGCACGGTGTGCCGTGCAACGCCTCGCGAGAACGGCGGCGGGGAGATCGCGCCGAGCGGCAGGTCGAGGGGGAACACCGCTCCTCTGCGTACCAGTGCGGCGGCGGCGATCACCCGCTCAGGTGTGAGCAGATTCATCAGTCCGATGGAGTCGTCGCCACCGAACAGGCCCCATCCGGAGCGAACACCGTCCTCGAGCACCGGCAATTCGCGATAGTCCGGCAGTCGTGGTTCATCCATTCCGATCTCCCAACCGATAATGCACGGCGTCGCTATAGACCTCACGTATGAGTTCCCCTCGAAGAGCGAGCAGGTCGAGGTGCGCGCCCGTCTCGAGCACTGCCATCCCCGCGGCGGGGGCCTCGAGCTCGTCGTGCCGGCGGTGACCAGAGGTCCAGCGCATCCCTACCGCGGCTTCGAAGGCCGTCGACGCGCCCGCAGCGACCGCGGCGAGCGCCTCGACGAGTCGATCCTCGTGGTGCTGGAGCAACTCGTCAACCCTCGCATGAACACTCGTCGTGACCGGCCCGTGTGCGGGCAGCAGCATCGCGTCGGGCAGGGCGCGCACCAGCATGAGGGAGTCGAGGTAATCGCGAAGCGGCCATTCGGCCGGCGCCGGCTCGCTCACGATCGAGGGGGTGATCCGCGGCAGCAGGTGGTCCCCAGAGAAGAGCAGTCCGCGATCCGGGGCGTGATATACAACATGCCCGTGAGTGTGGCCGGGCGTGGGGATGGCCAGCAGACCGCCGTCGAGCACTTCGCCGCCGTCGAGCCACTGGTCGGGATTAGCTCCGTACTCGATCAGATCCGAGTCGCGATATCGGACCCGAGTCCCGATTTCGGCCGCGATCTCGACTGCGCCGGTTCGGGCAAGCCGTGCGCCAACCCGCGCCGCGCGTTCGGCCGCCGTCGTGGTCCGGAGCGCCAGAAGGTTCGCCTGCTCGCCGATGCCGACAGAGGCGGGGATGCCGAGCCGGTCGCGCAATCTAACCGCGAGCGAGTAGTGGTCGCGATGGGCATGGGTGATCGCGAATCGACGGATATCGCCGATCCCCGCACCGAGTTCAGCGAGCGCCCGCGCGAGTTCCGCCTCGCTCTCGTCGGTGGCCCATCCGGCGTCGACCATCAGCACGCCGGTGTCGAGGAGCACGGCGTAGACATTCACTGATCGAAGACCGCCGGCCGGCATGGGAAGCGGGATCCGATGGACACCGCCGCCGAGGTCATATGGCCCTGGAGCCTCCCAGTCGCGCTCGCCGGACATCCAGTCTCCTCTGTGTACTTGACAGACAATGTACCGCGAACCAAGATGGCTGGGGGGCAAGGACCGCCCCGCGCTCATCGTTCAGGAGAATCATGCAGAACCCACCCAACGAGGGCGGCGCCGTCACGGACGGATATCCCCGCTACGACGAGCTCAGGCTGATCGACGCACTCGGCGGCCGGGTCTCCTGGGGCGTCTTCGGGTCCGATGACGAAGTCGGCGCACTCAACTTCTCGACCCCCGAGCGCCGGGTGGCGGCCGCGGCCGAGGTGCAGCGCGGCGTGCACTTCAATCTCTCGCTTCCTCTCGACGAACCGGAGCCGGCGAAGACCGTGAACCGCAGCCGGTACCGCCACCTGGTGTTCTCGCCCGAGCGCAACGTCCAGGACGACGTGATCGACAACTTCTACCCGCAGGGTTCGAGCCAGCTCGATGGCCTCAGGCACGTCGAAGCACGCGAATTCGGCTTCTACAACGGCATCTCCGAACACGACGCGGGACCATTGGGAACGCGTCTCGGCGTCGACCGCTGGGCGGACCACGGCATCTTCAGCCGTGGAGTCCTCGTCGACCTCGCGAAGCACTGGGAGGCGCAGGGCATCGAGATCGGCTTCGAGGGAGGCCCGGTCGCGGGTCCGGAACTGGTCGACGAAGTGCTGGACGCACAGGGGGTGCAGGTGCAGGAGGGTGACACCCTGCTCATCCGCACCGGGTACATGGCGGCCTACTACGCCATTTCGAGGGAGGAGCGCCGGGAACTCCCACGCAAGTGGGCCGGGCTTTCCGCGCTGGAGCCGATGGCGGCCTGGCTGTGGGATCACCGGGTATCGCTCATCGGCGCCGACAATCCGGCCGTCGAGGCCAGGCCTGGCGACCCCGGCTATCTCCACCGTCGTGCGATCCCCATGCTCGGCCTCGGGCTGGGCGAGATGCTCGTGCTTGATGACCTGGCCGCGGACTGCGCTCGCGACGGCCGCTACTCCTTCTTGTTCGCAGCGGTCCCGCTCAACCTGCCCGGGGGCGTCGGCACACCTGCCAACGCCTTTGCGATGAAGTGATCGGGGACCCCACATGACCGAATACGACAACCTTCACCTCGATGTCGAGGACGGCATCGCGATCATCACGCTCGATCGCCCGCCGGTCAACGCGCTGAGCATGGCGCTGTACCGCGACATCGCGGCGGCCTTCGGCGAGGTGAACACCCGTGTCGACGAGATCGGCGCTGTGGTGCTGACAGGCGCCGGCCGCTGCTTCTGCGGCGGCCGGGACCTGAAGCTCGCGGAGACCGACCCGCCAGACGTCCGGTCGAAGGCGGCACGCGCCAGCTACACGTCGATCCACCACTGCGCGGTCCCGGTGATCGCGGCGATCAACGGCCCGGCGATGGGTGCCGGCTTCATGTCGGCCCTCGGCGCGGACATCCTCTATGCCTCCGAGGCGGCCGTGCTCGGCCTGCCCGAGATCGATGCCGGCCTCAACGTCAGCCTCGCCACGATGTCGCGCGGCTACACGAATCTGCAGGCCCGACGCTTCGCCTTCACGGGCGAGCGCGTATCGCCAGAGGTGCTCGAGCGCATCGGCGTTATCAGCCGGGTGCTGCCGCCGGACCGGCTGATGCCGGAGGCCATCGCGCTCGCCAAGGAGATCGCCTCGAAGAACCCCGAGGGCGTGCGGCGCGCGAAGCTCTCGGCCGACGACATCGAACGGATGTGGGCAGACTACGAGTTCGCCTATGCCGCGATCGAGCACCGGGCGAACCACGACCTGCTCAACAGCCCGGACCGCATCGAAGCGGGCCGCGCCTTCCGGGAGAAGCGAGCGCCGAAGTTCAGCGGCGCTCCGGCGGCCTCCGGCAGCTAGTCGATGCCGGCGGCGCTCGTCGCCGAGGGCAGCCGGTGAACGGGGCCGAGCATCCGCTCCTCGGCGTGCGTGAGGTGCTCGTTCATCGCGGCCAGCGCGGTCTCGGCGTCGCCCGCCAGGATGGCATCGGTGATGAGCTGGTGCTCGTCGACGATCACGCCGCCCTCGAGCAGACGGCGAGACTGCATCTGCACCATGCACAGGTGCATCTCGCCCATGAGGGTGTCGAACAGCCGGCTCAACCGCGGGCTGCCCACCGCCCGCACGAGCGAGATGTGAAACCGCATGACCGGCTCGATGATCGTCACATCATTCGGGCCGGCGAGCCTGGCGTCGGCGTCGGCACGGGGCACGGAGGCCGGCAGCAGCGAGCGTCGCGCGAGTTCGCGCACGACCTCGCCCTCGATGGTTCTGCGGGCGAAGTAGAGGTCGCGCACGTCGTCATCGGTGAGTGAGAGCACCCGTGCGGTGCGGTGCGTGCCGCGCACCAGAAGGCCCTCGCTGACGAGCTTCTCGATCGCTGCCTTCGCCGTGGGTCGGGCGACGCCGTACTGCGTCGCAACCTCGGCTTCGGTCAATTGGGCGTCGCCGCTCAGCTCTCCGACGAAGAGCTTGTTGCGCATGTCCCCGGCGACGGCGTCGACGATGGAGAGGGCTTGAACACGCAATGCCACTGTGCACCCCGAACCTTAGATATCAATGCTGGGCCGACAATATCAGCCGTCGCCCATCGTGTTTGTCGATCGTGACAAGTAATTTTGTCATGATAGTATACTGGTAAGTCAATATTGTCGCGAAGGGGCGGGAAATGAAGGAGTACGAGAACCTCGATGTCGAGGTCCGCGACCACGTTGTGACGGTCAAATTGAACCGTCCCCCGGCCAACGCCCTGAGCATGGAACTCTACGCCGATCTGCGCGACGTCTTCACCGAGATCAACGAGAGCGACCCGTTCGATGTTCGCGTCGTGATCCTCACCGGCGAGGGCCGGTTCTTCTGCGCCGGTCGCGACGTGAAGACCGCCGAGAACGACAACAAGGAGCGCCGCCAGGCGGTGAACCGCTCCGCCCACTCCGCGCTCTACAACTGCGTCGTCCCCGTCATCGCCGCGGTGAACGGGATCGCGCTCGGTGGCGGACTCACGCTCGTGCAGGAGTGCGACATCATCATCGCCTCGCGCACCGCGACCTTCGGCCTGCCCGAGGTGAACATCGGTCTCGCCGGCGGTCTCGCCGGAACGAAGCGCGGCATGAACACCTATCAGGCGCGGAAGCTCTACTTCACCGGCCGGACGGTCGATGCCGCATACTTCGAGCGCCTCGGCGTGGTCGACGAGGTGGTCGAACCGGAAGACCTCATGGATGCCGCATGGGCGCTCGCGACCGAACTCGCCTCGAAGAGCCCCAGCGCACTGCGCACCGCGAAGTTCATCGCCAACGAGGCGGAGAAGA
>JAZJYU010000160.1:10333-13388 GCA_040390225.1 Actinomycetota bacterium | reverse complement strand
CAGAGGGATATTGTGCAGAAAGAACTCGTTTAGGTCTGGCCTAGGCCGGCGCATGACAAAATATCTCCGTTCGGGCCGACTCGGGCTTCTCACTTCTTCGAAGAAACCACGCTGTGCTTGTAGATGGCGACGATGGCCTGGAAGCCGGAGCCAAGGCCATTGATGGCCGTGAGTTCATCGCCAACGAGGCGGAGAAGATCGTCGACTACGAACAGGTGAATCGCGCGATCCAGGTGAAGGCGACGCTCGGCCTCGCCGGCACCCCTGAACAGAAAGAGGCCATCGCGGCCTTCCGGGAGAAGCGTCTGCCGGTCTTCACGAAGAAGAGCTGAGCGGCTCTCCCGGCGCAGCTTACTCCCTACCGGAAAGCCGGAGAACGCCGCGCAGCAGGGCGGAATGATCAAGGCCGCCGTCGCCGTTCGCGAGTTCCGAAGCCATGAGCTGCGCGACGACCGCGCCGAGCGGAATGACCACTCCGGCCTCGCGGGCCGCACTCGTGACGATGCCGAGATCTTTATGGTGCAGTGCGATGCGAAAGCCGGGCGCGAAGCTCCGGTCGGCCATCATCTGCCCTTTCGCGTCGAGCACCTTCGAACCCGCGAGTCCCCCGCCCAGAACTCGCAGTGCGCTCGGCAGGTCGACGCCATGGGCTTCGAGGAAGACCACGGCCTCGGCGAGCAGCTCGATGTTGCCCGCGACGATCAGCTGATTCGCGGCCTTCACCGTCTGCCCGGCGCCACTCGGCCCGACGTGCACGACCGTTGTGCCGACCGCGTCGAAGACCGGCTGCGCCGCCTCGAAATCCGCGGGATCGCCCCCGACCATGATCGAGAGCGCAGCGTTCTTCGCTCCGGCTTCGCCGCCCGAGACCGGTGCGTCGAGCATGCGGAAACCGAGCTCCCGGGCGCGGGCCGCGAGTCGAGCCGACACATCGGGCCGAATGCTCGAGAAGTCGATGATGAGGGTGCCGGGTCGCGCCGTCGCGAATACGCCGCCGTCACCCTCCAGCACGAGTTCGACGTCGGGCGAGTCCGGAACCATGAGGGCGATCGTCTCGGCACCTTCGACCGCCTCGGCGATCGTCCCCGCCGCCTCTCCACCTGCCGCGACCAGCGCGGCGGCCTTCTCGGGGGTCCGGTTGAATCCCGCCACGTGGTGTCCGGCGTCGACGAGATGGACCGCCATCGGCGAACCCATGATCCCGAGACCGATGAACGCGATTCTCACCGGATACCGTTTTCCAGCACCCGGGTCGCTCTGCTCGGACGTTTCGCCCCGCCACGGTCGCGATCGCGACCGAGCCAGCGCACCCCGAACACGACGATCGTCTGCAGCAGCGCCACGACGAGACAGAGGGCGGCGATCTGCGGGTACGTGCCGGAACTGCCCAGCAGGAAGGACAGGATGACCGAACCGGCGACGGGGTTGCTGACCGAACTGGAGAGGAAGACCGAGGCCGATGTCTCGCTGAAGGTGATGACGAAGACCATCACCCAGCCGGCGAGCAGGCCGGAACGCATCAACGGGATGAGGATCTGCACGAAGGTTCGGAACTGCGAAGCCCCGGCCATGAGCGACCCCTCCCACATCTCGCGGCCCACCTGACTGAACGCGGACCCGGCCGTTCGCGTCGCCTGGGGCAGCGCGAGCACGAGGTAGGCGAGGAAGAGCAGCAGGAGCGAGCCTTGCAGGCTGAGGAAGCCGACGCCGAGGGAGAGCAGGAACGCGACGCCGATGATCATGTGTGGGATGGCCGCGGGCAGCGCTGTCACCGCGTTGACCGCCTTACCGAGCCAGCCCCGCGACGTCGACACCTGGTAGACGAGGATCGAGGCGATGAGCATGAGCACGGTCGCCGTGAGAAGTCCGAGAAGCAGGCTGTCGGCGAACGCGCGCCCCAGCGGTGTGTTCCCGCTGAAGATATCGACATAGTTCTGGAAGGTCAGGAACGACCACCTGATCGCCGGCGTCCAGAAGTTCTGCAGCGACAGCAGCAGGAGACCGAACAGCGGCACGACCGTCGCCACGAGCAGGTACACGATCTCGACCGCCCGCACGACCCATTTCCAGCCGCCGAGGGTATTGATCGCACGGCCACGCCCTTTGCCCCCGATCCGGGCGTGATGGCCGGAACGGCTGATCATGTACTCCGCGATGACGGCGACCTGGACGATGACGAGCATGAAGAAGCTCAGCACGACCATCTCGGGAAAGTTCGGTCCGTTGGGGGCGTCGATGTTGTGATAAATCATCGAGCCGATCACGTCGAAGCCGCTCGAGGATCCCAGGATGAGCGCGATGGTGAACTGCGAGATGACGTTGATGACGGCGAGCACGGTGGCCGTCGCGACCGCGTTGCGGACGGCGGGGAACGTGATGCGCACCAGGGTGCGGAACGGCGAGGCGCCGCTCATCCTGGACGCCTCCTCGAGTGCCGGGTCCATGTTCCGCAGCGCCGCCGAGATCGTCAAATAGGCCAGTGGCACGACGACGATCGTCATGACCCCCATCGTTCCGAGCGCCCCGTAGATGTTGAACGGGCCGGTGCCTGTGGGGTTGCCGGTGAAGATCATCCGCAGGAAGGCGTTGAGATAGCCGGCGGAGGGCGCCAACAGCGTGGCCCAGCCGATCGCCGTCGCGACGACCGGGATGAGCAGCGGGATGATCGGCAGCGTGTCCGCCACCCACCCCATCCGGGCATCGGTGCGCTCGTTGAGCCAGGCCAGCACGCCGCCGATGATGACACTGATGGGCACGACGACGACGATGACCAGCAGCGTGTGAAGCAGGGTCGGGCCGAGGGCCGGGTCCTTGAAGGTGTCGACGATGCCGCTGAGATCGAGAGTGCCGTTGGCGAAGAAGACGTATTTGACCAGCAGGACGAGCGGATAGACGATCAGTGCCGCCATGAACACGAGGGTGATCCACACCACCGCATTGAGGATCGGCAGCCTGCCGATCGCCCGGCTCGCGCTCATCCGCGCCTGGATAGGCCTGAGGGGACTGCGAGGCGGGCTCGCGAGTTCTTATGCTTTTATGAGCTACGCGAAATAAA
>JAZJYU010000160.1:5771-10323 GCA_040390225.1 Actinomycetota bacterium | reverse complement strand
CATCGCGCGACCTCCGCGGTGGCGAAGCGCACATCGGCGGGCGGCACGTGCAGCCAGACCTCGCCGTCGAGCACGTCCTGGTCCGTGGATCGCACGATCAGGGTCTGGTCGGTGCCGACGAGTACCCGGTACTCCGTGGCGTGGCCCAGGAACAGTGAGCTCTCCACGCTTCCGAACCACACGTTCGCCGCCTCGGCTGGACGCGCGGCGCTGAGCCGGACGTATTCCGGGCGGAAGATCACCGTCGCGGTACTCCCGACCGCGACCGTCGCTTCCGAGGCGGCTTCGACCGCGCCGATCGGCGATGCGACGATCAGGTTTCCCGCCGTCTTGGAGGATGTGACCGTGCCCTCGAACGCGTTGGTCGCGCCCATGAACTGGGCGACATCCGACGACGTGGGACGGCTGTACAGCTCGCGTGGGGACGATATCTGAAGGATCTTTCCCCCGGAAAGCACTGCGACGCGGTGACCGATCGCCATCGCCTCGGTCTGGTCGTGGGTGATGTAGACGGACGCGAAGCCCAGTTCCCGCTGTAGCTCGACGAGCTCGCGGCGCAGGTCTTCGCGCACCCGGGCGTCGACGGCGGAGAGCGGTTCGTCGAACAGAACGACTCGAGCCCCTCCCACGATCGCCCTGGCAACGGCGATGCGCTGCTGCTGGCCGCCGCTGATCTCGCCGGGATGGCGGTCGGCCAGGTGACCGCAGCCGACCATGTCGAGCACACGCTGCACCCGCACGGCGGCCTCCGCCTTCGGCACGCCCATGACTTTCAGTGGATAGCGCACGTTGTTGAAGACGGTCATGTGCGGCCAGAGCGCGTAGCTCTGGAACACCATGCTCACGCCCCGGCGCTCAGGCGGAACCCAGATCTTCTTCTCGGAGGAGAAGACGATCTTGCCGTCGACCTCGATCTCGCCGGAGTCGGCGCGTTCGAGGCCGGCGATGCACCTGAGGAGAGTGGTCTTGCCACTGCCGCTGGGGCCGAGGATGACGAGCAACTCGCCATCCTCGACCTCCAGCGACAGGTCGTCCACCGCCTTCACGTCGGACCGGCCACGATTGGCGCCGAATTCTTTCTGAAGTCCGCGGACGATGATCCCCATGGGCCTGTTACCTGTTCTTGTCTTTCAAATGGGTGGACGTGCTGCAGCGGACCGGATCAGCCCTGAAGGCCGACGAGGGCCAGCAGGCGCGTCTTCTCCGCCGGGGTGAACGACGCGGGCGCCGCCTGGTAGTTCGCGGGGAGCGGGATGGTTCCCGGCGCACCGACCACTGAGGTGCACTGGCCTTTGCAGGTCGCTTCCTGGCCATCCTTCGAGAGCAGGAAGTTCAGGAAGAGCGCCGCGGCGTTCGGGTGCGGGCTGCCCTTGAGCTGCGCGACCCACTGCTCCGAGCTGCCCATGGCCGGTCCGGGGAACACGTCGTTGATCGGCGCGCCCTTGTTGATGTAGTCCGTGTCGGCCCAGCGGATACCGTTGACGCCGATCGCGTCGTCGCCGGCGGCGAGCGGGTCGTCCAGAAGGCTGCCCGAGTATGTCGGGTTCTGAGCGGCGAGCTTCTTCAGGAAGTCGTCACCGTAGGCCTTCTCGAGGCCCGAGATGAGCTGAAGGCCGCCGATCTGCACGCGCGGGTCGGTCATGATGATCTTGCCCTTGTACTTCGGGTTGATCAGGTCCTTCCAGCCGGTCGGGGCCGGCTTCGCGAGATCCGTGTTGTACGTGATCCCGAAGAGCGCGATGGCCTGCAGGAAGACGGTGTCCTTGTAGTTGTACTTCGTCGGCCAGGTCGGCAGTACGCCGAGGGTCGACTTGGTCTGCGGGACGAGCACGCCCTGGTCGGCCCAGGTCTCGATGACACCGGGGGTTCCGACCTCGACGACATCGCCGACGACCTTGCCACTGCTGGTCTCGGCGTTGACGAGCGGCGACAGCACCGCCGTCGTGCCACGGTTGACCACCACAGGGATACCGTACTTCACGGTGAACTGGGCGGCGACCTGTGCGTTCGGCCCGGGCGGCACCGAGGTGTACCAGGTGACCGTCCCTTCCTTTTTCGCTGCCGCGATGAGCGCGGCCGACGGGCTTCCGGCATCGGCATCGGTCTTGCTGCCGCTACTGGTCGGCGTGGGGGTGCCCCCACTGGAACATGCGGCGAGCAGCACGGTCGAGGCGACGATAATCGCCAGCCCGACCGATTTGATCGCCCTGGTGCGTGTGATTGGCTTCATTGACTTCCTCCTGATGGGATGGGCCGATAGTTGCTCGGCCATGCCGATGCACCAACGTTGCCAATGACCTGTCTCGACACTGAGATACCTCTCCACAATGAGCGCCACGGTCTTTGGGCAATGATGCACCCGCTAGATAGGAACCCTGTCATCTTGAGCGTCAGTGCTTTTGTCTGTCAAGTGTTCAGAACAACCAAATGTTAATTTCGGAATACTTGACTAACAATTTGTTCGGCGACACATTGCGGGCATGTCAGGGTCAACTCACATGGTTTCCGCAGAACGTTCATTGATATTCGTCCATGGCGCCGGGTACTGCGGGACGATGATCGCCCGCTGATGGCCGCGGGAATCACCCTGTTCGCGGGAACTCGCCGCCCACCGCCTTCGGAGACGACCCGACGAAGGTGTGTCGTATCGTCGTGAGCGCAGGCGAACCTGGCCCGGGTTCTCGCATCGATCGTTCGAGACGATCGTCCCCCGGAATAGCTCTCTTCAGTTCGGAATACTTGACAGACAATCCTCCGGAGTGAAGGATTGGCCCAATGGACGACAGAGTCGCGCCCACCCGGGTGATCGTGGCGACGATTCCGGGACGATTCCGGGACGCGGTCCTCGCCGAGCCGCCGATCGGTGCCGAGACCCTGCCGCTCGGTTCCGCGCCGATCGCACCCGATCCGGTGGCCGAAGTCGTGCTCCTCGGGGGTGCGGTCGCGCCCATCGCTGAGGTCCTCCGCGCTATGCCTGCCGTGCGCTGGATTCACACCACCTCGGCCGGCGTCGAGCGATTCCTGGTGCCGGAGTTAGTCGAACGGGATGACATCGTCTTCACGAATTCGAGCGGCGCGCACGAAGGGCCGATGGCCGAGTTCGTGCTCGCGGCAGTGCTCGCGGCGGCCAAACGCTTCCCCACGCACCTGGCCAACCAGCGGAACCACGTCTGGGCGGACGGCCGGGAGCACGGCCGACAGCGTCTGGTGCGCGGAGCCACCGTACTGATTCTCGGACCCGGCAAAGTCGGGGCCGAGTTCGCCATACTCGCGAAGGCGATCGGGATGCGCGTCCTCGCCGTTCGTCGGGGCACCGAGCCGCTCCCCGAAGCGGATGAGACCGGAACGCCCGACGACCTCATGCGGATGGCAGCCGAGGCGGACTACCTCGTCGTCACCGCAGCGCTGACGCCCGAGACGCGGAGCATCGTCTCGCATGACGTGCTCGCGGCCCTTCCATCGCACGCCTGGGTCATCAACGTGGCCCGTGGCCCCCTCGTCGACGAGCACGCGCTGCTCGACGCGCTTCGCTCGGGGCAGATCGCCGGAGCCGTGCTCGACACCCTCTGGACGGAGCCCCTGCCCCCCGACAGCGGGTGGTGGGACGAGCCCAATGTCGTCATCACCGGCCACACCTCATCGGGTTCCGCGCACAACCTCGAGCGCACCATCGCTGCCTTCGTCACCAACCTGGAGCGTTATCGCGCTGGAGCGCCGCTCCTCAACATCGTCGACAAACGGGCCGGTTACTGACTGCCGGCGCTGTATCACCCATCTACGAGGAGGTCTCATGGCCACGAGCGGTTTCGATTTCGTTCCCGGAGGGCACACGATCGATGACCTGCGCGCCCACGCTCGCGATCTCCTGCCGGAGAACATCTTCACCCACATCATCGGCGGTGCCGGCGAGGAGCGAACGATGGCGTCGAACCGGGCGGGATTCGGTCGGTACCGACTGCGCCCGCGCGTACTCACCGACGTCTCAGACATCGACCTCGGCACCGAGGTGCTGGGAGTGCGGATGTCCGCGCCCGTCTTCATCAGCCCGGCCGGCGGCATCGGGATGGTCCGCGATGGCGGCGAGGCGATGGTGGCCAGAGTGTCCCGGGACACCGGGCTCGGCTACTGCCTCAGCAGCGCCGCGGGCATCCTCATCGAAGACGCCGCCGCGAATGCCGGCGACAACCGCTGGTACCAGCTGTACTGGCAGCAGAGCCGCGCGATCCTCGCCGACCTGGTGGCACGCGCCGAGACGGCCGGCTACCAGGCGATCGTGCTGACCGTCGACAACGCAGTGCGGCCGAAGCGGCGACGGATGCTGCTCGGCGGCTACAGCATGCCCGCGAGCGCGGGCACCGTGAACCTCTCCCGCTACCAGGAGCCGGAGTGGCAGGACCGGATCGCAGCGGATGTCACGGGGATGCAACTGGTCTGGAAGAACGTGGAGTGGTTGCGCTCGATCGTGCACGTTCCGCTCATCCTCAAGGGGATCCTGGGAGCGGCGGACGCGCGCGCGGCCTCATCGGAGCTCGCCGCGCTCGGTCAGTCGGCT
>JAZJYU010000160.1:0-5761 GCA_040390225.1 Actinomycetota bacterium | reverse complement strand
CAGCGCCGATCCGGTAGGGCGATGTTCCGCCGGGACAACGCCGACGCGCGCGCGGCCGTCGAGGCGGGGGCTGACGCCGTCTTCATCTCCAATCACGGCGGCCGCAACCTGGACTCCGAGCCGGGGACCATCGAGCTGCTCGAAGAGATCAAGGCCGAGGTCGGGGATGAGGTCGCCGTGCTGCTCGACGGCGGGGTGCGCAGCGCGACCGACGTTGCGATAGCGCTCGGTCTCGGGGCCGACGCCGTGGGCATCGGGAGTCCGATCGTCTGGGCTCTCGCCGCCGGCGGCGAGGATACCCTGCGGGGTTACCTCGACGACATCGTCGAAAGCCTCAGACGCACCTTCGGGCTGATGGGTATCTCGCGCGTCTCCCAGCTGACCCGGGAGTACGTCTCCCGGCGCGACGAGTTCGTGCCGGACTGGGCGCTCGCATCCTTCCTGCCGCCCCGCTTCGAGTCGTGAACTACGCCTCATGAGCTACACCGATGCACAGGTGCACCTGTGGGCGAAGGAGTCCCCCGACAATCCCTGGGTTCCCGGCTCCGGGAATCCCGCTCACGGCGACGAGTACACGTCTGAGCGGCTCCTGGCGGAGATGGATGCGGCCGGTGTCGCGCGCGCGATCCTGGTGCCGTCCGCTCGTGAGCAGGACCGGAACGACACCTGTCTCGCCGCTGCGGCGCGGTATCCGGACCGCTTCGCGGTCATGGGCCGGGTTCCCCTGACGGGCGACTTCGAACGCGAGCGACTGTACGCCTGGCGCGAGCAGCCGGGGATGCTCGGACTCCGCGTCTCCGCCGTGAGCGGGCCGGCCGACTTCCTCAGGGACGGAAGCGCCAACTGGCTGTGGGCCATCGCTGAGGAGGCTGGACTTCCCGTGATGCTCTATCTCGCGGGAGAGATCGCCCCGATCCGCACGATCGCCGAGCGCCACCCCGGTCTGCGACTCATCGTCGATCACCTCGGGCTCCCCACGACCCGGGTGAACGAGCAGATCGACTCCGGTCTCGTCGAGCTCATCGGCCTCCGCGACCTCGAGAACGTCGCGGTCAAGGCGACCTGCCTGCCCAACCACGTCACGGAGCCGTACCCGTTCCGGGGTCTTCACGATCGCGTCCATCGGGTCGTCGACGCATTCTCGCCGCAGAGAGTCTTCTGGGGCAGCGACCTCACGCGGCTCAGATCGACCTACGACGAGGTGCGTCGACTGTTCACCGACGAACTCGACTTCCTCGACGTCGGCGACCTCGACTGGATCATGGACCGAGGCGTGCGGGAGTGGCTCGATTGGCATCTCCCGGACGAGGACATCATCGACGGCCTGTGAGCGACCTCTTGGGGAACAAGGACTCCGTCGGGAGCTGCCTACGCGGCAACCGGCGGGTTTGAAACCCGGTCCAATTCGGCGAGGTCGTCGGCATCCAACGAGATGTCCAGCGCGGCGATGTTTTGCTCCAACCACTTGATCCTGTCCGTTCCGGGGATTGGAACTACCGGCACCCCGAAACGAGCGGATTGAGCGAGAACCCAGGCCAGCGCGATCTGCGCCGGCTCCTTGCCTTTGCGGTCCGCGACGATCCGGATACCCGAAACCATGGTCTCGACCTTGTCCGCTACGGTCTCGAAGTCCTTCGCCCGGACGTCCACATCGTCGAAGGATCCCACGCTGAGCGTTCCGCTGAGATAGCCTCGGGCCAATGGTGAATAGGGAACCAGGGCCACACCGAGCTCCCGCATCGCGGGAAGCACCGAGATCTCCGGAGTTCGATGCCACATGGAATACTCCACTTGAACCGCTGCAATGGGGTGAACGACGCATGCTCGCCGTAACAGATCATTGTCCACCTCGGACAAGCCGAGGTACCGCACCTTGCCCTCGGTGACGAGCTCAGCCATCGCGCCCACCGTCTCCTCGATCGGATTGGACCGCGGGGGACGATGCATGTAATAGAGATCGATGGTGTCCACTCCGAGCCGCATCAGGGACTCTTCGCAGGCACGCTTCACGTACGCGGGTTCGCCGCGATGCACCTCGGCGCGACCGCGGCCGAGACTACGGTCGATGCCGAACTTCGACACGAGCTGGATCTGATCGCGGGGCACAGACGACGTAGCGATACCCCGTCCGACCAACACCTCGTTGTGGCCGGCACCGTACACGTTTGACGTGTCCAGGAAGGTCACACCCAAATCCAGCGCGCGATGCAGGGTCCGCATGGCGACATCCCAATCCACCCGGCCGAACACTCCGCTCAGCGCAGCGCAGCCCAGCCCCAGCTCGGAGACGGACAACCCTCCAAGGTCGATCGTTCTCATCCGCGCTCCCCTTCCTTTTCGTCTTCTTCGTCACCATGCATCGCGAAGCCGTTCTGCATCAGAAATATCGCTGGCCGGCAGAGCCATGGACCGCCACGCTCTCTTTCCGGTGACCGAAGCTGTCGATCAGCCACCCATGGGGCGTCATCACGAACCCGATCGTGTAGGCGGCCGTGTAGAAGACCGTGTCGATGTTGCTCTTGTGAAGAATCTCGTTGCCGATCCGATGAGGCTCATACCGGAGCGCGGTGAGGTGAGCGCTGCTTTCGCCGACCTCGATCGCCTCGATTGAAACGATGTGAGACCAGCAGGCCTCGGTGAGTCGTTTCGTGGTCAGCGTGCGCAGCCAGTCATCGCGCGAAGCGTAGCGATCTGCCGGGTATCCGTTCTCGGTGGTCACCGCGGCAACTCCCGGGATGTCGTACGTGTCCATCAGCCAGGCGTAATGCAGGAAGGCCTGGCGAATCGTCTCCTCCCCGGAGAGAGGTTCTTGGGTCTCGGGTACGAGCACCCATGGTGATTGGTCGTTCTTGTCGATGAGGTGGAGGTTGTTGCCTTCGAACTGATCGTGATCCATCAGCTTCCACCAGTTGGCGACAAGCAGGGTGTTGCCCGTCTCGTACGCCATGTTCATTCGTACTTCGCTGACCTTCCAGGCGCCGGATTCCCGGGCGTAGGCGACGGTGGTATGGAATCCGCACTGGAAATGGTGCAGGAAGCCATCCACCTCCGAACCGAACAACATCACCAAGTACGCCCTCTGGTGCGCGACGTCTTCGGCCTCCCGCACCACATTGTTGAAGACCCGGATGTTCGCCAGGGTGATCGGCAAACCTCGCCACGCCAACGCCTTTTTTGCGTCGTCCAGTCCGTGGATGTCTCCCAGATGGGACGAGCGAATGACGACATCCGAAGCCAGAACGTCGTCCAGGAGACTCATGTCGTTGCGTTCCAGGGCTTTTACAAATTGATCAAACAGCTCTGGAATACCCACGGTCGTCTTCTCGCTTTCCGGTTTCGATCGACGACTTGCTCGGCTGGTCGACATTCAGCGCTTGGTGCTGGCGGACTCGCTCTGCCCGGACGGTCGATCGTCCCGGACAATCGATGCAAGAGCTTCGATCAATTCGCCGGACGCCGAATAGAACGGCGCATGATCAGCCCGGACGACGGTGATGAAATCCATGTTCGCGGCCATCGCTCGCTGGCGATCGACTTCGATGGCGTGGTCCAGCGTGCACACGATGTAGGTCGATCGGATGTGCTCCCACGGCCTGAATTCAAGACCTTCAGGCGAACCCGGGACGGAGAACATCGGCCTCATGCGGGCGGCTGCCGCCTCGACGTCGGCCTCTGAGCACTCGCTGTAGTACTTGGCCCGCAATGTCTGGGCGTCCGGGATCTCCATACTGCCCGGGCGAAAGGACTCCCGGTATGCGACCAGCTGCTTCGCGTTCGGAGCCTGTGACGAAAGATAGACCACGTGCGAGACGTTTTCGGCGCCGTCCGAGACGATCGACGTAAGCCTCCCGCCATATGAATGGCCGCAGACCACCACGTCGGGGCCGGCACTCGCGACGACACGACGGACCTCGGCGGTATCATCCTCAAGCGATGTCAACGGCAGATTGACCGCGAAGACATCGATCCCCGCACTCTTCAGTGGATCGACAATTCTTTCCCAGCACCAGGCCCCATGCCAAGAACCGTGGACAAGGACCAGCGAGCGTTCCGAGGAACTTACCTCGGCAGACATCGGCGTCACGCCTGAGGCCCGAGCTGGAGCAGTCTGCGGATGTTCTCGCCCAGGATGTTGCGCTTGTCTTCCAGCGTCAGATAGTCGGCGTCGACGATCTGGTCGATTATGGTGCGCTGAGCTCCGGGAGGATTGGGGGTGAGCGACGAGTACAGATCGGTACCGAAGATCACCCTCTCGGCTCCGACCTCCTCAATGACCGGCAGGACGAACTGCATGCTGGAGCACATGCTGGTGTCGAAGTAGATGTTCGGCGTCTTCACGGCTACGCGAACCGCCTCCCACGATTTCTCCGACGAGTCGAATGCGTCCAACGCCACGACCGGCACGTCAGGTATGCATTCGGCGAACTCCTGGATCTTCCACCAGTCCTCATCCTTGCTCGGGGCGGCGGCGTGAACGTAGGGGATCAGCCCAAGGCGGCCGATCTCGACGGCGAGATCGAGAACGTACCGACTGTTGGTGGCCACGCCCTGAAACCGAGCGTGAAAACTGACTCCGGCCAGGCCCAGCTCGTCCTTGATCCGGTGCAGCTCCTGGAACGAGAGTTCACCATGTAGCGGCTCGACCACGCCGAGCGCGGCAGGGAAGTGGGCCGGATCGCGATCGCGATAGGCCGCAAGCTCGTCGTTGACGCGCATGGTGTCGACGTTCCCCTGCGGCCGGAGATACCCATGACCTGGGAGCAGGATGGCCTGGTCGAATCCGCGAGTCGCCATCGTGGTGAGCCGAGCCTCCAGCTCTGCCTCCTGGTAGTTCTCGGTTTCCGCTCCCGGCGTGCCCTTCCTGGCCACCGCCGCGATGTCACCGACATGCTGGTGGCAATCGATGACGTGGATTCCTTCGCCGACCATTCGATCCTCCTTCGTCTCAGCTTCAGCTACGCACGCCGGAACTCGGCTTCCGCCGCCACCGTGTCACGCGCGTGTTCGTCCCGGACGGCTGTGAACCTCGTATCCGCCCGATCAGTTTCCGCACCGAGCCAACCGCCGAGCCGGGTCCATCGTCAAGCAGGCCGAGCGGCCAGATGAGGAAGATGACCAGGACCACGCCGCCCTCGATGAGAAGCCAACCCGACCACAGCTGACTGATCCAGATCGTGATGATCGAAATGATGACCGAGCCGAAGATGGGACCCCTCATGGTGCGGATGCCTCCCAGCAAGCCCGCCAGAAGCGGTGTGGCCCCGGCCGTCCAGTAGAACATCGATACGTCGACCGTGCCGACGGACATCGCCGCCAGCACACCGGCTATACCGCAGAAGCCGGCTCCGAAGATGAACGCGAGTGCGTGGTAACGGAAGGTATTGATGCCCACCGCGCCCGCGCGCGAACCCGAATCACGAGCGGCTCTGGTGACCAGCCCGAATCGGGAGCGGTGAACGATCCAGATGATGGCCACCGCGATGGTGACGACGACCCAGACGAATACCAGCATCGCCGACGGGCTTCTGAGACTTTGGCCGAAGATGGTGCCGCTCGTGATGCCCGCGATGCCGTTGTCTTGACCGGTCCACTTGGTCGCACCCACATACACGTAGAACATCTGGCTGATGGCCAGGTTCACCATGCCGAAGGCGACCCCACTGATGCGCTTGAGCAAAAGACTCGACAGACCGCCGAGGATCAACGCGACGACGATGCCGCCACCGAGCAGCAACAGCGCGTTGTCGACCGGATGATTGGT
>JAZJYU010000159.1:12853-15252 GCA_040390225.1 Actinomycetota bacterium | reverse complement strand
GTCGGCCCGCTGCTCGGCGGCTGGCTCACCACCTACTTCTCCTGGCGCTGGGCGTTCGGCATCAACATCCCGCTCGGTGCGGTGATCGTGATCGGCGCGCTGCTGACGGTCGCCCCGTCCACCACCCCACCCCCACGTACCGAAAACGAAGGAGATGCACAGCGGATCGACGTGATCGGCGCGATTCTGTCCGTCATCACCAGCGCATCCTTCGTTTTCGGATTGATCGAGGGGCGCACGTACGGGTGGTGGCTCAGCAACCACCCCCCGTCGTTCTGGACGTGGAGCCTCTCGCCGATACCGATCGCGTTCGCGGTGACGCTGCTCGCGGGCACCCTGTTCGTGGTGTGGGGCATCAGGCGACTCCGGGCGGGCCGGACCACCCTGATCGCGTTCAGCCTCTTCCGCATCCCGTCGTTTCGCAACGGCAACATCGCCGCGATGATCGTGTCGCTCGGCGAGTTCGGCATCATCCTGTCGTTGCCACTATGGCTGCAGAACGTGCTCGGATACACGGCGCTGCAGACCGGCTTCGTGCTCCTCGCCCTTGCGATCGGGTCGTTCGTGGCCAGCGGTTTCGCCGGGGCGTTCGGCAACCGGATCGCACCGGTACTGATCGTGCGGATCGGCCTCGCCGCCGAGATCGTCGGTGTGGCCGGCCTCGGTGCCGTCATCTCGGCATCCGTCTCCTGGCTGGCGATCGTGCCATTCCTGTTCGTCTACGGCTTCGGCGTGGGCTGCGCGACCGCCCAGCTGACCGGAGTCGTGCTGAAGGATGTGCCGGTCGAGCAGAGCGGGCAGGGCTCGGGCACGCAGTCCACGGCTCGGCAGATCGGGTCGGCGCTCGGCATCGCGATTCTGGGCACGATTCTGTTCAGCTCCGCCGGCAGCGCATTGGACGCACGGCTCAGCACCGACCACGTGCCGCCGGCGGCGCGCACCTCCATCGTCAACGCGGTCGTCGACAGTGCCGGCTCCGCGATCCCGGCGCTCAAGAAACAGGATGCCGCCGCCTGGAGAGACGCGAAGGACGCATTCAGCGATGCCACCCGCTACGCCGCGTTCTCTGCGGCAGGATTCCTCGTGCTCGGCTTCGTCGCAACCCTGCGTCTCGGCACGACCTCGTCACCACGACGATCGCCTTCCGGCCCTCCCGGCCGCCCCGCCCCTTCCGGGCGAGGCTTTCGGAAGGGGCGGGGCGTTTCGGCGGGGTAGGGCTAGGAGCGCTCTCGGCGGAAGAAGCGGCGCACCCGCTCGGCGACATTCGCGGGCGGCGGCTCGTTGTAGACGCCGGCCGGCTGCTGGCCGCTCATCGCCTGGATGGCAGCCATGATCTCGTCCGTCGCCGCCCGCCTGGCGCGACCCGAGCTCGCAGGGCCGTGGTGGGCGAGCTGGAGCGGCGTTCCGAACTCGACGGTGACCTTCGCCACCCGCGGGATCCTCGATCCGACCGGCTGGAGGTTCTGCGTACCGCTGAGGGCCACTGGCACGACCGGGGCTCCGGATGTCAGGGCCAGCCAGGCGACACCGGTGCGTCCCCTGTACAGCCGCCCGTCGAGCGACCGGGTGCCCTCCGGGTAGATCGAGAATGCGTCTCCGGCCCGCAGAACTTCGAGTCCCTCGTTGAGTGCCTCCTGCGCCTGGTTGCCCGCTCCGCGCTTCACCGCGATCGCGCCGACACCGCTGAAGAACGATCGGGAGAGCCAGCCGCGCAACCCTCGACCGGTGAAATATTCAGCCTTCGCGAGGAACGACACGGACCGCGGGGCGACCAGCGTCAGCACGATGCTGTCGGCGAACGAGAGGTGGTTGCTCGCGATCAGTACCGCGCCGCGCTTCGGCACGTTCGTGCGGCCGATGATCTTCGGCCGGAACACGAGCCGCGCCAGCGGGGCGAGAAACGCCCGGCCAAGAAGCTTGAGCACTAGGCGAACCGGTCCGTCGCCTCGATGAGCGCGGAGAGGATGCCCGGCTCGTCATAGGCGTGCCCCGCGTCAGGCACCATCACTAACTCGGCCTCGGGCCAGGCCCGGTGCAGATCCCAGGCGGTGACCGGCGGCGTGCAGATGTCGTAGCGGCCCTGCACGATGACGCCCGGGATGTCTCTCAAGCGGGGCGCGTCGTGGATGAGCTGCCCCTGCTCGAAGAACCCCTCGTTCACGAAATAGTGGTTCTCGATGCGGGCGAAGGCGATGGCGTAGTGCGGGTCCGCGAAGGTGGCCACGACATCCGGGCGCCGCAGCAGTGTGATGCTGGATGCCTCCCAGGTCGCCCACGCGACGGCGGCAGGCCCGTGCACGGCCGGGTCGGGGTCGCCGAGCCGGCGATGGTACGCATGGATCAGGTTGCCGCGCTCGCTCTCGGGGTCCATCTCCTTGAGGATGTCGCCCAGCTTGTCC
>JAZJYU010000159.1:0-12843 GCA_040390225.1 Actinomycetota bacterium | reverse complement strand
GAGGAACGACTCCCACAGGTCGGGGAACAGCTGGTTCGCGCCGTCGCCCTCGTAGAACCAGTCGAGTTCGGCGGTGCGAAGCGTGAAGATACCGCGCAGTACGAGTTCGCTCACGCTGTCTGGATGGGTTTCCGCATAGGCGAGCGCGAGCGCGCTGCCCCACGATCCGCCGAGCACGAGCCAGCGTTCGATCCCCAGGTGTTCGCGCAGCCTCTCCAGGTCGCCGACCAGATGCCAGGTGGTGTTGGTGCTGAGATCGGCGTCGGCATCGCTCGCGTGCGGGAGGCTCCGGCCGGAGCCGCGCTGGTCGAGAAGCACGATGCGGTACTTCTCCGGGTCGAACAGCCGACGATGGAACGGCGTGCTCTCACCGCCCGGACCGCCGTGCAGGAAGACGGCGGGTTTGCCCTGCGGGTTTCCGGAAACCTCCCAGTAGATGCGCTGCCCGTCGCCCACATCGAGCATCCCGGTTTCGTACGGCTCGATCGCTGGGTAGAAGGTGCGCACCTTCTAGAGCTTATTGGGACAGCACTCCGAGGATGGCCTCGCCGTACTTCGCCAGCTTGTTCTCGCCGACACCGCTCATCGTGCCGAGTTGTTCGAGCGTGGTCGGCCTGCCGGTCGCGATCTCGCGCAGTGTGGCGTCGTGGAAGACCACATACGCGGGCACGCCCTGCTCCTTCGCCTCGGCCGCCCGCCATGCCCGCAGCGCGTCGAACACCGGTGCCAGCTCCTCCGGCAGGTCGGCGAGCGCGGTGCGCCGCGCCTTCGACGGCCTCGCGGCGCGTTCCGGCTCGCGGCGCAACATCACCGGCCGAGCACCGGTGAGCAGAGCGGCGCTCGCCTCGGTCGTGAGCAGCGTGCCGAACCCGTCGGAGTTGACCGCGAGCAGGCCCTGGGCCAACAACTGCCGCACGACCCCGCGCCACTCCTGCTCGCCGAGCTCGGTGCCGATGCCGTAGGTCGACAGCGTCTCATGGCCGTACTGCGTGATGCGGGCCGTCGACCGGCCGAGCAGGATGTCGATGATCTGCCCCGCGCCGAACTTCTGATTGCGCTCCCGCGCCAGCCGCACCACTGTCGAGAGCAGCTTCTGGGCCGGGATCGTGCCATCCCAGGCCTCCGGCGGGTTGAGACACGTGTCGCAGTTGCCACAGGGCCGACTGGTCTCGCCGAAGTACTTGAGCAGCTGCACCCGACGGCACTCGACCGTCTCGCACAGCGCGAGCATCGCGTCGAGGTGCTGCCCCAGGCGGCGGCGGTGCGCGTCGTCCCCCTCTGACGTGTCGATCATGCGGCGCTGCTGCACGACATCCTGGAGCCCGTATGCCAGCCAGGCCGTCGACGGCAGGCCGTCGCGGCCGGCGCGGCCCGTCTCCTGGTAATAGCCCTCGACGGACTTCGGAAGATCGAGGTGCATCACGAAGCGCACGTCGGGCTTGTCGATGCCCATGCCGAAGGCGATCGTCGCGACCATGACGATGCCGTCCTCCCGCAGGAAGCGCGACTGGTTCGCGGCGCGCAGCTTCGAGTCGAGACCGGCGTGGTACGGAAGCGCCGTGATGCCGTTCAGATTGAGGAACTCGGCCGTCTGCTCCACCGACTTGCGCGAGAGGCAGTAGACGATGCCGGCATCACCCGCGTGTTCGCTGCGCAGCAGCTCGAGCAGTTGCTGCTGCGGCACGTTCTTCGCGGCAATGCGGTACTGGATGTTGGGCCGATCGAAGCTGGCCACGAAATGCTGCGCGTTCTCGAGCTGCAATCGCTTCTGGATCTCTTTGTGCGTCTGCTCCGTCGCCGTGGCGGTGAGGGCGATGCGCGGCACATCGGGCCAGCGCTCGTACAGCATGGACAGCTGCAGGTAGTCCGGCCGGAAGTCGTGCCCCCATTGGGACACGCAGTGCGCCTCATCGATCGCGAAGAGTGCGATTGTCGCCCGATCGAGCAGGTCGACCGTGGTCGGCACCTTCAGCCGCTCCGGGGCGAGGTAGAGCAGGTCGAGGTCGCCCTCGAGAAACGCGCGCTCGACCGCCATGCGCTGCGCGGCATCCTGCGTGGAGTTGAGGAACGCTGCTCGCACGCCGACAGCCGACAGCGCGTCGACCTGGTCTTGCATGAGCGCGATGAGCGGGGAGATGACGACACCCGTGCCCTCGCGTACGAGGGCGGGGATCTGGTAGCACAGCGACTTGCCGCCGCCGGTCGGCATCAGTACGAGGGCGTCTCCGCCGGACACGACCTGACGGATGATGTCGGCCTGCTGCCCGCGGAACGAGTCGTAGCCGAAGACGCTGTGCAGGGCATCCGCCGGGTCGGAATAGCGGGAAGGTGCGGGCGCGACAGTCGCCACTGCGACCAGTTCACGCTCGGCGGGAGGCGGGGGTGCGTCATAGTCGTCGGGAGGCGTCAGGTCCCACGGGATCTCTTCCTCAGCCGGCGCGCTCACCGGGCGAGTCTATCCGCGGCCGGTGACACGCTCGGCGGGAATCGGACATCACGGCCACACTTCGGCCACAGCGCGCACTGTGGGGGAGAGACTTGACCACATGACCACTCGCCACGCTCTCGTGCCGACCGTGCTCGGCGACCTGACGGTCGTCGCGACGGGCGACGCGATCGCCGGGCTGTACTTTCCCGGTCACTGGTACCTGCCGCCGGCCGGCAGCATCGGGGAGCGGGTGGATGCCGACCCGGTCATCCACCAGGCCGCGCGTCAACTGCGCGACTACCTGTCCGGCGACCTGCGGGACTTCGACCTGACGGTCGCCACCGCCGGCGACGAGTTGCAGGAGCAGGTCTGGGCGATGCTGCGAGAGATCCCGTTCGGCGAGACCACCACGTATGGGGCCCTGGCCGAACGGCTGGGCAATCGAGCGCTCGCGCAGGCCGTCGGCCAGGCGGTCGGGCACAACCCGGTGTCGATCATCATTCCGTGTCACCGAGTGGTCGGCGCCACCGGCAAGCTGACCGGGTTCGCGGGCGGCCTGGAGCGCAAGAGGTTCCTGCTGGAGCTCGAAGAACCCGAACTAGCGAAGGCCGAGCGCCTGTTCTAGCACCCACCCGACGAGGGTCGTCCACTCGCCTTTGAAGAAGTCGGGCTCCGCGCTCTCGCGTGCGAAGCCGACCGTCGTGAGAAGCGCCGCGACCGCGCCATTGCGGCTGTCGCTGAACGCGACGATCCGGCTGGAGCGGAGATGCGCGATGAGAGCAGTCATTCCCTCCGTGGCGTAGCCCTTGCGCTGCTCCCCGACGGTGACGCCGAGCTCGAAGCCGATCGGCAGAGTGTGCACCGCCAGGTCGCCGACCAGACGGCCATCGTGGCGCATCGCGAGCTGGAGCCACTCGTCCATCGCGGGCAGCGCATCCGGGTTGGCCGCGACGAGCTCGCGGGCCTGAAGCTCTGAATACTCGGGCGTCCAGGACTGGTAGCGGGCGATCTCCGGCCGCCGACGGTACGCGACGAACTCCGGGATGTCCGCCACGGCCAGCGGCTCGATGGTAAGTCGCGCGGTGGTGAGCTTCACGCGCCGAGCTTAGCCAGCCACTAACGTTGTCGGGTGCTCGCAGTCATCGTCGGTGTCGCCAGCGCCCTGGTCTTCGGGTCCGCCGACTTCCTTGGCGGGCTGGCGTCCAAGCGCATCGCCGCCGTGCGCGCCACGGCGATCGCCGCGATCGCCGGCCTGGTCATCCTGCTTCTCGCACTGCTCGTCGTGCCGAGCCACTGGTCCTGGAGCGCCGTCGCCTTCGGGGCGCTGTCCGGCGTGAGCGGGGCGCTAGCCATCTCGTTGCTGTACGCGTGTCTCGCGATCGGCCCGATGAGCATCCTGTCGCCGCTCACCGCCGTGGTGTCCGCCGTGGTGCCGCTCAGCGTTGGGCTGCTCCGGGGTGAGCGACTGCATCCGATCGGCTACGTCGCGCTCGGGATCGCGCTAGTGGCCGTGGTGCTCGTCGGGTTCGTACCGGAACGCGGAGCGGTGCGGCCGTCGCCCCGCGGCATCCTGATGGCGATCGGGTCTGGTGTGTTCATCGGCGCGTTCCTCGTCATCATCGACCTGACGCCGTCAGACTCCGGGGTGATCCCACTGATCTTCAATCGTGCGGTCAACGCGCTCATCATGTTCGCCACCATCGGCGTGATCGCACTCATCGCCCGGCGGCGCGGCGCACCCCGAGACGTCCGCGGCTGGCGTGCCGGTCTTCAGTTCGCGATCGCCTGCGGGATCATCGACTCGATTGCGAACGCCGGCCTGCTGTTCGGCCTCCGGATCGGCGACCTTTCCGTCATCTCGGTGCTGACCGCGCTTTACCCGGCCGGCACGATAATCCTCGCGGCCATCGTGCTCAGGGAGCGCATCGCACCGGTGCAGTACGTCGGTCTCGCGCTTGCACTCGCGGCGGCGGGAATGCTGGCCGTCGCATGATCAGCGTCGCCCTCGCGCTGGCCGGCGCGGTGATCTACGGCGGCAGCGACTTCCTCGGCGGACTCGCGGCTCGCGCAATGAGCTCGATCCGGGTAACCGCGCTCAACTCGATCGTCGGCTTCAGTGTGCTGCTGGTTGGCTCGCTGGTGATCCCGACGCGATGGAGCTGGGATGCATTGCTCTGGGGCGGGCTGAGCGGCCTGGCCGGCGCGGTCGCCCTCGTTCTCTTCTACGCCTGCCTGGCGCTCGGGCCGATGAGCATCCTGTCGCCGATCATGGGGCTCGTCTCCGCCGTCGTTCCGATCATCGTCGGGTTCGCCCGAGGTGAGCGTCTCAGCGTCGCCGGCGATATCGGACTGGTCGCCGGCCTGATCGCCGTCGTACTGATCTGCTTCGTGCCGGGGGCAAGGGTGGTACGACCGTCGCTGCGCGGCGTAGTGATGGGCGTTGGCGCCGGCCTCGCCATCGGCACCTATCTTGTCTTCATCGACCTCTCACCCTCGAACAGCGGCCCGGTGCCCCTCGTCGTGTGTTTCGCGGTGACCGGACTCGCAATGGGCGTGGCTCTCCTCATTCGACGCACGGCCACGACCCGACCACCGCGACGGTCCGTGGTGTACGCACTGCTGTGCGGACTGACGGATGGCGTGGCCGCCTTCCTCTTTCTGCTCGCTCTGC
Organism: Actinomycetota bacterium; assembly: GCA_040390225.1. Classification (GTDB taxonomy): domain Bacteria; phylum Actinomycetota; class Actinomycetes; order Actinomycetales; family Microbacteriaceae; genus Lacisediminihabitans. The sequence goes on along the minus strand of JAZJYU010000159.1, from coordinate 7,744 downwards.
GAGCGGGGGACCTCTCGGTCGTGTCCGTCATCAATGCGCTGACCCCGGCCGGCACGGTCGTGCTGGCCGCGATACTGCTGCGCGAACGGATCGCCGTGGTGCAGTGGGCCGGACTGGCGGTCGCACTCGTCGCGGCCGGGTTGCTCGCGCTGGCCTAACTCGTGGGGAGTAGCTGCACTCCGGGGGCGGCGGAGATCGCAAGGTCACTCGTGACGAGGGCTAGTCGGCGACGGCTCGCCTGAGCGACCAGCATTCGGTCGAAAGGGTCTCGATGAGCCCAGTCCAGGTCGCCAGCCAACTCGGCGTCCTGCTCCGACATCGGCAACCACGTGAACCCGTATTCTTCGGCCACTTCTGTCAGCACGCGCGCGAACGCGAGCTTGCCCGCACGCCGTTTGATCGCGATCTCCCATGCTGTCGCCGCGCTCACGAAGACCGAATTTGCCGGATCGGCGATCGTCTCCGCCCAGCGGGCGGAAATTCGCGAGTCAGCCGCATCCCACCAGAGAAAAGCATGAGTGTCGAGAAGTAGCTCCACTAGTCGCGCGTACCGAACAGCCGCTCGAGTTCCGGATCCGGAGCGTCGAAATCATCGGCGATGTACGTCACGCCAAGCCTGTTGCCACCGAACGGCCGACGTTGGGCAATCGTCTCTATGGCCACAAGCCGGAACCGCGGCTTGCCGTGCTTCGTCACGATAATCTCCTCACCACCCGCCGCCCGCTCGCCCAACTCCGAGAGATGGGTCTTCGCCTCATAGAGACTCACGGAAACTGCATCGGTCACTCACCCATGATTTCACTACTTGGTCAAATTGACCAACTTAACTCTCATCGAGGATCAGCCGCTTGCCCATCGAGAGGACCTGGTCCTCGCCGTAGCCGAGGCCGCGGTAGAAGCCGAGCACGGCAGCGTTGTCGCTGCGCACCTGCAGGTTCAGCTTCGGGCATCCCACTGCGACCAGGCGTGCCTCCACCTCGGACATGAGCTGCCGGCCGATACCCTCCCGTCTGCGCGACGGATCCACTGCCAGGTAGTGCACCCAGCCGCGATGGCCGTCGTAACCCGCCATGGCGGTTGCGACGATGTCCCCGTCGATCTCGCCGACGAGGAACAGTTCCGGCTGCTCGGTCAGCTTGCGCTCGATGTCGCGGCGCGGGTCGTTCCACGGTCGTGCCATGCCCGATGCCGTCCACAGTGCAACGACTCGGTCGGTGTCGCCGACGCGGAAGGGGCGGATGTGCATGAGTCCATCTTCCCGCGGGTTCACGGCGAAAGGCGCCCACCCGGGGGTGAGCGCCTTTCGTCGGCTACTACAGGGCGGCGAGCTCGTCGAGCACAGCGTCGCCGGGACGCACGTCGACCATGTTCGCCTTGATCTCCGCGCGGCCGAGCAGCTCGTCCATGCGGCGGCGGCGCGCACGCGAGATGAGCGTCACGACCTTGCCCACCTTGCCCGCGCGGCCGGTGCGGCCGGAGCGGTGCAGGTAGGTCTTGTACTCGTCGGGCGCGTCGGCCTGGATCACCAGGCTGATGTCATCCACGTGGATGCCGCGGGCCGCGACATCCGTCGCCACCAGCACGTTGACCCGGCCGCTGGTGAGCAGCTGCAGGTTGCGCGTGCGGCGGGACTGGTTGAGGTCGCCGTGCAGCGAAGTCGCGGGGATGCCGGCGTCTTCGAGCTGGTCGGCCAGCTGCTCCGCGAACGCACGGGTGCGCGCGAAGATCAGCGTCTTGCCCGAACCGGCCGCGAGCTGCTCGATGATCGCGCCCTTGTCGCGCTGCTCGATGAGCAGCACGCGGTGATCGATGGTTGACGACGCCTGGTCCTCACCGGCGACCTCGTGAACCGACGGGTTCTTGAGGTAGTCGTTCACCAGGATGGCGACGCCCTTGTCGAGAGTCGCGGAGAACAGCAGCTTCTGGCCGCCCTTCTTCGTCTCGTCCAGGATGCGCTGCACCGGCTCGAGGAAGCCCAGGTCGCACATGTGGTCGGCCTCGTCCAGCACGGTCACGAAGACCTCGCTGAGGTCGAGACGACCCTGCTCGATGAGGTCCTCGACGCGTCCGGGAGTCGCTATCACGATGTCGACACCTCGCTGCAACGTGGAGACCTGCTTGTACTGCGGCACGCCGCCGACGATGGTCGTGGTGAACAGGCCGACGCTGCGCGCGATCGGCTGCACGGTGCGGTCGATCTGCATGGCGAGCTCGCGAGTCGGGGCGAGGATCAGCGCGCGGGGCTTGCGGCCCGGCTTGCGGTTCTTGCCGCCCTCGTTCTCCATGAGCCGCTCGACCAGCGGCGCGCCGAAGGCGATCGTCTTGCCGGACCCGGTCTTGCCGCGGCCGAGCACATCCTTGCCTGCGAGCACGTCCGGAATGGTCGCGGCCTGGATCGGGAACGGTGCGATCGCTCCCATTGCGATGAGCTGGCGGGTCATGTTGTCGCCGATGCCCAGGTCTTTCCACGAGGTGTCGGCGACCTCGCCGGCGGTGACGGTCTTCGCCTCGAGGCGCTCTAGCACGACGTCCTCGTGGGCCGCGAATGACGCCGACTTGGTATCGTGCTTCGCGGGGTAGTAGTCGCTGTCGCGGCGCGCCGGACGGTCGTCGAAGCTGCGCTTCGGGCGGTCGTCGTACGACGGGCGATCGGTGCGGGCCGGGCGATCGTTGTAACTCGGACGCTCTGTGCGCGTCGGACGGTCGTCATACGAGCGAGCCGGGCGGTCGTTGTACGCCGGACGATCGGTACGAGCCGGGCGATCGTTGTAACTCGGACGCTCTGTGCGCGCCGGACGGTCGTCATACGAGCGAGCCGGGCGGTCGTTGTACGCCGGACGATCGGTACGAGCCGGGCGGTCGTTATAACTCGGACGGGCGGGCCGGTCACCGTAGGACGGGCGCTCCGTGCGCTGCGGGCGGTCACCGTACGCGGGGCGCTCGGTGCGGTCGCCATAGGACGGACGCTCCGTGCGCTGCGGGCGATCGCCATATGCGGGGCGTGCGGGGCGCTCGTTTGCTGGAGTCCAGTTGGGACGGCGGTCGCCGGATGCCGGGCGGTCGCCCGTGCGAGCCGCGCGGTCATCCTGGGTCCAGCGCTTCTTCACCGGAGCGGCATCGCCGTGGAATCCACGGTGACCCTCGCTGCGGCTGCCCGCCTTGGCGGGTGCACCGGTGTTGTACTTCTTCGCGGGGCGGCCTGATGCCGCCGGCTTCTTGAAATTGGCCATGATTGTGCTTTCCGGGTTGTGTTTAGTTGCATGGCAGCGCGCTACCAACTAGCAGCACTTCTGCTGGAACCCGGGCAATCTTTGGCCAGGACCGTTTCACATACGTGATTGTTCTCACGTGTTCCAAGGAGTAGTTGGAGAGTGAGAAACCGGCCCGAAAGACTTACAAACCCATTCGCGAGACTTCGCGATGTCTAGAGCCGACTCGACTACGTTACCGGATGCGCACCAGAAGCGCACTACCGTGGACAAGGAATGAGAAAACGTGTCGCTCGCGCGGCCGTCGTGGAACTGAGCGGCCCGGCGGCTGGGCCCTGATGCTCGCGTTCCTGCGCGCGAAGCTCCACTAGCGCTCGAAGCGCGCACCCTGCCCGCCGTCGACCGCGGCGGCGACCCGCGCGCGCATCCCATCGGACATCGGCGGCAGCGCGTCCAGGGGAAACCACCCTGCCTCGGTGTTCTCCCCGTCGGCGGGGAACGGATCGCCCGAGACGTACGAGCAGCGGAAAACGATGTCAAGGTATTGCGACCGGTCGCCGTTCGGATAGGTCACGGGCGGAATCACCCGCACCCACACCAGCGCCTCGGCGTGGGCCACGACATCAGCCTCTTCGAGCACCTCGCGCTCGGCAGCGACCGCCGGTTCCTCGCCCGGGTCGATGATGCCAGTCACGGGCGTCCACGCGCCGGAGTCCGACCGGCGCACCAGCAGCACTTCGTCATCCCGAAGCACGACCGCTGTGACGCCGGAGAGCCACAGCGGCGCGTTCCCGATCTTCTCCCTCAGCTCGAGGACGAAGTCGGGGGTGGCCATGCCACGAGCCTATTCCGGGGCTACCGCCTTCGCCGCGCGGCGGTCGATGCGCCGTTCCTTCGCACCCTCGACCAGGTAGTAGAGCACCGGCAGCACGATCAGGGTGAGCAGTGTGGATGACACGAGTCCGCCGATCACGATGATGGCCAGCGGCTGCGAGATGAAGCCGCCATGCCCGGAGAGGCCCAGACCAAGAGGAAGAAGCGCAAAGATGGTGGCCAGCGCCGTCATGAGAATAGGCCGCAGTCGCCGCGACGCGCCATGGATGATGGCGTCAGCCACCTTCAGGCCGCGGGTGCGGTACTGGTTGATGAGGTCGACGAGCACGATGGCGTTCGTCACGACGATACCGACGAGCATCAGCACGCCGATCAGGGACGCGACACCGAGCGGGATGCCGGAGGCCACCTGCAGCAGGATCGCGCCGGTCGCGGCGAACGGGATCGACACGAGCAGCAGCAGCGGCTGGCGGAGGCTCTTGAAGGTCGCGACCATCACGACGTAGACGATCAGGATCGCCGCGAGCAGCGCCAGTCCGAGCTGCTGGAACGAGTCGCCCTGCTGCGAGGTGACACCGCCGAGCGTGGCGGTGGCACTCGCGGGGATCTTCGCCTTGTCCACAGCCGCCTGCACCTGGCTCGACGCGCTGCCGGTGTTGTCGGTGCCGGGCACCACGGTGAGGGTCGCGCTGCGGAGACCCTTGATGGTGGTGATGCTCGACGGACCGTTCACAGTCTGGATGGTCGCCAGGTCGGAGAGCGGCACGACACCCTTGGCTGTCGGGATCGAGAAATCCTTCAGCTGCTGAGTCGTGGTCGGCGCACTGGAGTTGTTGACATAGATCGACAGGGTCTTCTCATCGATCACGATCGTGCCGGTGGCGCTCGGGTTCATCGCCTGGGTGACGATCGAGCCGACCTGCGCGTCGCTGAGGCCGTCCGCCGCTGCCTTCGCGCGGTCGATCTGCACCGCGATGTATGGCAGCGAGGCCGACAGGTTGCTCGACGAGCTCGCGACGACCGACAGCGTGTTCACCTGCTTGAGGATGGCGTCGGATGCCGACCGTAGATCCGCATCGCTGCCGGCGGTGACATCCACCTCGATATTGCTCGAGGCGAAGCCGCCCTGCGCGGTGTTGAGTGCGATCTTGCCGTCGTTCTTGATGGCCTTGAGCTTCTTGGTGATCGTCGCCTGAAGCGCGGCCTGATCGGCGTTCGGGTCGGTGGTCACCGAGAAGGTGCTCGATCCGCCACCCGAGAAGGCGGCACGAAGCGAGCTGCCGCCTGAGCCGATCGTGAGCAGAACGGTCTTCACGCCCTTGGTGTCGCGCAGCGTCGTTTCGACCGTCTTCGCCCCGTCATTCTGAGCCGCGAGCGAGGTGCCGAGCGGCAGGGTCTGCGTGACCGTCAGCGTGTTCTGGCCGCTGTTGCCGATGAAGTTGGTCTTGAGACCGCTCGCCGCGAGGCCGCTGCCGAGCAGCACCACGATGGCGATGATGATGACGATCGCGGGGAAGCGAAGGGTCCAGCGGATCACCGGCAGATAGACCTTCTGCAGTCGCGTCGGCTTCTCGAGGTCGTCGGCGGTCCCGGCGGTCCCCGGCCGACGAAGCGCGGCGTCGTCGGCGCCGGCGTCGCGGGATTGCGATGCAACCCCCTGAACGGCTATGCGCTTGTTCGGCAGGAACCAGTACGCCAGCACCGGCACGATGGTGAGCGCGACGAACAGTGACGCGGCGAGCGCCATGGTCACGGTGAGGGCGAACGGCCGGAACAGCTCGCCCGTGAGGCCTCCGACCAGGGCGATCGGCAGGAAGACCGCGACGGTGGTGATCGTGGATGCCGTGACGGCCACCGCCACCTCGCGAACCGCCGAGAGAATGGCGGGCAGTTTCTCTTCGCCGAGGCCGATGTGTCTCTTGATGTTCTCGATGACGACGATGGAGTCGTCGACCACGCGTCCGATCGCGATTGTGAGGGCGGCCAGCGTGATGATGTTGAGCGTGTACCCGGCGCCCTGCATGCCGAGGAAGGTGATGAGCACCGACACCGGGATCGAGATCGCGGCGACGATCGTCGTCCTGATCGAGAACAGGAAGATGAAGATGATGATCACCGCGAAGGCGAGGCCGAGCAGGCCTTCTTGAGCGAGGCTGTCGATGGACTGAGTGATCGACGGGGCCTGGTCGGAGACGATCGTGAGCTTGGTGTTGTGCCCGATCTGCTTCTCGAGGGTCGGGATGTCGGTGCGGACCAGCTGCGAGACCGTGACGGTGTTCGCGGCGGCGGTCTTGGTGATGTTGAGCGACACCGCCGGCTTGCCGTTCACACGGGAGTACCCGGCCGTCGGATCGTCGACAACCGCGACGGTCGCGACATCGCCGATGGTCGGAGGGGTCACGAGGCGGGTACCGAGCAGCGGAAGCGCGGCGATGTCGGCCGTCGAGGTCAACTTCGTGCCGGACTGCACGGTGAGCGTCTTCGAGTTCTCGGTGATCGACCCGCTCGCGAGGAGGGTGCCGTTCTGGGTGAGGGCCGTCTTGATCGACTGGACCGTCAGGCCGTCGGCAGCGAGTTTGCCGGCATCCGGCGTGATCGTCACGCGCTGGGATGCCGCGCCGAGCAGGCTCACGTCGCTGACGCCGGCGATCTGCTTGAGGTTGGTGACCGTGAGGGAGGAGAGCTTCGCCGCGAGCGTGTGCTTGTCGAGATCACTGGTGACCGCGAGTTGGATCACCGGGAAGTCGCTGAGACTGAAGGTGATCACCTGCGGCGTCACCCCCGTCGGCAGGGTGTTGGAGATGCGGTCGAGGGCCAGCTGCACCTTCTGCTCGGAGGCGGCGATGTCGGTGCCGTATGCGAATGACGCGGTGACCGTCGAAGCCGACGTGTTGGAGGTCGCGGTGGTCGAGTCGAGGTTCTCGATGCCCTGGATGGCGCTCTCGATCGGCGTCGACACATCGGTGTTCACCACATCCGGCGACGCGCCCGGGTAGCTGGTGACGATGTACACCGATGGCAGCGAGAGGGAGGGGATCAGCTCCTGCTTGAAATTGGTCAGTGCTATTCCGCCGAAGACCGCCGCCACGATCGTGATGAGCGCGATGAGTGCGCGGTTGCGCAGGCTGAAGACGGAGAAAAGATGCACGTGGAGACTCCTGGGATGCTGTGGGCGGGAGCGCACGACCTCGTGCCCTGCCTAGAAGTATCACAGCGAACGCTGGACGCCCGCATACACCAGTGGGAGTAAACCGCTACACGACCTCGGCGAGAAAGTTCTGGTCGAGCAGCGGGACTCGCGCGAGGGAAGCCCAGGCCGCCGACAGCGCCGCCACTGCCCGGTCGGTCTGCTCGGCGGGGTAGCTGATCGGGATGCGGAGGAAGCGCTCGAATGCGCCGTCCAGCCCGAAACGCGGACCGGTCGCCAGCAGCACGGCGCGGGCTTTGGTTTCACGCATACGACTAGCAAGCGAGGAATGCCATGCAACGAGCTGTGCCTGTCGCCGCCATGTGGGTTTGGATGATTGCGTGGGTTTCCTACGATCTGATCATCCCGCCGTTTCTGCGGGCGATTAGCCTCGCTTGGTTGATCAGCAACCGAACCTTGGCGGAACGGCTCCTAGCTGATTCCGAGATCGCGTGGTTTCTGCTCGGCCTGACGATCTTCGGGGACGACGACGCGGTCCGCGAGCAAGCCGTCC
>JAZJYU010000158.1:0-1988 GCA_040390225.1 Actinomycetota bacterium | reverse complement strand
GGCGGCTGGCGCGTTCCACTTGTTCGAGCCGAAAGCCCCGCCCGAGCAGGAACCGCACCTCGGCGTTGCTCACGGGGACGGATCCGAATCCGGTGGGAGACTCGAGCCGATCACCGACCGACGCCTTCGACACCGCGTACACCAGGAGTTTCGTGCGGTGTTCCAGCGCGGCGAGCCTTTCGAGGTGGTCAGCGAGGGCGGTGCCGATGCCCCGCCGACGAAGCTGCGGATGCACCTGCAGGTCCACCCACGCCAGGTCGCCTTCCGCCGACGGCCGGGTCTCGAAGATCGCGCGAGCGACGATGCGGCCATCCACCCTGGCGGCGAACAGCCGCTTCGGCTCGTACTCCTGGTCCAGCCAGCCCGGAAGCAACTCCGCGGCAGTAGCCGACAGTTCGTCGGTGCCGTAGCCGTCGGCCTCCGCGGCATTGCGCACCTCGGCGGTGGCGATGAAATCGGCGGCGTCCGGGTGGGAGAGGTGGGGCGGGATGGTGACCTGCTCGATCGTGAATTCGGTCACGATGGTGGCCCCTTACTGTTGCCGGGCTGTGGGCAGCCGTCCAGAGTACAGCCGGGCGCTCAGCGGTGCCGAAGCGTTAGCGAGTGGCACCACCGGTGTCGCCTGCCCGGCATGACCGCTCCTCTCCGGTACCGTTGAGCCAGACGCAGTCGAAGAAGGAAGGGCAGGCCGGTGTACCTCAAGAGCCTGACCCTCAAGGGGTTCAAGTCCTTCGCCCAACCGACCACCTTCGCCTTCGAGCAGGGCGTCACCTGCGTTGTCGGGCCCAACGGATCGGGCAAGTCGAATGTCGTCGACGCCCTTGCCTGGGTCATGGGCGAGCAGGGTGCGAAGACATTGCGCGGCGGCAAAATGGAAGACGTGATCTTCGCCGGTACGGCGACGAAAGGTCCGCTGGGGCGCGCCGAGGTCATCCTCACGATCGACAATGCGGATGGTGCCCTGCCGATCGACTACACCGAGGTCACCATCAGCCGCACCCTGTTCCGCAACGGCGGCTCGGAGTACGCCATCAACGGCGACACCTGCCGGCTGCTCGACGTGCAGGAGCTCCTCAGCGACTCCGGACTCGGCCGGGAGATGCACGTGATCGTTGGTCAGGGTCAGCTCGACGCCGTGCTGCACGCCAGCCCGGAGGAACGCCGCGGCTTCATCGAGGAGGCGGCGGGCATCCTCAAGCATCGTCGTCGCAAAGAGAAGACGATCCGCAAGCTCGACGCGATGCAGGCCAACCTCACCCGGCTGAGCGACCTGGCCGGGGAGATCCGACGGCAGTTGAAGCCGCTCGGCCACCAGGCCGAGATCGCCAAAGAAGCCCAGTCGATCGCGTCGATAGTGCGGGATGCGCGGGCACGGCTGCTCGCCGATGAGGTCGTCACTCTGCGTGCCGCGATCACCGCCTCGACCCGCAGCGAAAGCGAGCGCAAGACCGAACGGATCGTGCTGCAGGAACAGCTCGACCAGGCGAAACTGCGCGAGCATCGCATCGAGCAGTCGCAGGAGGGCGACGCCGTCGATGTCGCCCGCCGCACTGCATTCGGGCTGGAGTCGGTGCAGGAGCGCCTGCGCAACCTCTATTCGCTCGCCAACCAGCGTCTCTCGCTGCTGGTTCAGCAGGCCGAGGGTCCGGACTCCGTGCCGGGGGTCACCCGCCAGATGGTGTCGGATGCCGAGGACGAGGTGGAACGCATGGCCACGGCGATCGTGGATGCCGAGTCGGCCTGGCAGGAAGCGCAGGCGGCGACGGCGGTCGCGCGAGCCAACCTCGACGGTCTCGACGAACAGATCGCCTACCAGTCCTCGCTGGTCTCGAGCCACGATCTCGAGATCTCGAAGCTCACCGGCCAGAAGGACAGTGCCGCGTCCCGCCTCGCCGCTGTTCGTGGCGAGGTGCTGCGCCAGCAGAATGCGCTGGATGCCGCGCGCGAACGGCGCGAGAAAGCCCAGGTCGCTTTCGTGGAACTCGAGG
>JAZJYU010000157.1:4460-9082 GCA_040390225.1 Actinomycetota bacterium | reverse complement strand
CGCTGGCTCCCCGAAGAGCATTCCAGTCGCCGTAGCGACTTCGCCCGCGACCGGGCCCGCCTGTTGCACTCGAGTGCCCTCCGCCGGCTCGCGGCCAAGACCCAGGTTCTCAGCCCGACGGCGGGCCTCGACTTCGCCCGCAACCGCCTGACGCACTCCCTGGAGGTCGCGCAGGTGGGACGTGAGCTTGCCACCAGCCTGGGGCTCGACCCGGATGTCGTCGACACCGCCTGCCTTGCCCACGACCTCGGGCATCCGCCGTTCGGCCACAACGGGGAACGGGCGCTCAACTCCTGGGCGGCCGACATCGGCGGCTTCGAGGGCAACGCCCAGACCCTGCGCGTGCTGACCCGCATCGAGCCCAAGGTCTTCGGCGCTGACGGCCATTCGTACGGGCTGAACCTCACCCGGGCAAGTCTCGACGCGAGCTGCAAGTACCCGTGGCCGGAGACATCGAGCGTCGACGATCCGAGCGGCCGTGCCAAATTCGGGTTCTACAGTGACGACGCGGAGGCCTTCCGCTGGCTGCGCGACGGTGCTCCGGAGCGCACGCTGTGCATCGAGGCCCAGGTGATGGACCTCTCCGATGACATTGCATACTCCGTACACGATTTCGAGGATGCGGTGGTCAACGACTACGTGGATGTCGCGGCTGTGGGCGCCCGCACGGCCCACGACGAACTGGTCGAGTCGATGTTCGCCTGGATCGGCGGGGAGTTCGGCCACGACGAACTGATCGCGGCATTCGACCGGCTGGACTCGCTCGATGTCTGGCTCGATGACTGGGACGGCAGCCGGGTGGCACAGGGCCGCCTCAAGAATCTCACGTCGCAGCTGATCGGCAGGTTCGCGCAGGCGGCAGTGCAGGCGACGCGAGCAGCGCATCCCGAGGGGAGCCTCATCCGGTTCAATGCCGGCATCGTGGTGCCCCGTGAGATCCAGGCTGAGATCGCGGTGCTGAAGGGCATCGTCGCCGCGTTCGTCATGTCGCGGAACACCCGCCAGCCCATCTACGTGAAGCAGCGCTCGACTCTCTCTGAGCTCGCGGACACCCTGCTCGCGTCCGGCGACGAGCACCTCGATGTCGGCTTCGCCGACGACTGGCGGGCCGCGACGACGGATGCCGGCCGCAAGCGCGCGGTCGTCGACCAGGTGGCGTCGCTCACCGATCAGTCCGCCATGTCCTGGCACGAACGCCTGGTCCCCTGACCCGGCCGCTGCGCCCGACCCGCTCCTTTCGGAAATTCAGGATTTTGGTCACGCGACCGAGTCAGTATCTCCGCCGTCCCGGTACCGCGCCTGAATCGGCCCGACCATAGTCCTGAATTTCCGATAGGAAGGGGGCGGGATGCCGGGGACGGGCGGCAGAGTCGCCGCCCGAACTTACAATGGGCGTGTGCCCGGCCTGATCAGACGTAGCGATATCGACGAGGTGCGGTCGCGCGTCAACATCGCAGACGTGGTCGGGGATTACGTGACGCTGAAGGGCGCCGGTGTCGGGTCGCTGAAGGGTCTGTGCCCGTTCCACGACGAGCGCAGCCCCAGTTTCCACGTGCGTCCGCAGGTCGGTCGATACCACTGCTTCGGCTGCGGCGAGGACGGTGACGTCTTCAGCTTCCTGATGGCGATGGATCACACCACCTTCCAGGAGGCGGTGGAACGGATGGCCGCCCGCATCGGCTATGAGCTGCACTACGAAGACGGCGGCCAGGCGAATGCCGACCACGGCAATCGCGCGCGGCTGCTCGGGGCGAACGCCGCCGCCGCCGAGTTCTTCGTCGCGCAGCTGGGCACGCCGGAGGCCGCCGTTGGCAGGGCGTTCCTCACTGAGCGGGGCTTCGACTCGTCGGCTGCGCAGCGATTCGGCATCGGCTTCGCTCCCAAGAGCTACGATGCGCTCGCCAAACACCTGACCGCGCTCGGCTATACCGAGGCTGAACTGCTCTCCGCCGGCCTCGTCGGCCAGGGGGAGCGAGGCACTTATGACCGGTTCCGCGGGCGGCTGGTGTGGCCGATCCGCGACGTCACCGGCCAGACCCTCGGCTTCGGCGCGCGACGGCTTCTTGATGACGACCAGGGTCCCAAATACCTCAACACTCCGGAGACGCCGGTGTATCACAAGTCCCAGGTGCTGTACGGCCTGGACCTCGCCAAGCGCGACATCTCGCGCGGTCGTCAGGTCGTAGTGGTCGAGGGCTACACCGATGTCATGGCATGCCACCTGGCAGGTGTCACGACGGCGGTCGCCACCTGTGGCACGGCATTCGGCGTCGACCACATCAAGGTGATCCGCCGCGTTCTCGGGGATGTCGACAACGCGAACACGCAGGGTCTCGGCGAGGTGATCTTCACCTTCGACCCCGACGAGGCCGGCCAGAAGGCCGCCAGCCGCGCATTCGTGGAGGAGCAGCGCTTCGCGGCGCAGACCTTCGTCGCCGTGGCGCCCGACGGCCTGGACCCCTGCGACCTGCGCCTGCAGCGCGGCGACGACGCGGTGCGCCGGCTCGTTCGGGCGAAGAAGCCGATGTTCGAATTCATGGTGCGGCGTGTACTGGCCGACTACGATCTCGACACGGTTGAGGGCCGGGTGGCCGCCTTGCGAGCAGCGGCGCCCGTCGTCGCCGGAATCAGGGACCAGGCGCTCACCAGCGGGTATGTGCGCAACCTCGCCGGCTGGCTCGGGCTGGATGTCGCCGACGTCAGCCGCGCTGTCAGCTCCGCCAGGTCGAGGCCGGCCGAGCCGTCGAAGCCGCGCTACGCCGAACCGGAACCGGAGCAGCCGAAACCGGAGGGCATGGTGAGCATGCTCGACCTGCCGACCGACCCGGCCACGCGCCTGGAGCGCGACGCGCTCATGGCGATCCTGCAGCATCCGGATGCCGTGGGCATCGACCTGGTGCGTCGCGCCAGCCAGGTGGCCTTCCAGAACCCGAACCTCGCCGCGGTGCGCGACGGCATCTTCGTGAGCCTCGACACCTTCGGCCGGCCGGACTGGGTCGACCGCGTCGCCACCGAGGTTCCCGCTTCACTGTCGACTCTGGTGAAGGAGCTTGTCGTCGCGCCGATCCCGCTGGCACCGAACAAAGACGTCGGCGCGTATTGCACGGCGATCACGGTCGACATCATCGAGCGCGAACTGCTGCGGTTGAAGACCGACCTGATGCGGCAGTCGCAGCGCACGGATCAGGCTGCAGAACCGGCCAAGTACCGCGAACTTCAGGTGCAGATCGTGCGGCTCGAAACCGAGAGACGCGCGCTGCAGCCCGAGTAGGGGATACTGACTGACATGGCCAGCAATGCCGACCCGCTCGAGGTCGTGACGGCACGCGATGTGTCGATCCATTACCGCTCGAACGGTATTCCGTCGGAGGTGCTCGCCGTACGCGGCGTGACGTTCGACGTGATGCCGGGCGAGATCATCGGGCTGGTGGGGGAGTCGGGGGCAGGCAAGTCGACCCTCGCGATGACGATCGCCGGCGAGACCTCTGCGCAAAAACCTGGCTCGGGCGTTCCCACCATCAGTGGTGGAGCACTCACCGTGCTCGGGAACCCGATGCGTGGGATCGGCAGCCGTGACCGCGACGACGTCACCCTACGTGTCGGTTATCTTCCCCAGGACGGCGCCGAACGGCTCAACTCGAACCTGACCATCGGCGAGAACGTGGCAGAGCCGATCTTCCGTCGTGACCGCCGATTCGACGCTCACGAGGCTCAGGATGCGGTCGCATATCTCATCGACCTGATGCACCTGCCGCTCAGTGTGATCGAACGGATGCCGTGGGAGCTGAGTAGCGGACAGCGCCAGCGCGTGGCACTCGCCCGTGCCCTCATCTTGGAGCCGGTGCTGCTCGTCGCCGACGAGCCCACCCGCGGCGTCGATATCAGTGTGCGCGACGGCGTGCTCGAGACGCTGCGCGACCTGCGCGAGGAGCGCGACTTCTCGGCGATCATCATTTCGAGCGACCTCGGGGTCGCGACGAGCATCGCGAGCCGGCTCGCGGTCATGCAGCACGGCATCCTCATCGGCCTGGGAACGGTGGACGAGGTGCTCCGGGACCCGCATCACCCCTATCTGAAAGGGCTGGCCAAGGCCATGACTCTGACCAATCCGCGCGTGGTGACGACATGACCCAGCACCGTGCCGTTCTCGCTACCGAGGTCGAAGCGCTTCCGGCGAGCCGGCGGCCGAAGGCCGGACCGCTCGCCATTCTTCCCGAATCGTCCGACTCGCTCGAAGCCGCGATCGTGGCGGGCGGCGGGACGGTGGAGGAACTGTCGCCGTCGACGAGGGGACTGGTCTGGCGCAATCTGGGCGGTGGGGCGGACCTGGCGTCAGTGCTGGATGAGCATCCCGGCATCGGCTGGGTTCAGCTTCCGCTGGCCGGCGTCGAGCGCTTCGCCCGCACGCTTTCCGATCACTCCGCTATGCTCTGGACGAGCGCGAAGGGCGCCTATGCCCAGCCCGTCGCCGAGCACGCACTCAGCCTTGTCCTGGCGCTGCTCCGCGAACTGCCGAAGCGTGTTCTGGCGACCAGCTGGGGCCAGCCGAGCGGCACGTCGATGAAATGGAAGGCGGTCACGGCCAACGGACTGGTTGAGCTTTCGGAGTTCTTGAAGCAGAA
>JAZJYU010000157.1:0-4450 GCA_040390225.1 Actinomycetota bacterium | reverse complement strand
CGATCATTCCGTTCATCACCGAAGAGCTGTGGCAGAAAGTAGCTCCCTTGGCGGGCAAAACCGGTGCCAGCATCATGCTGCAGCCGTACCCCCAGTCCGACGCCGGCAACATCGACGAAGCAGCCGAGCGGCACGTCGCTCTACGGGCTGCGGGTGCTCATCATCGGCGCCGGCGGGATCGCGCACGAATTGATCTCGCTGGTGAAGCCGTTCGGCGTGAACATCACCGTGGTGCGTCGAGGCGCGGGAGAGGTGCCGGGCGCCCACCGCACCGTCACGGCGGAGCACCTCCTCGACGTGCTGCCGGAGGCCGACGTCGTGGTGATCGCTGCCGCCGCCACGCCAGAGACGCGCAACCTCATCGGCGAAACCGAACTGCGCATCATGAAAGACACCGCGGTTCTGGTGAACATCGCCCGCGGCTCGCTGGTGGACACGGATGCCCTGGCCGGCGCGCTGGCGAGCCGTCAGATCGCCGGGGCCGGCCTCGATGTCACGCACCCGGAGCCGCTGCCTGATGGGCATCCGCTCTGGACCGAGCCGCTCGCGATCATCACACCGCACACGGCGGACACTCCGGAGATGGTCGAGCCCCTGCTCGCCGAGCGGGTGAGGGTGAACGTAATCGCGTTTCACGGCGACGGCCGCTTCGAGGGAATCGTCGATCCGGGCGCCGGCTATTGACAGCGGTTTGTCGTCGCCCGCGCATTTGGTAATGTAGTCACGCTGTTCCCAGCAATCCTCGATAGCTCAATTGGCAGAGCATCGCACTGTTAATGCGGCGGTTCTTGGTTCGAGTCCAAGTCGGGGAGCTCGATGGCCGCACGGGGCTCCACCCCCTGCGGTCATTGTTCGCTCCGCCTATTCAACGAGAACGGTAGGGCGGCAGTGCTCTTTCTCTTGGCGATGGATCACCGTGACTCGCTCGAGCGCGATGTCTACGGCCTGCGGTCCGAGCCGACCGCCGCCGATATCGCCCGCATCGAGCACGGCAAGCTGCTGGTCTACCGCGGTCTGGAGGCTGCGATCGACGCGGGTGCCTGCGCCAAGAGCGCCGGGGTGCTCGTTGACGAGTTCTTCGGCGCCGAAGTTGCGAGGCTCGCCCGTGCCCGCGGCGTCGACCTGGCGATGCCGGTCGAGCGCAGCGGCCAGAAACTGCTGGTCCTGGAGTACGGTGACGACTGGCTGGAGCACGTGGCCGACTTCGATCCCGACCAGGTCAAGGTGCTGGTGCGCGACAACCCGGATGACGACCCGGCCGCGCGCGCGGCCCAGTTCGCGTCGCTCGCGGCGGTCTCGCTCGCCCTCCAGCAGGCGGCACGTTCGTTCATCATCGAGCTGCTCGTTCCGGCCACGTCGGAACAGCTGTCCGGTGTCGGCGGCGATGCTCTCCGCTATGACACGGAGCTGCGGCCAGGCCTCACCGTGCGCGTGATGGCCGACTTCCAGCGGCACGCGATCGAGCCGACCATCTGGAAGATCGAGGGACTCGAAACAGCCGATGCGGCGACCGACGTGGTTCGGCAGGCCCAGGTCGGTGGGCGTGGCGAGGTGCGATGCATCGTGCTTGGCAGGGATGCCCCGGCCGATCGCCTTGACCACTGGCTGTCGATCGCGGCCGCCACCCCCGGTTTCATCGGTTTCGCGATCGGCCGCAGCATCTGGGAGCAGCCGCTGCGCGATCACCTCGCCGGTGGGTCCGAGGCCGGCCTCATCGAGGCCGTCGCGGCGAACTACCGTCACTTCGCCGGCGTCTACACGTCCGTACACCCGGGGGAGTAGCACCCCGACGCCGAGCGGCGGACGCGCACCAGGCCGGTCGCGGAATACGATCGAGCCATGCCACCCCACGTTCGTTTCGCACGCGAGCGATGGCACGGCCGCTGGAACGACCCCTGGGTCGAGCAGGCGATGGCCCGGCGGGAGGCCGGGAGGGAAAGCAGCAGGCGCACCCGGCTGTGGCTTCCCGTGTTCCTGTCGCTGGTCATCCAGCTGCCCGCGGTGTTCGTGCGGTTCCGCCCCGGCGTCGGCGTCGAGAACATCGTCCACACGACCGCGCTGCCGATACTCATGGCCGATCTCGGGCTCACCCTGGTCGGCCCGGTTGCGCTCATCTTCGCGCGACGGTTTCCCGGTCCAGTGGTCGCGATCTGCGCCGCGGCCGGCGCGGCCGACCTCATGCTGTTCAACGATGGCGACCGGCCGCCGTATGTCGCCCTCGCGTTCGCGATCGTCAGCGCCATCGTGCGTGGTGCCCGCAGCTGGGCCTGGATCTCTGTCGCGGCCGCGTGGGTTCTCACCCTCGCGATCAGCCTGGTCGTGGGAATCGACCTCCAGCCGGGCCGGGTCGCGGGAATCACGCTCGGCATCCTGATCGTGATGGGCATCGCCGAGGCGGTGCGCTCCCGGCGGGAGAACTACGCCGAATTCTCTCGGCGATACGCGGAGCGAAAGCAGTCGGAGGTGCAGGCCGAACGGGTGCGGATCGCCCGTGAGCTGCACGATGTGCTCGCGCACTCGCTCAGCCAGATCAACGTGCAGGCGGGCGTCGGACTGCATCTGATGGATTCCCAGCCGGACAAGGCCAGGGATGCCCTTGCCAGCATCAAAGACACCTCGAAGACCGCGCTGGATGAGGTGCGGTCCGTACTCGGGGTGCTCCGGGCTGAGGGCGGGGCGGACCCCAGCGCACCCCTCGTGCCGGAGCCGGACCTGTCCCGGCTCGCCGGGCTCGCGGCATCCATCGAGGCGCAGGGCATCCAGGTGACCATCGAGAACGACATCACCAGCCCGCCGCCGGCGGCGACCCAGCTCGCGCTCTACCGCATCGCCCAGGAGTCGCTCACCAACGTGCTGCGGCACGCGAAGGCCACCGCGGTCACCGTCGACGCCGGCCGGCACGACGACGATTACGTGCTCACCATCACCGATAACGGCACGGGTGGCGGTCCCTCGCGCTCCGACGGCCGTGGTCTGCTGGGCATGCACGAACGCGCAGAACTGCTCGGCGGCAGCCTCGAGGCCGGTCCTGTCGCCGGCGGCGGCTTCCGCGTGAGTGCCCGTATTCCAGCGAAAGGCGCCGAATGATCCGGGTAGCGATCGCGGACGACCAGCAGCTCATCCGCGCCGGTTTCCGCTCACTGCTTGAAGCGGAGCCGGATCTCGAGATCGTGGGCGAGGCCGGAACGGGCGCAGAGGCGGTCGCCCTCGTCACCCGCGAGCGCCCGGATGTCGTGCTCATGGACATCCGCATGCCGGACGGCGATGGGCTGTGGGCCACCGAGCAGATCGTCGCGAACCCGGCGCTGGCCGGTACGCACATCGTCATCGTGACCACCTTCGAGCTGGATGAGTACGTCGCCCACGCCATCCGTGCCGGCGCGAGCGGCTTTCTGGTGAAGGACACGGAGCCGGTCGAGCTCATCCGTGCCGTTCGCGTCGTCGCCGGTGGAGAGGCCCTGCTCTCGCCGGGGGTCACGAAGCGGTTGCTTGAGCGCGTGGCCGGAGGGCTGCGCGAGTCGCCGGACACTCGCCAGCTCGACGTGCTGACGGAGCGTGAGCGTGAGGTTCTTGGCCTCGTCGGGCAGGGACTCACGAACGATGAGATCGGGCGCAAGCTGTTCCTGAGCCCGCTCACCGCGAAGACCCACGTGTCGCGGATCATGTCGAAACTGGCCGCACGCGACCGGGTTCAGCTCGTCGTCGTCGCCTACGAAACCGGACTCGTGCGGGCGGGGTACGAGCAGTAGCGCGAACTGCTCCCGCGAGAGTAGCCAGAAGCATCCGCGCGGCAGATTCGGGATCGCTCGCCGACGACGAGTGTTGGGGATAACGGTTCCGCCGGAACCTCGACAGAAATGGAATCAACGTGTTCGCATCATTGGCTCTCGTCCACCACTTCGGTGGTCCCATGGGCTTTCCCGGATTCGGGTTCCTGTTCCTCCTCATCCCGTTGTTCTGGATCGTCGTGATCGCTCTCATCGTCGGTCTCGGTCGTCGTCGCTGGCGCCGTAACTGGGCCTTGAACGGCGGACACCCCGGCTGGGGCGGCTGGGGCGCGGCCCGAAGTGCGGAATCGACACTCGCCGAGCGCTTCGCCAACGGTGACATCGATGAGAAGGAATACCGCGCACGCCTCGAGGTGCTGCGCGCTAACGCCGGGTACCCCCGGGCGAAGTAGGTAGAGCGCGTCGCCAGGACCGACGAAGCACAGCTTCGTCGGTCCTGGCACGCCGCAGCTCGCGCTTCAATGGCTGAGGCGATTGCGCTGTGATCGCCTCAGTTCCAGCGCGCAGCTCGATCGGCTTAAGGCGGTACCCTCGACTCTGGACACGAATGGAGGGCACCGTGGACGCCTGGCTCACCGCCAATGCTCTGCCGATCGCGATCGCGGGGACGGTTCTGCTGATCGCAGCGATCGTCTTTCTCATTCTCTGGCTCGTCTCGGCAC
>JAZJYU010000156.1:19910-21143 GCA_040390225.1 Actinomycetota bacterium | reverse complement strand
CGAGCCGTATCGTGCGCAAGGGCCGGCTGCGCCCGGGCAAGATGTTCATCGTCGACACCGAGGCGGGCCGCATCGTCGAGGACGATGAGATCAAGAGCGAGCTGGCCGCCTCGAAGCCGTGGAGGGAGTGGCTCGAGAAGGGCCGCATCCACCTCAATGACCTTCCAGAGCGCGAGCACATCGTGCACACCCCGGCGTCGGTCACTCGCCGCCAGCGCACCTTCGGTTACACCGAAGAGGAGGTGCGCATTCTGGTTCGTCCGATGGCGCTCACTGCCGCGGAGCCGCTCGGCGCGATGGGGTCCGACACCCCGATCGCGGTGCTGAGCGAACGACCGCGCCTGCTGTTCGACTACTTCACCCAGCAGTTCGCTCAGGTGACGAATCCGCCGCTCGACAGCATCCGCGAGGAGGTCGTCACCTCGCTCAAGGTGGGTCTCGGGCCTGAGCGAAATCTACTTGACGCGACGCCGGAGCACGCGCGCCAGGTTGTGCTCGACTTCCCGGTGATCGACAACGACGAGCTGGCCAAGATCCAGCACATCGCGCCCAAGGGTTCCACCGTACGGCCGGCGCACACCATCAAGGGCCTGTACCGGGTCGAGGACGGCGAGAGTGCGATGGAGCGGCGGATCGCGGCGATGTGCGATGAGGCGGACCGGGCCATCGACGAGGGGGCGCTGTTCCTCGTGCTCTCGGACCGTGATTCGACGCGCGAGCTCGCGCCTGTGCCCTCGCTGCTCATGGTGGCGGCGGTGCACAACCACCTGATCCGCCAGGAGACCCGCATGAAGGTCGGGCTCATCGTCGAGGCGGGCGACGTGCGCGAGGTTCACCACGTCGCACTGCTGGTCGGCTATGGCGCGTCCGCGATCAACCCCTACCTCGCCATGGAGACGGCGGAGGAACTGGTGCGCAGCGGCATGATCCAGGGTCTCGCGCCCGAGAAGGCCGTCAAGAACCTCAACAAGGCGCTGGGCAAGGGCGTGCTGAAGATCATGTCCAAGATGGGAATCTCGGTGATCGGCTCATACGCCGGCGCCCAGGCTTTCGAGGCCGTCGGCCTTGCCCAGGACTTCATCGACCAGTACTTCACGGGCACCTCCAGCCTGCTCGGAGGGGTCGGCATGGATGTGATCGCCCGTGAGGCGGCCCAGCGTCACGCGGCCGCGTACCCGGTCGACCCCGCTGCGAGCGTGCATGAGAGGCTCGCGATCGGCGGCGAGTACCAGT
>JAZJYU010000156.1:1005-19900 GCA_040390225.1 Actinomycetota bacterium | reverse complement strand
TACCAGTGGCGCCGCGAGGGTCCGCCTCATCTGTTCAACCCCGACACGGTGTTCCGGCTGCAGCACGCCACCCGGTCGCGACGGTACGACATCTTCCGCGAGTACACGAAGCTGGTCGACGATCAGGCGCATGACCTGAAGACCATGCGCGGGCTCTTCGAATTGCGCACCGGTGTGCGTCCGCCGGTGCCGATCGATGAGGTCGAGTCCATCGCCTCGATCATCGCCCGGTTCTCGACCGGGGCGATGAGCTACGGTTCGATCAGCCAGGAGGCGCACGAGAACCTCGCGATCGCCATGAACAGCATCGGCGCCAAGAGCAACACCGGCGAGGGCGGTGAAGACACAGTTCGCCTGCTCGACCCGCAGCGTCGCAGCGCGATCAAGCAGGTGGCGAGCGGTCGGTTCGGGGTGACCAGCATGTATCTCACGCATGCCACCGACATCCAGATCAAGATGGCGCAGGGAGCGAAGCCGGGCGAGGGCGGGCAGCTCAGCGCTGCCAAGGTCTACCCGTGGATCGCACGCACCCGCCACTCGACGGCCGGCGTAGGCCTGATCAGCCCGCCCCCTCACCACGACATCTACTCGATCGAAGACCTCAAGCAGCTCATCTTCGACCTCAAGCGCGCCAACCCCGATGCCCGGGTGCACGTGAAGCTCGTCAGCCAGTCGGGCATCGGTGCGGTTGCGGCGGGCGTGACCAAGGCGTTGGCCGACGTTGTTCTCGTGTCTGGTCACGACGGCGGCACCGGTGCCAGTCCACTGAACTCCCTCAAGCACGCGGGCACGCCCTGGGAACTCGGCCTCGCGGAGACGCAGCAGACCCTCATGCTCAACGGCATGCGCGGCCGGGTCGTCGTGCAGGTCGATGGACAGCTGAAGACGGGCCGCGACGTCATCATCGGTGCCCTGCTCGGGGCGGAGGAGTTCGGGTTCGCGACAGCTCCGCTCGTCGTGTCCGGCTGCATCCTGATGCGGGTCTGCCATCTGGACACCTGTCCGGTCGGTGTCGCGACGCAGAACCCCGAGTTGCGCGCGCGCTTCACCGGCAAGCCCGAGTTCGTGGTCAACTTCTTCGAGTTCCTGGCGCAAGAGGTTCGTGAGTACCTCGCGGAGCTCGGATTCCGCTCCATCGAGGAGGCCATCGGACACTCCGAGCTGCTGGACGTCAACGGCGCGATCGAACACTGGAAGGCGGACGGCCTCGACCTGTCGCCGATCCTCGAAGGGCCGGAGTTCGGCCCAGCCGAGCCACGGCGGAACATCACGAAGCAGCGGCACGAACTCGACAAGCATTTCGACGTGCAGCTGATCGCCGCCGGCGCTGCCGCGCTGAGCGATGGCACACCGGTCTCGATCTCCCTCCCGGTGAGGAACACCGAGCGCGCCGTCGGAACCATGCTCGGCCACGAGGTGACCGTGCGTCACGGCGAGAACGGCCTGCCGAGCGGAACGATCGATGTCACTCTCAATGGCACCGCCGGCCAGTCGTTCGGCGCGTTCCTGCCGAGCGGCATCACGCTCCGGCTGAATGGCGACAGCAACGACTACGTCGGCAAGGGTCTGTGCGGCGGGGAGATCATCATCCGGCCCGACCGTGCGAGTGTCTTCAAGGCGGAGAACAACGTGATCGCCGGCAACGTGATCGGCTACGGCGCTACCCAGGGCAGTATGTTCCTTCGCGGTATCGTCGGCGAACGATTCCTGGTGCGCAACTCCGGGGCGACGGCCGTCGTCGAAGGCGTGGGCGACCACGCCCTCGAGTACATGACCGGCGGACTGGCCCTGATTCTCGGCGGAACCGGCCGCAACCTCGGTGCCGGCATGTCAGGCGGAACAGCGTATGTGCACAACCTCAAGCGCGAGCGAGTGAACCGTGACGCCCTCGAGTCCGGGGAGCTGGAGTTGCTGCCGCTCGGCGCGGGCGACATCGAGATCGTGACGGATCTGCTCGAGCGGCACGTCGCCGAGACGGATTCGGCGGTCGCGAAACGGATGCTGGAAACGCCCGAGGAGACGATGGCCCAGTTCGTGAAGGTTCTGCCACGTGATTACGCCGCCGTACTGGCCACGCGGGCGGAGGCGGTCGAGGAGGGCCTCGACCCGGACGGCGACGTGGTCTGGAACCGCATCATGGAGGTGACCGGTGGGTGACCCGAAAGGTTTTCTGAAGACGCGCGAGCGGGAGACGCCTGCGCGGCGACCGGTCGCGCTTCGGCTCATGGACTGGAAAGAGGTCTACGAGCAGGGCGATGCGGCGACCACGCGCATTCAGGCCGGCCGGTGCATGGACTGCGGTGTGCCGTTCTGCCATCACGGCTGCCCGCTCGGCAATCTCATCCCGGAGTGGAACGATCTCACCTGGCGTGGCGAGGGCCGACAGGCGATCGAGCGTCTGCACGCCACCAACAACTTCCCCGAGTTCACCGGCCGCCTCTGCCCAGCACCGTGCGAATCGTCCTGCGTGCTCGCGATCAACCAGCCGGCCGTCACGATCAAGCAGGTCGAGGTGTCCATCATCGACCAGGCCTTCGCGAACGACTGGGTGGAACCACATCCGCCGGAGCGCCTCACCGGCAAGACGGTCGCCGTCGTCGGCTCGGGCCCCGCCGGCCTGGCAGCCGCGCAGCAGCTCACCCGTGCCGGTCACACCGTCGCGGTGTTCGAGCGGGATGACCGTATCGGCGGGCTGCTGCGCTACGGCATTCCCGACTTCAAGATGGAGAAGAAGCATCTCGAGAACCGGCTGCGCCAGATGCAGGCGGAGGGAACGCGCTTCAGGGCCGGCGTGAACATCGGAGTCGACATCAGCTGGGACGATCTGCGGTCGCGGTACGACGCCGTCGTGATCGCCACCGGCGCGCTCGCCCCCCGCGACCTGCCGATCCCGGGCCGTGATCTGCCCGGCGTGCACTTCGCGATGGAGTACCTCGTGCAGCAGAACAAGGTGGGGGCGGGGGACACGATCGCCGGCCAGATCACCGCAGAGGACAAGCACGTCGTGATCCTCGGCGGCGGTGACACGGGTGCCGACTGCATCGGAACAGCTCACCGCCAGGGCGCGCTTTCTGTCACCAACCTCGCGATCGGCATCCAGCCCCCCACGGAACGTCCCGACCACCAGCCGTGGCCGATGACCCCGACCCTGTTCGAGGTGTCGAGTGCGCACGAGGAGGGCGGGGAGCGGGTCTATCTCGCGTCCACGGTCGAGTTCCTCGCAAACGACGCGGGCGAGGTGCGCGCGATCCGCGTTGCCGAGACGGAGTACATCGACGGCAGGCGCGTGCCGAAGTCCGGAACCGAGCGGGAGATCCCGGCGGACCTCGTGCTGCTCGCCCTCGGCTTCACGGGAACGGAGAGCGAGCTCATGGAGCAGCAGTTGCGCCTCCCCATGGAGTCGGGAAATGTTCAGCGGAACGACGACTACCAGACCAGTGCCGCGGGTATCTTCGTTGCCGGAGATGCCGGTCGTGGCCAGTCGCTCATCGTCTGGGCCATCGCCGAGGGGCGCGCGGCCGCCGCCGCCGTCGACCGGTACCTTGAGGGGGAGACGCAGCTGCCGTCGCCCGTTCGCCCGACAGACCACGCCATCTCGATCTGAACATCAATAGAAAGCAACCAATGAGACGCGCAAAGATCGTCGCCACCCTCGGGCCGGCAACGTCGAGCTACGAGAACATCCGGGCCATCATCGAGGCCGGGGTGGATGTCGCCCGCATGAACCTCAGTCACGGCAGCTACGACGTGCACGAAGAGGTATACCAGAACGTGCGCAAGGCGGCGGCCGATACCGGCAAGGCGGTCGCCATCCTGGTCGACCTGCAAGGCCCGAAGATCCGCCTCGGAAAGTTCGAGAACGGCCCGTACGACCTCGCGGTCGGCGACATCTTCAAGATCACCATCGAGGACATCCTCGGTACCAAGGAGATCTCGGGCACGACCTTCAAAGGCCTTCCGCAGGATGTGAAGCCGGGCGACCCGCTCCTCATCGACGACGGCAAGGTGAAGCTCGAGGTCATCTCGACCGACGGGACGGTGGTCACCACCAGGGTCGTGGTCGGCGGCGCGGTTTCCAATAACAAGGGCATCAACCTGCCGGGCGTCGCGGTGAACGTGCCGGCACTCTCCGAGAAAGACGAAGCCGACCTGCGCTGGGGACTCAACCTCGGCGCCGACCTGATCGCCCTGTCGTTCGTGCGCAACGCGGATGACGTGGTCCGGGTGCACGAGATCATGGCGGAGGAGGGGCGCAGGGTTCCGGTCATCGCGAAGATCGAGAAGCCGCAGGCGGTCGACCACCTGGAGGCGATCATCGATGCCTTCGATGCGATCATGGTGGCGCGCGGTGACCTCGGCGTCGAACTGCCGCTCGAGGCGGTTCCGATAGTTCAGAAGCACACCATCGAACTGGCCCGTCGCATGGCGAAGCCGGTCATCGTGGCCACTCAGATGCTCGAGTCGATGATCTCGAGCCCGGTTCCGACCCGCGCCGAGACCTCTGACGTGGCGAACGCGATCCTCGACGGCGCGGATGCCGTGATGCTCTCCGGGGAGACGAGCGTCGGCGAATACCCGGTCATCACCGTGCAGACCATGGCGCGCATCGTCACGTCGACCGAAGAGCACGGCCTTGAGCGCATCCCTCCGCTCGGGACGAAGCCGCGCACGCAGGGCGGTGCGATCACTCTCGCCGCCGCCGAGGTGGCCGACTTCGTCGAGGCGAAATACGTCTGTGTGTTCACCGAGTCCGGTGATTCGGCCCGCCGCATGTCCCGACTGCGATTCAAGATCCCGATGAAGGCTTTCACGCCGGACGAGGCGATCCGCCGCCGCATGTCGCTGATCTGGGGGATCGAATCCTTCATCGTCGAGCGCGTGACTCACACCGATGCGATGTATCGCCAGGTGGACGAGGTTCTGCTGCGCGAAGGCCTGGCCGTCACCGGCGAGAAGGTCGTGGTGATCTCGGGTTCCCCTCCCGGCATCCCCGGGTCGACCAACGACCTGCGGGTGCATGTGGTCGGTGACGCGGTGAACGCCCAGGCTCCGGTCTGGGAGAGCGGCGAGCACGCGGACTGAGCTGTGCGGGCATCCCCGCCACCGGCTCAGGTGGTGGGGATGTTCGGCAGATTGGCGAAGACGTACGACACCATCTGGCTGACCTTCACCACGACCACCACCAGGTAGACGACCGCGATGCCGATGTGCACCCACAGCGGCGCCAGTCCGCGACCACTGCGGCGGTGCACCACCACTGAACGGCCGATCACGTAGACGATGCCCAGCCCGATGACGGCGAAGAAGGCCCAGGCCCAGTGGAAGGGCCGATCGACGCCCACCCTCTTCAGCGAACGCCAGTCGAAGAATGCAAGCACGATGGCGGCCGCTGCGACGACGTAGCTCAGCAGGGTGGCAAGCAGGGTTCCGGGAGCGCTGTAGACGCCGATGCCCTCGACACCCGAACCGGATGGTGCAGCGAGCGACGCGTGCGCGATGGCGGTGTAGTCGGTCAGCAGGAGCTGGACGATGGCCAGCAGCGGCAGGAACACGATGATCCAGATGAAGACGTTCCCCAGGCGAGCGGTTGCCGGCAGCGGTGTGGTCTGCACGGCGGAGTACTGCGCCGGTGCGGGATCGCTCACGTGCTCGGTCCACTGCGTGCCGTCCCACCAGCGCAGACGTTGCGGGTTCTCGTAGTCGGCGTACCAGCCCGGCACGACGACCGGGGTTCCTTCGGTGTTCGACATCGGTTCCCCCGGGTCGTCGAGTGAATAGGAGTCGTGCCGGATGCGGGACTTGAACCCGCACGCCCTTTCGGGCAAAGCATTTTGAGTGCCCCGCGTCTGCCATTCCGCCAATCCGGCGCACGATAACGAGGGAAAGAATACCGTAGGGTGGTCAGCGTGAGTGACCAGGATTCCGTCCAGCAGGCCCCCCGCCGCGTCGTCGTGGCGGAGGATGAGTCGCTCATCCGGCTCGACATCGTCGAGACATTGCGGGACAACGGTTTCGAGGTCGTCGGTGAGGCGGGTGACGGCGAGACCGCGGTCGCCCTGGCGACGGAGTTGCGTCCTGACCTCGTCATCATGGATGTCAAGATGCCGCTTCTCGACGGTATCTCCGCTGCCGAGCGGCTCACCAAGAACCACATCGCGCCGGTCGTGCTGCTCACCGCCTTCAGCCAGAAAGAACTGGTGGACCGGGCGACCGAGGCCGGTGCGCTCGCCTACGTCGTGAAGCCCTTCACGCCCAACGACCTGCTTCCCGCGATCGAGATCGCCCTTGCCCGCTACGCACAGATCATCACACTCGAGGCAGAGGTCAGTGACCTCGTCGAGCGTTTCGAGACTCGCAAGCTCGTCGACCGTGCCAAGGGCCTGCTCAACGAGAAGATGGGGCTCTCCGAGCCGGAGGCATTCCGCTGGATCCAGAAGGCCTCCATGGACCGCCGGCTCACCATGCACGACGTCGCTCAGGCGATCATCGAGCAGCTCAGCGCTAAGAAATAGCGGTCACTGAACTCGTCGAAGCGTACCTTCGACAAGCTCAGGGGAACGCGGGCCTAGCGGTCCATCAGCAGGTTCGTCATCCGCACGGTCGACAGCCGGCGCTGCTGCTCGTCGCGGATCACGATCTCGTGGGTGGCGAGGGTGCGCCCGAGACTGAGCGCCGTGCAGGTCGCTGTGACGAATCCCGCGGCGATCGAGCGGCTGTGGCTGGCATTGATCTCGATACCGACGCAGTAGCGGCCAGGGCCGGCGTGGATGGCGGCCGACACCGATCCGAGCGACTCGCCGAGCACGACATGGGCGCCGCCGTGCAGGATGCCGGTCACCTGCCGGTTGCCTTCGACCGGCATCCGCGCGATCGAGCGCTCCGCGGACAGTTCCAGAAACTCCATCTGCATCTTCTGCGAGAGCTCGCCCCCCTGCGTCTGCTCGAGCAGCGCGATGATCTCGGGGTCTGTACCCTCCGGATAACTGGTCAACGTCGTCCTCCTGCGGGGCTTCGAGCTGTCGGCGGCCGCCGTTAGGCTGGCTTTCGTGCCGGACACCGAAAAGCCTACCCTGCTCATAATCGACGGGCATTCGCTTGCCTTCCGGGCCTTTTACGCCCTGCCGGTCGACAGTTTTCAGAACCGTGAGGGTCAGCACACCAATGCCATTCATGGTTTCATCTCGATGCTGAACATGCTCATCACCAACGAGAAACCGACTCACCTCGGGGTGGCGTTCGACATCTCGCGCTTCTCGTTCCGCACGCGTGAATACCCGGAATACAAGGGAACCCGCGACGCGACGCCGCCGGAGTTCGTCGGGCAGATTCCCCTGCTGGAGGAGGCGCTGCACGCGATGGGGATCACCACCATCGCGAAGGAGGATTTCGAGGCCGACGACATCCTCGCCACCCTGGCCAGCCAGGGCGCGGCGGAAGGCTACCGCGTGCTGGTCGTCTCGGGTGACCGCGACGCCATCCAGATGGTCAACGACGACGTGACCCTGCTGTACCCGAACGCCCGTGGCGTGTCAGAGCTCAAGCGGTACGACCGCGATGCCGTGTTCGAGCGCTACGGCATCGAGCCGCCCCAGTATCCCGACATCGCCGCGCTGGTGGGGGAGACCAGCGACAACCTGATCGGCATCGACAAGGTCGGTGAGAAGACCGCGGTGAAGTGGATACAGCAGTACGGCAGCCTTGACGCCGTGCTGGAGCACGCGAACGAGATCAAAGGCGTCGTGGGGGACAAGCTGCGGGAGCAGAAGGACAATGCGATCCGCAACCGCCGCCTGAACCGGCTCGTCACCGACGTGCAGCTGCCCGTCGGGCCAGCCGATCTCGCGCGGAAGCCGATAGATGAGGCGAGGGTGCGGGAGGTCTTCGACAAGCTGCAGTTCCGCACACTGCTCGACCGCGTTCTCAAGCTCGCCGCCGCGGCGGGGGACCCGGTGTCGATGGGGTCGGAGGGCGAGGGCTCAGCGCAGCCGGTGAGTGCGATCCCGACCGTGCGAACGATGATCGACGAGGAGCTCGGCCATTGGCTCGCGAAGCAGTCGGGCGATGGCACCAAGCCGCTCGGGCTCCAGCTCGAATTCGGGCCCGACGGCCTCAGCGGCTTCGGCATCGCGTCCGCCGACGACAGCGCCTATGTTCCCTGGGCGGCCGGGCGGCTCGACTACACCTTCCTGGCCGACTGGCTCGCGGGTGAATCGCCGAAATACGTCTTCAACTACAAACCGTTGCTCAAGGCATTGCAGAAAGCCGGCCTTGCTGTCGGCGGAGTCGTCTTCGACACCACCCTGGCGGCCTGGCTGCTGAAGCCCGGCGGCCACGACCAGGCTCTCGCCGCGCAGGTCTACACCCACCTGGGCGAGCACCTCGCCGAACCGGACCCGAACCAGTTGGTGCCCGAGACCGACGCGGTCAGTCCTGCGACCGAGGCCTGGTACGTGCTTAGGGTCGCGGAGTACCTCGATGAACGGCTCGACGCCGGATCGAGATCGGTGCTGCAGCAGATCGAACTACCGCTGATTCCAGTGGTATCGCTCATGGAGTCCACCGGTGTCACCGTCAATGCCGAGATTCTCGGCAGGCTGAACAGCGAGCTGGGGTCGACGGCAGCCGACCTCGCGTCCCGTGCGTATGCGGAGATCGGTCGCGAAGTGAACCTCGGGTCACCGAAGCAATTGCAGCAAGTGCTCTTCGAAGACCTGCAGATGCCGAAGACGCGATCCAACAAGACCGGCTATTCGACGGATGCGGCGTCCCTCGCCGATCTGCAGGAACAGAATCCGCACCCATTCCTCGACCTGCTGCTGCAGCATCGCGACGCGACGAAGCTGAGGCAGATCGTCGAGACGCTGGAGCGGTCCATCGCGCCGGACCACCGCATCCACACACGGTACGACCAGACCGGTACGAGCACAGGCCGGATCTCGTCCACCGACCCGAACCTGCAGAACATCCCGGTGCGAACGGAGGTCGGGCGTGAGATCCGGTCGGCTTTCGAGTACGGGGCGGGCTTCTCGACCCTGCTCACCGCCGACTACTCGCAGATCGAGATGCGGATCATGGCGCACCTCTCTGGTGACGCGGGACTGATCGAGGCCTTCAACTCCGGGGAAGACCTGCACCGGTTCGTCGGTTCACGCATCTTCTCGGTCGAGCCGTCGGACGTCACGCCCGCAATGCGCAATAAGGTCAAGGCGATGTCGTACGGACTCGCATACGGCCTGAGCGCTTTCGGGCTCTCAAAGCAGCTCCGCATCGAGACGTCAGAGGCGAAACAGCTGATGGCCGACTACTTCACCCGCTTCGGCGCGGTGCGTGACTACCTGCGCGGGGTCGTCGAGCAGGCGCGCGAAGACGGGTACACCGAGACGATCTTCGGTCGCCGTCGGCCATTCGGGGATCTCAAGTCGACGAACCGGGTGTTGCGCGAGAACGCGGAGCGCCAGGCGTTGAACGCGCCCATTCAGGGCTCTGCGGCCGACATCATGAAGCGTGCCATGCTCGGGGTTGCCGCCGACCTGCGCGACCAAGAGCTGGCATCTCAGATGCTGCTGCAGGTTCACGACGAACTGGTGTTCGAGGTGGCGGATGGCGAGCTGGATGCGGTGACGGCGATCGTCACCGATCGCATGGAGCACGCGGCGGACCTGAGGGTGCCGCTGACCGTACAGGTCGGCACCGGCCCGAACTGGGACGCGGCCGCGCACTGAGCGCTTAAGCGGGTCGAGCCGGTGACCGAGCGGGCTAGCCCGCTCGGTCACTGGCGTCGCGCGATTGCGATGCAATCGCCAAAGCTCCAGCGCGCAGCTCGACCCGCTCTCTTCGCGCGACACGCTGACAGTTTGCCGTGAGTTGACAACCGGACTTAAACGGACTTATATAAGCCAACAACAACATTCTGAATGTTGGTTCGTGTCCGAAGACAACGAGGTCGAATGTACGCTCCCGAGCGGCACCAGCAGATCATGGAGACTGCTCGCGCCAATGGACGGGTCGATGTAGCAGGCCTGGCCCGCGATCTCGCCGTCACCCCCGAGACGGTTCGGCGGGATCTGACCGCCCTCGAACGCCGAGGGGTGCTGCGACGCGTGCATGGTGGGGCGATTCCGGTCGAGCGCCTCGGGATCGAGCCGGGGATAGCGGACCGGGAGGGTCACGCCTCCGGCCAGAAGGATCGCATCGCTCGGGCCGCGCTCGATGAGTTGCCCGACGGCGGCTCGATCATCATCGACGCTGGCACTACGACCGTCCGTCTCGCCCAGCTGCTTCCGCTCGACCGCGAGTTCACCGTCGTCACCCACTCGATACCGGTGGCCCACGCGCTCATCACCAGGCCGAACATCAGTCTGCATCTGCTCGGCGGTGTCGTCAGGCCGCGCACGCTGGCCGCGGTCGGCGAGTGGACGCGCGCCCAGATCGCGGAACTGTTCGTCGACGTCGCGTTCATGGGTACGAACGGAATCAGCGTGGAGCGCGGGCTCACGACGCCCGACATCGCGGAGGCGAGCGTCAAGCGGGCACTCATCGCGGCATCCCGACGCACCGTGGTGCTCGCCGATCACAGCAAGTTCGGCCGCGAGGATTTCTCGATGGTCGCGCCGCTCAGTGCGATCGACACCGTCATCAGCGACGTGGAACTCGATGTCGAGCTGGCGGAGGACGTGGAGAACGCCGGTCCGCGGATGGTGATCGTGTGATCGTGACCGTCACACTCAATCCGAGTCTGGACCGCACCGTCGAAGTCGACGCTCTGGAGCGCGGGGCAGTGCTGCGCACGTCGATACCGGTGATCCAGCCCGGCGGCAAGGGCGTGAACGTCACTCGGGCACTGGCGCTGAACGGCACACAGAGCGTCGCAGTGCTGCCGGTTGCCGGGGCGGAGGGCGCCGAGCTGAGCGCGCTGCTGGATGATGCCGGCGTTTCCGCCCGCTACGTTCCTGTGAGCGGGCGAACCCGTTCGAATCTCACGGTGGCCGAGCCCGACGGAACCGTGACGAAGCTCAACGAGCCCGGGTCGCCGCTCTCCATCGCCGACCTGGCCGCGCTCACCGAGGTGCTGGCCGCAACCATCTCCTCCGGTGACTGGGTCGTCATCTCCGGCAGCCTCCCGCCCGATCTCGGGACAGAACAGTTCGTCGAGCTGCTCGCGGGCGTCACCGCCCTCGGAGCGAGTCTCGCCATAGACACGAGCGGCGAAGCGCTTGTTGCCTCGCTCGCCGCTCGTCCCCGCCTGGTCAAGCCCAACCGTGCTGAACTCGCCGAGGTCGTCGGACGCCAGGTCACGTCGATAGCCGAGGTGATCAGCGCGGCCGAGGAATTGCGTGGCCGCGGTGTCGAGCGTGTGCTCGTCAGCCTGGGGGCCGACGGCGCGGTGCTGGTCAGCGCGGGCGGGGTGCTGGTGGGGGAGTCATCCGTCATCGTGCCGCGAAGCACAGTGGGCGCGGGCGACTGTTTTCTCGCCGGCTTCCTCTCGCGGTTCGCCCTCGACGAGACAGCCGAGGATGCCGCCCTCCTCGAGGCGCTCGCCTGGGGTTCGGCGGCGGCAAGTCTTCCGGGGACCTCGGTTCCCGGACCGGGCGACATCGCCCACTCGAACGTCCAGCTGGCATGGCAGCCAGACCTGGATCGGCCACTCGTGGCCACATAGCACCACCGAAATACCGTCAGCACAGTCCGCAACCGTACAAAGGAGTACCTGAGAGAAATGTCTGCTTACACACCAGAGGTCACCGGTACCGGTGCCCGGGCCAGGGTACAGCGCGTCGGCGCGTTCCTGGCCGGGATGGTGATGCCGAACCTGGGCGCCTTCATCGCGTTCGGTCTCATCACCACCCTGTTCATCCCTACCGGCTGGATCAACACCATCGCCGGCACGACGGCGCACCCGCTGCCGATCACAACCCAGATCGGGTCGGTGGTCGGTCCGCTGATCAACATCCTCATCCCGATCCTCATCGGCTACACCGGCGGCAAGCTCGTGCACGGGACGCGCGGTGCGGTCGTGGGGGCTGTGGCGACGATTGGAGTGATGCTGTCGCCGGTGGCACTGCAGCTCGTGCCTCTGACGCTCAACGGGGTCAAATCGACCGCCCCGACGAGCATTGCCGACATCGGACCCGCCATCCTCGGCGCGTTCGTCATCGCGCCGCTCACCGCGCTGCTCCTGAAGCTGTGGGACAACTTCATCGCCGACAAGGTGAAGGGCGGGTTCGAGATGCTCGTCGACAACTTCTCGGCCGGCATCATCGGCGGCGGCATGGCGATCGTCGGCCTGTACGTGATCGGCTGGGCGACCTTCTGGATCACCCAGTGGCTGGGCTGGCTGGCGAACGCGCTGGTCAACATCCACCTCCTGCCGCTGGTCTCGATCATCGTCGAGCCGGCGAAAGTGCTGTTTCTGAACAACGCCATCAACCATGGCGTGTTCACACCGCTGGGCACCGAGCAGGCCGCGACCGCGGGCCAGTCAATCCTGTTCATGATCGAGTCGAACCCCGGCCCGGGTCTCGGCATCCTGACCGCCATGCTGCTGTTCGGGCCGCGGGCCATCCGCGGCACCGTCCCGGCGGCGATGGTCGTTCAGTTCCTCGGCGGCATCCACGAGATCTACTTCCCCTACGTGCTTATGAAGCCGATCCTCGTCATCGCCGCCATCGTCGGTGGCGCGAGCGGCGTGCTCTGGGAGTCGATCTTCCATCTCGGTCTGCGGGCTCCCGCGTCGCCGGGCAGCATCTTCGCCTGGATCCTGGAGTCGCCGCCGAACGAACTCGCGCTGATCGTGCTCGGTGTCGTCATCTCCGCGGGCGTCACCTTCGTGATGGGGATGCTGCTGCTGCGTTTCGGCCGCGGTGAGTCCGCCGTGGACGCTGCTATCGACCTCGAGGCCGCAAGAGAGCAGACTGCCCAGAACAAGAAGGCTTCGAAGGCCGGCGCCGCTGCGCCGGCTGCCTGAGCCACCCATCCGACCGAACCTCACAAGGGAGATTGATCATGGCAACAGTCGACGGATCCAGCATCAAGAAGCTGGTGGTTGCGTGCGACGCGGGCATGGGGTCGAGCGTCATGCTCGCCAGTTCGCTGAAGAAGCAACTCGCGAAGAACGGGGTGACGGTGGAGCATTCCGCTGTCGCCGAGATTCCGACCGACGCCGACCTGGTGTTCACCCAGGCTGGGCTCGCAGACCGAGCGCGGGCAACGGTACCCGGCGTGCCCGTCGTGCCGTTCCAGCTCTTCCTGGGTGACCCTGCCGTGGCCAAGATCGTCAAGGCCATCCAGGCCGGCGACTCCTTCGAGGTCTGACGATGACGGACGAAGCCGCACCTGCCCTGACCGCGCTGATCTCGGAGGAGTCGATCCGCCTGAACGAATCGGCCACCGACAAGTTCGACGCGATCAGGCAGGTCGGTTCCGCACTGCTCGACACCGGCGCTATCGACGCGAGCTACATCGACGCGATGATCGAGCGTGAGAACACCGTCTCCACCTTCGTCGGTGAAGGGGTCGCGATACCTCACGGCACCCTCGCCGGCAAGGACGCGGTGAAGACCGACGCCCTGGTGGTGCTGAGGTTCCCGAAGGGGGTCGACTGGGACGGCAATGAGGTGTTCGTCTGCGTGGGCATCGCCGCCCGCGGCAACGGGCACATCGCCCTGCTGTCCCAGCTGGCCACCGTTCTTCTCGACCCCGACAGAGCAGCGGCCCTGCGTGCTGCGACCACGCCCGAGCAGGTCTATGCCCTGCTCGAGCCCGAGGATGAGGACGAGTAACAGGGCGTGAAGGTAGCGAGGTTCTACGCCCCCGGGGACATCAGGCTCGAGCAGGCCGACGAGCCGACGGCGGCGGCGGGCGAGGTGAAGATCCGTGTGCGCAATTGCTCCACCTGTGGCACGGACGTGAAGATCTCGCGCTCGGGGCATCCGAACATGACGCCCCCGCAGGTGATGGGGCACGAGATCGCGGGTGAGATCGTCGAGATCGGTGCGGGCGTCGACGGCTGGTCCGTCGGCGACCGCGTGCAGGTCATCGCCGCGATACCCGACGGCACCTGCCCGGACTGCCTGGCCGGGCGAATGAGCGTCTGCCCGAACCAGCTCTCGATGGGCTATCAGTTCCCCGGCGGGTTCGCGGAGTACATGATCGTGCCACGCGAGGTGCTCGCAGTCGACGGACTCAATCGCATCCCCGACGGACTCGGGTTCGCCGAGGCCTCCGTCACCGAGCCGCTCGCGTGCGTTCTCAACGGTCAGGAGCTGGCCCGCGTCGGAGCGGGTGACACAGTGGTCGTCATCGGCTCAGGCCCGATCGGATGCCTGCATGTTCGTCTCGCGCGGGCGCGTGGGGCGAGCTTCGTCATCCTCATCGAGCTGAACGCGCAGCGGCTGGCCGTCGCCGCCGACCTGGTGAAGCCCGATCTCGCCATCGCGTCCGAATCCACCGACCCGGTCGCAGCGGTGCTCGCTGCCACCGACGGCAGGGGAGCGGATGTCGTCATCACGGCGGCCGCGTCCGGCGCCGCCCAGGAGCAGGGGCTTCACATGCTCGCTCGCCAGGGCCGGCTCAGCCTGTTCGGCGGGCTCCCCAAGGACAAGCCGAACATCACCGTCGACGCCAACCTCGTTCACTATCGCGAACTCACAATCGTCGGCGTGAACGGATCGAGTCCCGCGCAGAACAAACGTGCGCTCGAACTGATCGCCTCCGGCGCGGTGCCGGTGAGTGATCTGATCACGCACCGCCTCCCGCTCGCCGATGTGCTGGAGGCGATCGAGATCGTCGCCAGAGGCGAAGCGATCAAAGTCACCATCGAACCGTAAACACAGGAGAGTCACATGCCAGAACGCACCGTCACCGTCGCCTCGAGCGTCGGTCTCCACGCCCGTCCCGCCTCCCTGTTCAGCCAGGCCGCTGCGAAGGCCGGCGTACCTGTGACGCTCACCAACGCCGCTGGTAAGACGGTGAACGCCGCCAGCATCCTCGGCGTGCTCTCGCTCGGAATCGGGCACGGCGAAACCGTGACGATCGCGTCGGACGCCGACGGGGCGGACGAAGCGCTCGACAGCCTCGCCGACCTGCTGAACACCGATCTCGACAAGGAGTGACTCTTCTACACTCGAAGGATGAGTGACGACGAACGGACACGCACTGCCACGAAGATCGACGCGATCGCTGAGGAGTGGCTCGATACCGAGATCGACCTCTATCCCGAGATGCGCGTCGAACTGGGCAGACCGGGCCACGAGGGCGAGTTCTCCGACTACTCGCCTGCCGGCGCGGAGCAGGCAGTGCTGGAGGCGAAGAAGGCACTGTCGCGGATCGCGTCAGCCACGCCGGTCGATGACGTCGATCTGATCACCAAGCTCGATCTGACGCGCAATCTGCAATTGCTGATCGACCGGCATGACGCGCGGTTCGACGAGCGGGACCTTAATGTGATCGCGAGCCCGGCGCAGAATCTTCGTGACATCTTCGATCTTCTGCCGACGGCATCCGTCGAGGACTGGGCGAACATCGCGCTGCGCATGCGCAACCTGCCTACGGCGATGGACGGCTACATCGAGACGCTTCGCGCCGGTGTCAGGCATGGGAACGTGCCCGCGATCCGGCAGGTGAACGAGGTCATCACCCAGGCGAACAAGCAGGTCGCCGATTCCGGATTCTTCTTTCAGCTGGCTGCGGATGCCGCGCCCGAGATAGGCGAGCTGCCCGAGTCCGTGAAGGGCGAGCTGGCCGCCGGAGCACAGGTCGCGGCGAATGCATACGAGAAACTGGCCGGCTTCCTCAAGAACGAACTGGCGCCGCACGCACCTCAGCGGGATGCTGTCGGCCGCGACGTCTACGCTCTCGCGTCGCGGTACTTCGTCGGCGCCGTCATCGACCTCGACGAGACCTATGAGTGGGGCGTCGAGGAGCTGGCGCGCATGGTCGCCGAGCAGGAGGCTATCGCGCGCGAGATCAAGCCGGGTGCGAGCGTGGCCGAAGCGATCGAGTTCCTCGACAACGACCCGAAGCGCAAGTTGCATGGAACGGACGCGCTGCGGCGCTGGATGCAGGCGACCAGCGATCGAGCCATCAACGACCTGGCGGGCACCCAGTTCGACATCCCGGACGAGCTCCGAAGGCTGGAGTGCATGATCGCCCCCACGCAGGAGGGCGGCATCTACTACACGGGACCTACCGACGACTTCTCTCGTTCGGGCCAGATGTGGTGGAGCGTTCCCGAGGGCGTCACCGAATTCGACACCTGGCGTGAGCTCACGACGGTCTATCACGAGGGTGTGCCGGGGCATCACCTTCAGGTCGGGCAGGCGACGTACAACAAGAGCCTGCTCAACTCCTGGCGCCGGCAGAACTGGACCTCCGGCCACGGCGAGGGCTGGGCGCTGTATGCCGAGCGGCTGATGGAGCAGCTCGGCTACCTCGACGACCCGGGGGACCGGCTCGGGATGCTGGACGGCCAGCGCATGCGTGCCGCGCGTGTCGTTCTCGACATCGGCGTGCACCTCGAGAAGCCGCTGCCCGACGGGACGGGCACCTGGTCGGGCGACTACGCGTTCGGCTTTCTCGGCCGTAACGTCAACATGAACGAGGGTTTCGTACGGTTCGAGGTGAACCGTTACCTCGGCTGGCCTGGCCAGGCACCGTCGTACAAGGTGGGCCAGCGCATCTGGGAACAGTTGCGTGACGAGGTCGCCCGTCGCGCGGGGGACGGTTTCGACATCAAGGCCTTTCATAAGCGTGCGCTCGACATCGGCGGCGTCGGGCTGGACACCCTCAAGACGGCGCTGCTCGGCGCATGAGGGACATCACCATCACGACCGACACGATCGGCGAGGCATGGCTTGAGGTGGCGCAGCAGATAGTGGCACACGGCGAACCGGGCGAATACGACGCCATGCCGATCCTGGAGATCGAGCAGGCGACGCTGACAGTGGCGCATCCCGACCCGCAGGATCCCCTGATCGCGCGCCTGGCCGACCCCGAGCGACTCGCGTGGATGCACGCCAACTTCACAGACCATCGGCTGGTCGCCGCGCTCGGCGATGCCCGAAGCTACGCCAGCCGGCTGTTCGACTACGGCGCCAAGGGCCGGGACCAGGTGCAGTGGGTTATCGACCGGCTCCACGCCGACCCCTCATCGCGCTCGGCGACGATCACCACCTTCGAGCCGCTGCTCGACACGAGCTACATTCCGTGCGTGAGCATGCTCGACTTCTGGATCAGGTCGGGCGGGGTCGAACAGGTGGTGTACGCGCACAGCATCGACTTCGGGTCGAAGGGGTATGGCAACCTCGTGGAGCTCGCGGATCTCCAGCGTCGCGTAGCGGACGGCCTCGGAATGCCGGTCGGCCGCCTGGTGTTCATAGTGAAGTCGGCCCACGTCTACGACACCGAACTCTCGTATATGAACTCGGTACTGGAAGGCGCTAAGCTATAACGTCACGTTTGTGACGTCTCTATCCGCCTGCCGTTGCGGAGAAAATCTCTACAGAAAATCGCGACGGCCCTAGCTATGCCCATATCGGAGCAACAACTACATGACACTCATTACGACCACCGGCCCCAAGCAGGTCGCCATCAACGACATCGGATCTGCTGAAGACTTTCTCGCCGCGGTCGAAAAAACCCTCAAATTCTTCAACGACGGCGACCTCATCGAGGGCACCGTCGTCAAGATCGATCGTGACGAGGTCCTCCTCGACGTCGGTTACAAGACGGAGGGCGTCATCCCCTCCCGTGAGCTCTCCATCAAGCACGACGTCGACCCCTCCGAGGTCGTCCAGGTCGGCGACATGGTCGAGGCCCTCGTCCTCCAGAAGGAAGACAAAGAAGGCCGCCTCATCCTTTCCAAGAAGCGCGCGCAGTACGAGCGTGCATGGGGAGATGTCGAGAAGATCAAGGATGCCGACGGTATCGTCACCGGTTCGGTCATCGAGGTCGTCAAGGGCGGCCTCATCGTCGACATCGGACTCCGCGGCTTCCTGCCGGCATCGCTCATCGAGCTGCGCCGCGTCCGCGACCTCACGCCGTACCTCGGCCAGGACATCGAGGCGAAGATCCTCGAGCTCGACAAGAACCGCAACAACGTGGTTCTCAGCCGTCGCGCACTGCTCGAGCAGACCCAGTCCGAGAGCCGCACGACCTTCCTCAACAACCTCGCCAAGGGCCAGGTCCGCAAGGGCGTCGTCTCGTCGATCGTCAACTTCGGCGCTTTCGTCGACCTGGGCGGCGTCGACGGGCTCGTGCACGTCTCCGAACTGTCGTGGAAGCACATCGAGCACGCCTCCGAGGTCGTGGAGGTCGGCCAGGAGGTCACCGTCGAGATCCTCGAAGTCGATCTCGACCGCGAGCGCGTTTCGCTCAGCCTCAAGGCAACCCAGGAAGACCCGTGGCAGGTGTTTGCACGCACCCACGCGATCGGCCAGGTCGCACCGGGTAAGGTCACGAAGCTCGTTCCATTCGGCGCGTTCGTCCGCGTCGCGGAGGGCATCGAAGGCCTCGTGCACATTTCGGAGCTGTCGGGCAAGCACGTCGAGCTCGCCGAGCAGGTCGTGGCGGTCGGCGACGATGTCTTCGTCAAGGTCATCGACATCGACCTGGAGCGCCGTCGCATCTCGCTGAGCCTCAAGCAGGCCAACGAGGGCGTCGACCCCGAAGGCACCGAGTTCGACCCGGCGCTGTACGGGATGCTCACCGAGTACGACGATCAGGGCAACTACAAGTACCCTGACGGCTTCGACCCGGAGACCAACGAGTGGAAAGAGGGCTTCGAGACCCAGCGCGAGAAGTGGGAGCAGGACTACGCTGCCGCCCAAGCTCGTTGGGAGTCGCACAAGAAGCAGGTTGCAGCCGCCGCGCTCGAAGAGGACCAGCCCTCGACCGGAGT
>JAZJYU010000156.1:0-995 GCA_040390225.1 Actinomycetota bacterium | reverse complement strand
GCACTCTCGCCGACGACGAGGCTCTTGCCGCACTGCGCGAGAAGCTCAGCTCCAACTCCTAACGAGCGTCTTGCGGATGGCCGGCCCGATGGGCCGGCCATCCGTCGTTCAACGGCCCCTTGCTGCGCACTAGCATTGCCTGCGTGTACCTGATCGGACTCACCGGCGGCATCGCGTCGGGCAAGAGCGTCGTGTCCCGAAGACTGGCAGAACACGGTGCCGTGCATATCGACGCCGACGGCCTGGCCCGTGAGGTGGTCGAGCCCGGAACACCGGGTCTCGCTGCGATCGCGCGCCGATTCGGGCCATCCGTAGTCGCTGCGGATGGCAGTCTTGACCGGCCCGCCCTCGGTGCCATCATCTTCACCGACCCGGCTGCACGGGCCGACCTGAACGCGATCACCCACCCCGCGATCCAGAAGCTCGCCCGCGAGCGGATGGAGGCGGCGGCGGCCGCGGACCCGCACGCTGTGGTCGTCTACGACGTTCCGCTGCTCGCCGAGCGCATCACCGACGACCGTTACCACCGCTTCGATCTGGTGGTCGTGGTCGAGGCGGACGACGATGTGCGGATCGGCCGCCTGGTCGGCATCCGCGGCCTGAGTCCAGACGAGGCGGCCAAACGGTTGGCATCGCAGGCCAGCAACGCCGAGCGTCGGCAGATCGCCGATGTCGTCATCGACAGCAACGGCACGCTCGACGACACCCTGCGGCAGGCCGACGAGCTGTGGCAGACCGTGCGGGCACGCGCCTGAGGCGGTCCGTACGAGGTGGTGAGCGACTACGTGCCGAGCGGCGACCAGCCGCAGGCGATCGCCGAGCTCACGGCGCGCATCAATGCCGGCGAGACGGATGTCGTGCTGCTCGGGGCCACCGGTACCGGCAAGTCGGCGACCACTGCCTGGCTCATCGAGGCCGTGCAGCGGCCCACCCTCGTGCTCGCTCACAACAAGACCCTGGCCGCGCAGCTCGCGAACGAGTTCCGTGAACTGATG
>JAZJYU010000155.1:8334-15616 GCA_040390225.1 Actinomycetota bacterium | reverse complement strand
GGGCCCCGGTCGCCCGTGGCCCTCTTCTGCATCCCCCGACATCGTCTTCGGGTCGTATGTCGTTCGGCTACGAGGCTAGGCCCTCGTTTCCGAAACTGGCGGCCGTTTTCACGGCACTGCCCCTCTGTTCCACTACCGAGCGTACAGGCTGCGACACGCTGGGGTCCCAGGGGTCGACACCCCCACTTAAGGTCACAGTGTGTGTGACTATTGTCAGCGTGGAAATCATCGCCAAAGAGCGCGATCGGCTTCTCCAGCGTTCCGCCAGGATGATC
Source organism: Actinomycetota bacterium (assembly GCA_040390225.1). GTDB lineage: Bacteria > Actinomycetota > Actinomycetes > Actinomycetales > Microbacteriaceae > Lacisediminihabitans. The sequence continues at coordinate 15,341 of JAZJYU010000155.1, read as the reverse complement.
GGCATCGGCTCGGCCGTCGTCGCCCTGGCGTGCTTCGCCATCCCGGGGGTGCTGGGCTGGACGACCCTGCTGTTCACGCTCCCGCTGTTCGCGGTGCTCGTCTTCTGCCACGTGCGCCTCGGCGCCAGTCAGTCCGCGCTCTGGGCCCTGATCGGAATACTTGCCGGATTCGGGATCCTCATCGTCGCGCTCCTGCCGATCGGTGCACCGCACGACTCCGCGCTCGGCACGGCTCTCGTGCCGCTGGCCGGCGGCTCGGTCGCGGCTTTCGCGATCGTGCTCACTACCAGCGCGCGCCGGATAGCACTTCTCATCGTCGGGTCGGTCGGCTGTGTGGTGCTCACCGAGCTGGCCACCGGGGCCCCAGCGGCGTTCTCCTTCGCCGGCGTCGGCGTGGCGGTCGGCTGGGCGCTCGCCGCCGTATTCGGCTACTGGCTGTCAGCGAGCGTTCCGCGGGCGGCCCGGCGCATCTACAGCATCGGCCGGGCGCACCGGGCAGAACGTCAGGCCAGCGAAACCGAGGCCCAGCGCCGCCAGGGCGCCCGGCTGCTGCACGACACGGTGCTCGCCACGCTCACGATGCTCGCCCACTCCGGGGTCGGTGTCGCCGCGACGGCCCTGCAGCAGCAGGCAAATGATGACGCGCGCCTGCTGCGGCAACTGCGCCTGGGCGCCACACCGACACCGCAATCCTCGGGCGGATACAACCTCGAGCCGGTGGAGGAGACCGCGCTGGGCACCACACTCGAGTCGGTCAAGCAGCGCTTCGGTCGTATGGGACTCGAGGTGAGCTGGCACGGGACCGGCCAGGTTCTGCTTCCGAGCGATGTGCTCGACGCCTTCCTGCTCGCACTCGCCGAGTGCCTCGAGAACGTGCGGAGGCACTCAGGGGTCACCGACGCCCATGTCACGATCACCGACGACGACCGCATCGTGCGCGCCATGGTGACGGATGCCGGGGTCGGCTTCGACATCAAGGATGTCGACGAGGCACGAATGGGCTTCAAGGACTCGGTGGTCGGCCGTCTCAAGGAGGTGGGCGGCAGCGCCCGCCTGTTCTCGGCGAAGGGCTCCGGCACGACGGTCGTGCTCGAGGTGCCGAAGTGAGGCAACGTCGATGAGTTCGTCGGGATGGACCAACCCCGAGGAGAACACGCTCGGCGTGATCCTCGGTCGCCGCAACCGCGGCGGCGTGCCGAACGCGTCAACCGCCGGGCGCGCCATGCGCCAGGCCAGCGCGCGCGGTGCGAGCCTCGGCACGGGCTATCTCGGTGTGGGCGCGAGTGTGCTCGCCGCCATCCAGGGCGTATACGGCATCGCCGCGTTCCTGGTCGGCGCCGGGGCCTATCCGAGCCTGCTGCCGGTGGCGGTGGCCTGGCTGCTGTACGCCCTCACGCTGATCGGGGTGGCGATCGCCACCCGCGGAGAGCGGATGCCGAACTGGATGTTCGGCATCTTCCTCGTGCTCCTGGCCGGCGTCGTCGCGCTCGACCTCATCGGCATCTGGCCGATGCACGATGTCGGGCGGTTCGCCACGGCATCCGTCTCGGTCGGGTTCGGATTGCTCGTCTCGCTGACTCTCCGTCGGGGCCGCGAGGTACTGGCGGCCGCCATCCTGCTGGCGATCGCCATGACGGTGGCGGTCGTGCTGACCACGCCGCTCACGCCGCAGAACATCCCGGCGCAGATCGTGGCGATCGTGATGTGCGTCGCGCCGGTGTCGATCGGCCTCTACGTGATCCGCCGCTTCCGCCGTATCGTGCAGCTGGAACTGGACCGGGTGCTCGTGCAGAGCACCGTGTCCGCACCACGGTTCGCGGTCGGCATGCTCGCCTCCGAAGAGCTGGCCCGGCTCGACCTGGCCGCCGAGGAACTGCTCGACTCGGTCGCCACCGGCAAGACGAAACTGCCGCTCACGCCGAAAACGGCGTCGGTCGCCGCATCGCTCGCGACCGAACTGCGCCTGCACCTCATCGAAGGACGCCGCGAGACCTGGCTGTACCACGCCATCACCGAGTCGGAACAGCTGGGCAAGTCGGTGAGCCTCACCGATCGCGGCAGTCTGGCCGGACTGCTCGACCCGACCCAGCGCGACGGGCTCCTCGCCGCCGTCTGGCTGCTGGTGAGCGACAAGAGCAAGGGCTCATCGACCGCGCAGTTGACTCTCGGGCCCGTGAGTTCCGCGCCCGACCCGGTGTCGAAGACGATCACCGTGCCGATCGTTCTCACCACGACCGACGTGGCCAGGAATCGGGTCGACCCCGCCACCTGGGATGCGATCGGCAAAGTGGGCCGATTCGTGGACTCGACCCAGAACTCCAGCCTGCGTGTCGAGATCGAGTGCGTGGTCTCCAACCCGGCGGAGCAATAGCCTAATAGGCACATCGACACGAAATGGAATGAAACCGTGGCAGAACCGGACGATCGAATCAGGCTCGCGCTCGTCGACGACCACAGGATGCTGCTCGGAGCCTTGACGGAATGGATCAGAGGCGCCGCAAGCGACATCGACATGGTCGCGGCCGTCTCCACCTGGCCGGACCTGCTCGGACACCCCGAATTCCCGGTCGACGTGGTGCTGCTCGACGTCGACCTCAAAGACAACATCCCGATCTCGCTGAAGATCTCGACACTCAAGACCACGGGCGTGAAGACCGTGCTGATGAGCACGTATTCAGAGCCGAACGTGGTGCGCGAGGCCCTCGCCGCCGGCGCCCTCGGCTATCTCGTGAAAAGCGAGGAGGCCGAGATGATCGTCGAGGCGATCCGCTCGGCCGCGAAAGGCGAGTCGTACATCTCCGCGGAGCTCGACCTCGCGCTCAACGCCAGTGATGTCGGCGGCGCCCCGAAGCTGAGCGCGCAGGAACGTCGCGTGATGGCGCTCTACGGAGGCGGCGAACCGGTGAAGGCCGTCGCATTCCAGCTCGGCATCTCGGAAGAGACGGCGAAGTCGTACCTCAAGCGGATCCGCGAGAAGTACCGGGTCGCCGGGATCGATGTCGGCACCAAGGTGGCTCTGCGCAAGCGCGCCATCCAGGACGGCATCCTCATCGCCACTGACGGCCCGCAGGGCGCGTTCTAGTCACTCGGCGTTGACCGGCACGATCGGCGTGCGGTGCGAGCCGTCGACCGTGCCACCGCGACTGCGCTGCAGGATGACGCTGGCGCTGAACAGAATGATGCCGGGAACGCAGAGCGCGAGCCCCACCCACACCGGGGCGACGTAGCCGAAGCCGGCCGTGATCACCACCCCGCCGAGAGCGGCGCCGAGGCTGTTGCCGATGTTGAGGGCGGAGTGGTTGGCTGCCGCACCCAGCGTCTGGGAGTCGCCTGCGACATCCATCAGCCGGGTCTGGATGGCGGGCGACAGCCCGGAGGTGGCCAGTCCGACGAAGAACACCCCGATGAACAGCCCGACCGGCCAGTGCGATGTGACGATCAGTTCGACCAGAGCGACGATGAACAGGATGAAGAAGGCATAGACCGCCCGCACGACACCTCGGTCGGTCAGCCAGCCGCCCGTGAGGTTCCCGATGGTCATCCCCACCCCGAGCGCGACCAGTGAGAATGGGACGACCGCTGCGGGAAGGTGGGCCACGTCGGTGGTGAGCGGCGCCACATAGGTGTAGACGGCGAAGAAGCCGCCGAATCCGATCGCGCCGGTAAGCAGGGCGAGCCACACCTGCGCGCGCCCGAACGCGGCGAGTTCGCGTTTCATCGTGGCGGCCGGGTCACCGGCCTGCCACGGCAGAAAACACAGCAGCATGACCAGCGTGAGCGCGAATACTCCTGCCACCGCCAGGTACGCCACCCGCCAACTGGTCGCCTGGCCGAGGAAGGTGATCAGCGGAACGCCGACGACGTTCGCAATGGTGAGTCCGACCAGCACGAAGGCAACGCCGGCGCCCCGACGGCCCGGTCCCATGAGTTCGGCAGCCACCAGGGCAGCGATGCCGAAATAGGCGCCGTGCCCGAGCCCGGCCAGGAACCGAGCGCCGAGCACCAGTTCGAAAGTGGGGAGCAGTGCCGAGAGGATGGTGAAGAACGTGAAGCCGGCGGCGAGCACCACAAGAAGCTGCTTGCGCGGGAACCGCGCGGCGAAGGCCGCGATGGTAGGCGCCCCGACCACGACGCCGAGCGCATAGGCGGAGGCGAGGAGGCCCGCCTTCGCGTTGGCGGCATCCGTCGACAGGGTCGGCAGGAGGTCGTGGGCGATGTTCGGGAGCAGGCCGAGCACCACGAACTCGGTGCAGCCGATACCGAACCCGCCGACGGCGAGGGCGAGCAGTGCGAGGCGTACTCGCGCGGGCGACAGGGTGGTGAGGGTCACACGCCCTATTCTTCCAGTGCGTGCTCCAGGCGCTCGACCTTGCCGGTCAGCTCGCCGGTGTGGCCGGGACGGATGTCGGCCTTCAGCACCAGCGAGACTCGCGGGCCGAACGCGCCGACCGCATCCGTCGCCCGCTTGATCACGTCGAACACCTCGTCCCACTCGCCCTCGATCGTGGTGAACATCGAGTCGGTCTGGTTGGGCAGCCCGGACTCGCGCACGACTCGCACCGCGGCGGCGACGGCGTCGTGCACCGAATCGCCCTCCGCTCCGCTCGGAGCGACAGAAAATGCGACGAGCATGAGTACTCTCCTTCGATCAGTCCTTCAGCCGGTGCTCGAGAGAAATTCGGCGCTCGTGAGAAACAGAGAATGGCCACACTTCGGGCAGCCATTCCCGCTCGTCGGATGCGTCGGCATCGACTCTACGCGCGGACTGCACGAGGGAAGTCACCGCCCAGGCGAGCAGGGCGATCAGCACGATGTCTTTGGCCGTGATCACCAGCAGCATGATCACGTTGAGGCCGAGCAGGTAGCCGTAGAGGTACGGATAGATCACCTGGGTGAGGGCGGCGACCACCGTCACGAGCACCGTCGGGGTTCGGAACGAGCGCCCGGTGCCCGCGGTGGAGGCCGCCAATCCGACGATCACGGGCACGGCCAGCCACCCGATGTACTGCGGCGACCCCACCTTGTTGAACACGATGAAGGCGGAGACCAGCCCGATCGAGAGCGTCGGCAACAGGTCGGCGACGCGAGCGCCACGCCGGGCGGCCAGGATGCCGACGACCGCGACCCCGGCCAGCACGATCAGCATCAGCGGGGTCATCACCGCCGCCGCCGCGTCAACGCCGTCGCCCTTGAGCTGCCAGGTCAGGATGGTCGAGTCGTAATACACCGACGTGTCGTACGCACCCGACCAGGCCCGCCACAGCCAGATCGTGGATACCGGGGCCTCCACCTGCAGACTGCGCCCGGTCTGCGCCGAGATGAAGCTGAACACGTTGAGGCCGCTGCCGAGGGCCAGGGTGATAGCGATGATCGCGGCACTGGTGAGCGCAGCGGTCAGGGCCACCTGGCCGCGCCGCTTCACGCTGATGATGGCAGCGGCGATGATCGCCGCCGGCCACACCTTGATCCAGGTGGCGATGGTGAGCAGGAAGGTGGCGAGCCGAGGCCTGGTGGCGATGAACAGCACACCGACGATCGCGATCGGCACCGAGATGGAGTCGATACGGCCGAGCGCGATCGGCCCGAGCAGCACGAGAAAGCCGAGCCACCACCAGGCGACACCGGTGTTGCGGCGCCGTGCGCCCCAGCCCAGGATCGCCGCGAATGCCACCGCGTCGAACAGCATCACGAGCGCGAGCCAGGTCGCCGTGTACTGGGCGACGCCGAACAGCCGGGCGGCGAGCATCGGAAGAATGGCGAGGATCGGATAGACCCAGGCGCTGTCGATACCCTCCCGATAGTGGGCGACCACGAACTGATCGGTCCAGAACCGGTAGACGAATTCGACGTCGCCGAGCGGCTCCCCCGGTCCACTGAGGTTCAGGAACCCGAGCCAGAAGTGCACGATGACGAAGGCGCTCCACAGCAGAACGGGGTTCGAGACGACGGCTCGCCAGCCGGACGGGGTCGGCGGCAGGTCGGTCACCGGCCTAGCGTACCGGGTCGGTCCTGAGCAGCTCGGCGATGACGGCGGGCAGCGCGACCGCCAGGTCGAGCACCGTGAACGGTCCGCCGCCGCCCGCGCGCCGGGCGGCGAGCCCGTGGAGGACGGATGCCGTGGCCGCGAGCCGGGCGAGCGCACCGCCATCACGACCCACCTCGTCGGCGTGGGTCGCAACGAGAGCGCCGACGATGCCGCCGAGCGCGTCACCGGCTCCGGCGGTGGCGAGCCAGGAGGGCGCCACCTCCGCGAACAACCGCGTGCCATCCGGCGCGGCGACATGGCTGCGATGACCCTTCAGCAGCACGGTGACGCCGAGTTCTCCGGCCGCGCGTTCGGCGGCGGCGGCGGGATCGGCCGCGATCTCGTCCCTGTCGCGGCCGATGACCCGCGACAGCTCGCCGAAGTGCGGGGTGATCAGCAGCGGCCCCGTCGCCGTGCCGATCAGGTCGAGCGCCCCGGCATCCAGCACCACGGGCAGGCCCTGGCCCATGGCGACCTCGAGACGGCCAGCGGTTTCCGGATCGCGGGAGGCAGCGTCCATACCGGAGCCGAGCAACCAGGCCTGCACGCGACCGGGAGCGGTGACGACCTCGGGACGGCGGTGCAGCACGAGGTCGGCCGCGCGCGCCTCGCCCAGATAGCGCAGCATCCCGACCCCGGTGTGCAGGGCTGCCTCGACTCCCAGGACGGCCGCGCCCGGATACTGCGCTGAGCCGGTGATCACTCCGAGCACGCCTCGCGAATACTTGTCGTCCTGCTCGCGCGGAACCGCGATCTGCCCGGCGGCATCGGAAGCGGTCCACGCGGTGTAGTCACCCATGCGACTCACGATAGTTTGAACGGATGCCCATCAGCGCTCCTGGACGTGTAATCGTGTTCGACTATGGCGAGGTCGTCTCGCGCACACCGAGTGAACGGGACCGAGCCGACCTGGTCGCGGTGGCCGGAGTTCCCGATGCCGCGTTCTGGGGACCGTACTGGGATCACCGTGAGGGACTCGACC
>JAZJYU010000155.1:0-8324 GCA_040390225.1 Actinomycetota bacterium | reverse complement strand
GCGCCGGCAAGAACTCTCGCATCGCCGTCGGTGCCGGCCCGACCAACCTTACCGGCGAGAGCTGGGACGTCGACTACCACGCCGATAACCTGGAGACGATCAATTTCGAGTGCAACGGCATCGACCAGGGCACCATCGGCATCCGCGAGTACTGGTGCATGGTCGCCGCGGATCTCGGGGTCGAGTTCTCGGACTCGCGCATCCAGGAGCTGTGGGTCGCCGACTACACCGGCTGGATCAGCGTTGAGCCAACGGTCTTCGACATCATCGCCGACCTCCACGCCGGCGGGTGCCGCATCGCCCTGCTCTCGAACGCAGGCTTCGACTTCTCCAGCCCGTTCCGTTCATCGCCGATCTCGCGCTTCTTCGAGCGGGTGTTCGTGAGCGCGGAGCTCGGTCTGATCAAGCCGGATCCGCAGATCTACCTCGAGGTCGCGCGCGAACTGGGAATAACTCCGTCCGAAATGGTCTTCATCGACAACAAGCAGCAGAACGTCGACGCGGCGGTCGCCCTCGGCGTGACCGGTCACCATTTCACCTCGGCCCCGCTCCTGCGCACGTTCCTCGAGACCCTGTAGGACTTCATGACGACACCCGCCCTGTTCACGAGCATCACCGTCCGCTCCCTCACCGTGCGCAACCGCATCTGGGTGGCGCCGATGTGCGAATACTCGGTGGAGAAGTTCGATGGTGTGCCGACGACCTGGCACCTCGTGCACCTGGGCGGCTTCGCGCGCGGGGGTGCGGGTCTCGTCGTCACCGAGGCAACCGCGATCAACCCCGAGGGGCGGATCTCGCCCTGGGACACCGGCATCTGGAACGACGACCAGCGTGACGCCTGGGCGCCCATCGTCGCCTTCCTGCACGAGCAGGGCGCTGCCGCGGGCATCCAGCTCGCGCACGCGGGCCGTAAGGCATCGACGTACCGGCCCTGGAGCGAGAGGCAGGGCACCGTGCCCGAGGGCGACGGCGGCTGGCCTACGGTCGCCCCGTCGGCCATCGCGTTCACCGGCTACGACACCCCGCTCGCTCTCGACCTCGACGGCATCGCCGGGATCGTGCGCGACTTCGCGGCGGCCGCCCGCCGGGCCGTCGACGCCGGCTTCGACGTGCTCGAGCTGCACGCGGCGCACGGGTACCTGCTGCACCAGTTCCTTTCACCGCTCTCCAACCTGCGCGGCGACCACTACGGCGGAAACCTCGAGAACAGGGCTCTACTGCTGCTCGAGGTGATCGCCGCCGTGCGCGCCGAGGTGGGCGACGGAGTTCCGCTGTTCGTGCGGTTCTCGGCCACCGACTACGCGGAAGGCGGCTGGACCCGTGAGCAGACCGCGATCGTAGCGGGCTGGGCGCGGGATGCCGGCGCCGACCTCTTCGACATCTCTTCCGGCGGACTGGTGACCGGGGTGAGCATCCCGCTCGGCCCCGGCTACCAGGTGCCGTTCGCCGAGTTCGTGAAGAACGAGTCGGATGTCGAGGTGAGCGCGGTCGGGCTCATCACCGACGCGCACCAGGCCAACGAGATCGTCGAGTCGGGCCGGGCTGACGCTGTGATGCTCGCGCGAGCCATCATGCGCGACCCGCATTTCGCCTTGCGCGCCGCCCACGAACTCGGCTACGACCTGCCGTACTGGCCGGCGCAGTACCTGCGTGCCCGCTGGCCGAAGAACGACTAGGAGTCCGCCCGCCGTGACCGGGCGAAACCCCAGGCGACGAGTGCCGCCGCGATGACGGTGAGCGCGATTCCGGCGATCATGATGGCGCTCTGGAACTCACTCGTCTGGCCGGCCGTCCACGGGGTGCGGGAGATCGTGCCGGTGAAGACGGCTGCCAGTACGGTGCCCGTCACGGCGATGCCGGCGCCGGTCGCGACCTCGCTCGCGGTGTCGACCAGTGCCGCACCGATGGACGTGCGGTTCTCGGGCAGTCCGCGCAGTACGTTCGTTCCGGCGACGACGCCGTTCACCCGGATGCCCGCCGCGACGAGAGCGAGCGCGATCGCGATCCAGACGTAGCCGAGACTGCTGCACAGGGCGAAAACGGCGAGACCGATGACGACGCCCGTGGCACTGATCCAGGCGGCAGGCGTGAGACCGACCCGTTCGATGAACCGGTTGGCGAGCGGACCACCGAAGATGAGCACGACCACCTGCGGCAGCATGCCGATGGAGGCGAGGTAGGGCGGCCAACCCCAGTCGAGCTGCAGCTGGAGCGTGACCATGTAGCCCATGCCCGCGACAGCGAGTCCGGCCGCGGCCTTGAAGGCCAGTCCGCTCGAGACGAGTGGGCGCGCGATCAGCGCGAGGTCCAGCAACGGGTGGCGGGCCGAGCGTTCACGCAGCACGAAGAGCACGGCCGCGACGACGGCAGCGACGACGGCCGTCCATGGAACCCAGGAGGTCGCCCCCTCGTTCACGAAGAGCGTCGGCGCGATGAGCGCGATGACGACCGTCGCCGTGCCGAGCACCGCTCCCCCGACGTCTATGCGGTCCTGGTGCAATTCGGCCGGATCGTCGGCGGAGATGCCCACCCGGATGCCGATGATCGCGAGGATCGCGATCGGCACGTTGATGAGCAGCAGCACCTGCCACGGGGCGATCGCCAGCACGAAACCGCCCGCCGTCGGACCGATCGCGAGTCCCACCAGACCGACCGTGGAGATGAGCGTCATCGCGCGCACACGAAGGGTGTCGCCCTGGAACAGCCTGAACGCCAGTGCGATCGATCCCGGTGTCGTCATCGCCGCGGCCATGCCCATGACGACGCGCACTGCGATCAGTTCCGACGACGAGCTGACGAATGCGGTGGAAAGGCTCGCGAGGCCGAGCAGCGCCAGGCCGCCGAGCATGACCCGTCGCCGGCCGAACCGGTCGGCGACGGCGCCGAAGGCGAGCATCAGGCCGCCGAAGACGACCGCGTACGAGCCGGTCACCCACTGGAGGTCGGTGGTCGATGCGTGCAGCTGGCGGCCGATGGTCGGCAGCGCGACGTTGAGAATGGAGTTGTCGAGCATCTCGAACAGGAAGACCGCGGAGAGCCCGGCGAGGGCGATCCATGCCTCTCGAAGAGTGGCAGGTGACTTCTTCGCACTGATGTTCGGTTCGGATACCATGTTACTAGGTTATACAACTAAGTTTAGTTGCACAAGGTAGTGCTGATGGAACGAGGCAGGATGCCGAGAAACAGCGAACGAGGCGGTCCGCAGACCCGCGCGCGCATCCGCGAGGTCGCGAACCGTCTCTTCATCGAGCGCGGGTACGACTCGGTCACCGTCGCAGAGGTGGCCCGGGAGTCCGGGGTCTCGAGCGTCACCGTCTTCAACCACTTCCCGCGCAAAGAGGACCTCTTCCTCGACCGCACCGACGATGCTGAGCAGCTTCTGCGCTCTGCTGTGCGCGACCGCGCGGCGGGCACGGATGTGCTGGCCTCCCTTCGGAACGAGAGCATGCGGTTGTTCGATGAGCGGCATCCGCTCTCCGGCGTCGACGAACGTTCGACCCCCTTCTTCCGCACGGTCGCCGAGTCGCCGGCACTGGTCGCGCGGGCACGTGAGATCGCCTCCGAGTTGCAGCGCACCCTCGCCGATGAGCTGGCGGCCGATCCTGCTTTCGAGGGGGATGCTTCTCTGCTTGCGGCCCTGTTCATCGGCGGCTACAGCGCGGTGCTGGTCGGAACCGCGACCCGGCTCATGGCCGGTGACGACTACGCGGCAGTGGTCGACGACCATCGTGAACGGCTCGAGCGGCTCTTCGACGCCCTCCGCGACGGCGTGAGGCCGTAACCGCGGCTACTCGCGCCGCGTCGCGTCCTGAACCTCGCCGACCAGCTCCTCGATGATGTCCTCGAGAAACACGATGCCGCGCGTGGCGCCGGTCTCGTCGAACACGCGTGACAGGTGCACGCCGGAACGCCGCATCGCGGCGAGCGCGTCCTCCAGGTCGGTGAGCCGGGAGATGGAGATGAGCTGCCTGATCCGTTTCGGCGGCACCGGCTCGGTGAACTCGACGGGATCCTCCAGATCGATGACGTCTTTGAGGTGCAGGTAGCCGGTCGGTTCCCCCGCGTCGTTCACGAGAACGTAGCGCGAGAATCCGTGCTGCGCGACCGCGCGCTCGACGTCGGCCGGTGTGGCGGCCTCCGACAGGCTCACCAGATCGGCCATGCCGACCGTGATGTCCTTCACCTTCTTGGCGCTGAACTCGAACGCCGCGTTGAGCTGCCCGTAGTCGTCGGCGAGCACACCCTCCTTGGTGGATTCGGCGACGATCGTCGCCACCTCGTCCACCGTGAATGCCGTGCTCGCTTCACTCTTCGGCTGCACCCGAAACAGCAGAAGCACGCCGTTCGCCGTCTTGTTGAGGAAGACGATGATCGGGCGGAAGATGCGCGACAGAAAGACCAGCGGCGGCGCGAGGATGAGCGCTGCCCGGTCGGGCACCGAGAACGACAGGTTCTTCGGCACCATTTCGCCGATCACCACGTGCAGGTAGGAGACGATCACCAGGGTGACGATGAACGCGATCGTCGTGGTGATGCCCTCCGCCCATCCGGTGAGGCCGAGCGGCACCGCGAGCAGATGATGGATGGCCGGCTCGGACACGTTGAGGATCAGCAGTGAGGCGACGGTGATGCCGAGCTGGCTGGTGGCGAGCATCATCGTGGCATGCTCCATCGCGTAGAGCGTCGTCTTCGCCGCACGGCTACCGGCCTCCGCCCGCGGCTCGATCTGCGATCGCCTGGCTGAGATGATCGCGAACTCCGCGGCCACGAAGAACGCGTTGACGAGCAGCAGCACGACCAGCCACGCGATTCCCGCCCAGTCGTTCACGGCTCACCACCGCCATCACCGAGTCCGGGAGTGTAGCGAACGCGCTCGATCCGGCGGCCGTCCATCCGCTCGACCCGGAATTCCCCACCCTCGACCGTCACCGTGTCCCCGGCGACGGGGATGCGGCCCAGCTCGCTCATGATGTACCCCGCGACGGTCTCATACGGCCCGTCTTCGGGAACCGACACGTCTGCGCGCTCGAGCAGTTCATCCGGTCGCAGGCTGCCAGGGAACGTGAGCCAGTTGCGGGACCGCACCACGCCTGCACGGGTGCGATCATGCTCGTCGGCGACCTCGCCGACGAGCTCCTCCACCAGATCTTCGAGCGTCGCCACACCGGCGGTGCCGCCGTACTCGTCGACGACGATGGCCATCTGATAGCCGCGGCCACGCAACTCCCCGAGGAGCAGATCGAGCTTCATCGTCTCCGGCACGCGCAGGGCGTCGGACTGCAGGGCGGAGACCGGAACGTCTGCGCGTTTCTCACGCGGCACCGCCACCGCCTGCTTGATGTGCACGAGACCGACGACGTCGTCGATGCCGTCGTCGATCACCGGGAAACGCGAGTACCCGGTCGTACGCGCGAGGTCGATCACGGTCTGGGCGCTCTGGGTGCGCTCTACGCTCGCAAGCCGTGGGCGCGGCGTCATCACATCGCTGGCGACGTGCTCGCTGAAGACCAGGGTTCGGGCCAGCAGAGTGGCGGTGTCCCGGTCCAAGCTGCCCTCGGTCGCCGAGCGGCGCACCAGGGAGCGCAGTTCTTCGGCCGTGCGCGCCGACGACAGCTCTTCCCGCGGCTGGATGCCGAATAGCCGAAGCACTCCATTGGCCGTCCCGTTGAGCAGCGCGACGAACGGGCGGAAGACGGTCGTGAACACCACCTGGAACGGGATGACCAGCTTCGCGGTCGGGATCGGCAGCGCGAGCGCGAAGTTCTTCGGAACGAGTTCGCCGATGATCATCGAGATGAGCGTCGCCAGCACGACCGCGACAACGGAGGCGATCACGGTCACCACGGTCTTCTCCAGCCCGAGGGCGGAGAGCGCCGGGGTGAGCAGGAAGCCGATGGCCGGCTCCATGGTGTAACCGGTCAGAAGGGTGGTCAGCGTGATTCCCAGTTGCGCGCTCGACAGATGGGTAGAGGTGACCCGCAGGGCGGAGATGGTCATCCCCAGGCCCTTCTCTCCCCGAGCCGTACGCGACTCCAGGTCGGTGCGGTTGAGGTTCACCAGCGAGAACTCCGAGGCGACGAAGAAGCCCGTTCCCACGGTCAGCACAAGGCCCACGCCGAGCATGATCAGCTCAAAGGTCATGATGGCCGGTGCTACTAGGAGGGTCGCCCATTATCTGAGCAAGTGTACTTACCTCACCAGGAGACGGGGAGCGCTTTGCCCTCTTCGTACCCTGCGGCCGACTGGATGCCGACCAGGGCCCGTTCATGGAACTCGGCGAGTGTCGCGGCTCCCGCGTAGGTGAGCGACGACCGCACCCCCGACGTGATCATGTCGAGCAGGTCCTCGAGCGATGGGCGCAGCGGGTCGAGATAGATCTTCGACGACGAGATCCCCTCCGCGAACAGTTCCTTGCGCGCGAGCTCGTATGGGTCGAGACGATCGAAACGTTCGTGCACGGCCTTGCTGGACGCCATGCCCCAGCTCTCCTTGTACAGACGGCCCTGCGCATCCGTCTCCAGCGTGCCAGGCGCCTCGATCGTGCCCGCGAACCATGAGCCGATCATGACCGATGCCGCGCCGGCCGCGAGGGCGAGAGCGACATCCCTCGGGTAGCGCACCCCGCCGTCAGCCCACACGTGTGCTCCGAGCTCACGCGCCACCGCCGCCGTCTCCAGCACCGCGGAGAACTGTGGGCGGCCCACCGCCGTCATCATGCGGGTCGTGCACATCGCGCCAGGCCCGACCCCGACCTTCACGATCGTGGCGCCGGCACCGACGAGGTCCTTGACCGCGGCGGTGGTGACCACGTTGCCCGCCACGATCGGCAGGCCGAGCTCGAGCCCCGCGACGGTGCGGATGGCGCGAAGCATGCCCTCCTGATGACCATGAGCCGTGTCGAGCACGAGCACGTCGACCCCCGCCGCGGCAAGCGCCCTCGCTTTGCCCTCGACATCGCCGTTGATGCCGACCGCCGCCGCGACCCGGAGCCGGCCGCTCGCGTCGAGCGCGGGCTGATAGAGGGTGGACCGGAGCGCGCCCGTTCGGCTCAGTGTGCCGACCAGCGCTCCGTGGTGAAGCACGGGCGCGAAGTCGAGGCCCGCCGCGACCATGAGGTCGAAGGCGGCACGCGGACTCGTGATGTCGTCGGCGTCGATGGAGGTGAGCGCGCCGTGCAGCAGGTCGCCGAGCCGCGCATCAGGAAGGGCGGTGCCGAGACGCACCGCTTCGATGCAGCCGAGCATCTCGCCCGATCGCTCGCGCACGACGATACCGTGACCGGCCACAGCCGGCACCAGCCGCAGCGCATCCGCCACCGTCTGGTCCGGCGCGAACTCGATAGGGGTGTCGAAGTCGACCGGCTGATCCTTCACCCACCGGATCGCCGCATCCAGGTCCTGCAGGTGCAGGTCCTGCGGCAGTACGGCAAGCCCGCCTCGGCGGGCAAGGGTGGCTGCGAGTCGCGGACCCGTCACCGAATTCATGTTGGCAGACACGATCGGGATGGTCGCGCCCGTGCCATCGTGCGGCGCAAGCGAAACCCCCAATCGCGAGCCGACGTCGGAGTGACTCGGCACCAGGAATACGTCCGAATAGGTGAGGTCGTGCCTCGGCGTCGTCTCGTAAAACTTCATGATTTTAACCGTACTGCCTCCCCCTTCTGGGGGCGGCTGCACGCATCGAAAGGCTTAAGCTTGATAGGTGCGTGGCCACGGGCGGCACGCAGGGATCATTATGCGGAAAGTGGGCGGTCGGCTGTGTCGAGCCAAGTAACCGGACTTATCCCGGAGGGCGACTCCTCGGGCGAATTCGGAGCCAACGAGTGGCTCGTCGACGAGATGTACGAACGATACATCGTCGACAAGAACTCGGTCGATCAGTCCTGGTGGCCCATTCTCGAGAGCTACCACCAGACCACGACGGAGCACGCGACCGAGCACGCGGCTCCGGCCACCGAGTCCACCACGGCCGCTGAGCCTGTCGAAACGCCCACCGCGCCCGCGGCCCCCCCGACAGGCTCAGGGACCCTTCCCGCCGAACCGCCGACCACCACCGGCAGCATCCCCGTCGCCCGTACGACCTCGGTGCAGCCGAAGCCGCAGCCCATCCCGGCCGAGGCGCCATCGCTCACTCCGACGGCACCGGTCGCCACGGTCGCGACCGACGAGGCACCCGCCGAGCCGAAAGACGAGGTTTCGGCGCTGAAGGGCGCGTCGAAGTCGCTCGCCAGTCTTTCAGCCGAGAATGTCAACGGTATCTATGGACCGAAGACGAGGGCGGCTGTCATGGCCTTCCAGAAAAAATACGGCATCGTGCCCCCAGTC
>JAZJYU010000154.1:2811-6267 GCA_040390225.1 Actinomycetota bacterium | reverse complement strand
GCCGGCGATCTCGGCGATGTCGAGCGCCTCCTTCGGGCCGACCACGACGGTGTTGGTCTTCGGCTGGATCTCCAGCACGAAGCGCGGCATGCCGTCGTCGGCCGGGAATCCGATATTGAGGCCCTTGCGCTGGCCCACCGTGAACGCGAGTGCGCCCTCGTGCGTGCCGATCACGGTGCCGGAGCGGTCGAGGATGTCACCCTGCTCGGCACCGACCCGATCGGCGAGCCAGCCGCGGGTGTCGCCGTCGGGGATGAAGCAGATGTCGTGGCTGTCCGGCTTGTTCGCGACACTGAAACCGCGCGCAGCAGCCTCGGCGCGCACCTCGGCCTTCGACGGGGTCGCCCCCAGCGGGAACATGCTGTGCGCGAGCTGCTGCTGCGTGAGCACGCCGAGCACGTACGACTGGTCCTTCGCCCAGGCCGCCGCGCGATGAAGCTCGCGGTTGCCGTCCGCGTCGAACTCGATCGAGGCGTAGTGGCCGGTCGCGACGGCGTCGAAGCCGAGGTCGATGGCCTTCTCGAGCAGGGCGGCGAACTTGATGCGCTCGTTGCAGCGCATGCACGGGTTGGGGGTGCGGCCCGCCGCGTATTCGGCGATGAAATCGTCGACGACATCGAGCTTGAAGCGCTCCGAGAAGTCCCAGACGTAGTACGGGATGCCGATGATGTTGGCCGCCCGCTGGGCATCCATGGAGTCCTCGATGGTGCAGCATCCGCGGCTGCCGGTGCGAAGCGTGCCCGGCATGCGGCTGAGGGCCAGGTGCACGCCCACCACCTCGTGCCCGGCCTCGACGGCGCGCGCCGCCGCGACAGCGGAGTCGACCCCGCCGCTCATCGCCGCCAGTACCTTCATGGTTTAAGTATGGGCTACGGGAGGTCGGGCGACGCCAGCTGCAGTGAGATGACGGACTGGTCGGTCACCGACGAGTCTCCGCCGACCAGCACGATCCACGGAGCGTTCGAGCGGCTGCTCTGCAACGCGGTGAGGTAGTCGGTGGTGCCGTCGGAGGTGGTGCGCTCCACCCAGCCGGCACGGATCAGCGAAGCGACGAGCGCCTTCGCGTACGCGATCGGGTCGGTCGCGGTCTGCAGCGAGATCGCGCGCAGCACCGCGTAGTAATGGCCTGGGCCATCGGTCCTCGCCACCAGTTGGGAGTGGTCGTCGGTGTGCAGCACGAGGTCCGCCGGGATGAGCGCCTGGATCGCATCGGCCAGCCGCACGGTCTCCGTCTGCGCGGTCGTCGCGTCGAGGGTCGCCGGCATCACGGCGATGAGCTGCTTGTCGAGCTTCGCGGTCACCGTCGGGCCGGGCGTCGCGGCGGGTGCGGCCGTGCAGCCGGCCAGCGCGAGCACCAGGATCAGCGCGGCGGCCTTACGCACGGATGTCCACCGTCCGGTCCGCGAACCCGGCCCGCCCGGCACGGGCGACGGCTTCGGGCAAGGCGGCGAGGAACGCGTCGATGTCGGCCTCCGTGGTCGTATGGCCGACGGTGATGCGCAGCGCGCCCCGCGCCTGCGTCTCGTCGAGTCCCATGCCGAGCAGCACGTGCGACGGCTCCGGGATGCCGGCCTGGCAGGCCGACCCGGTGCTGACCGAGACTCCCGCGGCATCGAGCAGGAAGAGCAGCGAGTCACCCTCGCAGCCCGGGAACGTGAAATGCGCGTTGTTGTCGAGCCGGTTCTGCGGGTCACCACGCAGAACCGCCGAGGGGACGGCGGCATGAACCTCGGCGATGAGCCGGTCCCGCAGTGCGGACAACGACGGCGACGGGCTCGTCGCGGCGACGCCGAAGGCGATCGCGGCCGGGGCGTCCTGCGTGCCTGAGCGGACATCCCGCTGCTGCCCGCCACCGTGGATGAGCGGCACGACGCTCGCCGACCGGGACAGCACGAGCGCGCCGATGCCGAGCGGCCCGCCGATCTTGTGTGCGGAGACGCTCAGCGCGGCGAGTCCTGAGCTCGCGAAATCGATCGGCAGGTGCCGGTAGGCGGAGACGGCGTCGACGTGCACCGGGATGTCGCCGGCGATGCGAACGACGTCGGCGATCGGCTGAATCGTGCCCACCTCGTTGTTCGCCCAGAGGAGGGTGATCAGCGCGATGTCGTCATGCGCTTCGACGAGCTCAGCAACCGCGTTCAGGTCGATCCGGCCGAGCGCGTCGACCGGTATCCAGTCGACGATCGCGCCCTCGTACCTCTCAAGCCACTCGACGGTGTCGAGGGTGGCGTGGTGCTCGCCGCGCGGCACGAGTATCCGCCGGTGCGGGCTGGCCCAGAACAGGCCCTTGATGGCGAGGTTGACGCTCTCGGTGCCGCCCGAGGTGAAGACCACCTCGATGGGGTCGCAGCCCAGAGAGACCGCGACCTGTTCGCGGGCCTCCTCCAGCATCCGCCTTGCATTCTGCCCCTGGCTGTGGATCGAGGACGGGTTGCCGATGATGCCGAGGGCGCCCGTGTAAGCCGAGATCGCCTCGGGGAGCATCGGGGTCGTTGCGGCATGATCCAGGTAGACGGCCATCTGCACCCCCAGGCTGCGTAACAAATACGAATCACGGACGTTCTACTGTAGAACGCGTGCCTGAATCCGACTCCCTTCAGAACCTCGGCGTGCGCGCGACGCCGAAGGGCGGCACCCTGCGCGTCTGGTCGGCGAACGCCACCAGCATCGACCTGTGCCTGTTCGGCGAGAAGGATGCGAGCTGGGTGGCGGAGAAGATCCCGCTCACCCGCGATGACAGCGGAGTCTGGTCGGCCAGCAGCCCGAAGCTGAAACCCGGCACGCGCTACTCGCTGCAGGCCTCCGGCCCGGCCGGACCGACGCATGCCTTCGACCCCAGGCTCCACCTCATCGATCCGTACGCGCGCGGACTCGCCCGCACCGCAAACGGCGAGTGGCGCTCCTACGTGCAGGATGACGCATTCGACTGGGCGGGGGTCGTCAAACCGAACACCCCGCGTGACCACACCGTCATCTACGAAGCGCACGCGCGCGGCATCTCGAAGCTCAACCCGGCCGTGCCCGAGGAGCTTCGTGGCACATATGCCGGACTCGCCCACGACACCGCGATCGGCTATCTCAAAGACCTCGGAGTCACGGCCATCGAGCTGCTGCCCGTGCACCAGTTCGTGAGCGAACAGCGTCTGATCAAGCAGGGACTCAGCAACTACTGGGGCTACAACACGCTCAACTTCTTCACCCCGCACGCCGCATACGCCTCCAAGGAAGCGCAGACCGGCGGCACCGGAGCGGTGCTGCGCGAGTTCAAGGGCATGGTGAAGCTGCTGCACGAGGCCGGACTCGAGGTGATCCTCGACGTCGTGTACAACCACACCGCGGAGGAGGGCCGGCTCGGCCCGACCACCTCGCTGCGCGGTCTCGACAACGCCAGCTACTACCGCCAGGACGCCAAGGGCAACTACATCGACGTGACCGGATGCGGCAACACGGTCGACT
>JAZJYU010000154.1:0-2801 GCA_040390225.1 Actinomycetota bacterium | reverse complement strand
AGGCATTTCTTCGTGCTGTGTATCCATATCTCGTCATCAAACAGGACCAGGCGGCCACGCTCGGGCGCGACGCCGGCGTCGAGTTCGACCCGCATCATCCGCTGCTCGAGGCGATCGTCAGCGACCCGGCGCTTGCGAACGTCAAGATGATCGCGGAGCCGTGGGATGTCGGCATGGGCGGCTGGCAGGTAGGCAACTTCCCGGACGGCTGGGCGGAATGGAACGACGACTACCGCGACCGGGTGCGCGAATTCTGGCTGACCGACATCGGGACCGCACGGGCGACCGGCGTCGCTCCGATCGGTATCGGGCAGCTCGCGGCGAAGCTGTCCGGGTCCGCCGGCACCTTCTCCCAGGAGCGGGGGCCGCTGGCCTCCGTCAACTTCGTCACCGCCCACGACGGCTTCACGCTCGCCGACCTCACCGCATACAACCAGAAGCACAACCTGGGCAACGGCGAGAACAACCGCGACGGCACGGATGACAACCATTCGTTCAACTACGGCGTCGAAGGTCCCACCCACGACGCGACCATCCTCACCGCGCGCGAGAAGGCGACCCGCAACCTGCTCGGCACGCTGCTGCTCTCCGCCGGCCTGCCGATGATCACCGCCGGTGACGAGTTCGGCCGCAGTCAGCGCGGCAACAACAACGCGTACTGTCACGACAGCGAGTTGACCTGGCTGCCGTGGGAGCACGAGGACTGGCAGGATGACCTGCTCACGGTCTCACAGAAACTCCTGCGCCTGCGTCGCGAGAACCCCGCGCTGAGACCCGTGCGCTTCGGCGTGTTCGGTGAAACAGTGCCGTCGGCCACCCAGATGGACTGGTTCAACAAGGAGGGGCGCACGATGTCCGTCACCGACTGGGACTCCCCCGCCGAGCGCACGCTGCAGTACCTCGCAGCGTCGACACCGGAGTTCGAGGAGTTCAACCGCATCCTGCTCGTCGTGCACGGACTCGAGCAGCCGGAGACGGTGTGCCTGCCCCAGCATGAGGGGGTCACCTCGTACGAACTTCTGTGGAACAGCGCCGACGACCATGCCCGCGCCGAGACCCATGCGCCCGGTACCGAACTGGCGATCGCGCCCGCCTCGATGCAGCTGTTCCGGGCCCATTGACCACCACCCAGGCCACCCTCGCTCTTCAGGAGCTCGGCATCGCGTACGTCGAGCACGAGTATGAGCACGACGCGACGGTCACCTCGTTCGGGGCGGAAGCCGCATCCGTTCTCGGCGCCGACCCCGACCAGGTGTTCAAGACGCTGCTCGTCGACGCGGATGGCACGCTTGTCGTCGGCATCGTGCCGGTCTCGGGCAAGCTCGACCTGAAGGCGCTGGCCGCGGCGGTCGGCGCGAAGAAGGCGGAGCTGGCTGACCCGAAAGTCGCTGAACGCCGCACCGGCTACGTGGTCGGCGGCATCAGTCCGATCGGTCAGAAGACCGCCCTGCCCACCGTGCTCGACGAGACCGCGGAACTGTACGACACCGTCTTCGTGAGCGGCGGGCGGCGCGGGTTCGACGTCGAGCTGGCGCCGGAAGACCTGCTGCGGGCGACGGGCGGTATCGTCGCCGCGATCGCGCGCCCCTGACTACTGTGCTACGGCGATCAGACCCAGCTCTGCCGGGGAGGCGAGCAGCGGGTTGTTCGGCACGACGCGCACGTTGTACCCGAAACTGCCCGCTCGGTCCAGCGCGACAGTGCCGGTGTACTCCACCGAGCTTCCGGATGGCGGCTCGGCGGTCAGCTCGATCCGCTCCGGGTCGACGAGGTTGTCACCCTCGCGAGCACGACCGAACACGACCTCGACCGTGAGGTCATCGGGGCTGAGGCCGTCGATGTTGACCTGAGCACGCACGTGCAGTTCGTCGCCCACCTGAGGCACGGAATCCACACCGCCGGATTCCACGTGGGAGACGGAGATCTGCGGCCAGGCCTCGATGAGCCGCGTCTTCCAGGCGGCGAGCGCACGCGCCGGCGCGTATCGGTCCTTCGCGATCGCCCGAGCCGATGCCGCAGCGGGCAGGTAGAGCCGCTCGACGTATTCGCGCACCATGCGGTTGGCGGAGAGCTCCGGTGACAGCGTCGACAGCGTGTGACGGATCGACTCGACCCAGCGCTTCGGCACCGCATCTCTGTCACGGTCGTAGAACCGCGGCGCGATCTGATACTCGATGAGGTCGTAGAGCGAGTTCGCCTCGAGCTTGTCACGCTCCGCGCTGTCTCCCGCGGAATCGGCCGACGGAATCGCCCAGCCGTTCTCCTCGTCATAGAACTCGGCCCACCATCCGTCGAGAATCGACAGGTTGAGCGATCCGTTGAGCGCTGCCTTCATTCCTGACGTGCCGCACGCCTCGAGCGGGCGCAGCGGGTTGTTCAGCCAGACGTCGGTGCCCGGGTAGAGCAGCTGAGCCATGCCGATGTCGTAGTTGGGCAGGAACACCATGCGCTTGCGGATGTCAGGCTCTTGCGAGAATTCGACCAGCTTCTGGATGAGTCGCTTGCCCTCGTCGTCGGCCGGGTGCGATTTGCCGGCGATGACGATCTGCACCGGGTGTTCCTCGGAGAGCAGGATCGCGCGCAACCGCTCCGGGTCGTGCAGCATGAGGGTGAGCCGCTTGTACGTGGGAACACGCCGAGCGAAGCCGATGGTCAGCACGTTGGGGTCGAGCAGTTCGCCGAACCAGGCCGGGGTGCCGGCACCCGGGTTCTGCTCTGCCCAGGCCGCGGTGACGCGCTTTCGGGCGTCCTCGACGAGCTGGGCGCGCATCCCGTTGCGGACGGTCCACAGGTCGAGGTCG
>JAZJYU010000153.1:50752-52977 GCA_040390225.1 Actinomycetota bacterium | reverse complement strand
GTGGGCCATGGTTCAGACGCTCAAAGAGTTCCCGAGCCAGAACGTGTTCTACGAGGAGGTCGATGGCAAGCCCTCCGTCGTCTCGCCCGCCCACATCAACCTCGGCATCGCCATCGACATCCCGAAGCCCGACGGAACGCGTTCGCTCGTCGTCCCCGGCATCAAGAACAGCGAGATCCTGAACTTCGCCGAATTCCTCGCAGCGTATGAGGATGTCGTGGCCCGCGGTCGCACCAACAAGCTGACCGCGGCCGACTACGCCGGCAACACCATCTCACTGACCAACCCGGGTGGCATCGGCACCGAGCACTCGGTCCCACGGCTCATGAGGGGCGCGGGCACCATCGTCGGCGCTGGCGCGCTCGAGTACCCGGCCGAGTTCCAGGGCATGTCCGCCGTCGCGCTGGCAGACCTCGGCATCGGCAAGACGATCACGCTGACGAGCACCTACGACCACCGCGTCATCCAGGGCGCCGGGTCGGGTGAGTTCCTCAAGAAGATCCACGAACTGCTGATCGGCGAGCGCGGGTTCTACGAGCAGATCTTCGCCGACCTGCGAATCCCGTACGACCCGATCCACTGGGCCTCCGACATCCATGTCGACCTGGCCAACCAGGTCGGCAAGGTCGCCAGGGTGCAGGAGCTGATCAACTCCTTCCGCGTACGCGGTCACCTCATGGCGGACATCGACCCCCTTGAGTACAAGCAGCGTTCGCACCCCGACCTCGAGATCACCAACCACGGCCTCACCTTCTGGGACCTGGATCGCGAGTTCGTGACCGGCGGTTTCGGCGGCAAGCGCTCGGCTCTGCTTCGCGAGATCCTCGGCGTGCTGCGCGACTCGTACTGCCGCACCATCGGCATCGAGTACATGCACATCGCCGACCCGGCCCAGCGCGCCTGGATCCAGGAGCATGTCGAGCGACCGTACACCAAGCCGACGAAGGACGAGCAGCTGCGCATCCTCGGCAAGCTGAACGAGGCCGAGGCCTTCGAGACCTTCCTTCAGACCAAGTACGTCGGCCAGAAGCGCTTCAGCCTGGAGGGCGGCGAGTCGTACATCGCGCTGCTCGACGCACTGCTGCAGGGCGCGGCGGAGGAGCACCTCGAAGAGGCAGTGATCGGCATGGCCCATCGGGGTCGCCTCAACACCCTCACCAACATCGCGGGCAAGACCTACGGCCAGATCTTCCGCGAATTCGAGGGCACTCAAGATCCTCGCACCGTTCAGGGCTCAGGAGACGTGAAGTACCACCTCGGCACCGAGGGCACCTTCACCGCGCTCGACGGCAGCGAGATCCCGGTGTACATCGCCGCGAACCCGTCGCACCTCGAGGCCGTCAACGGCGTCATGGAGGGCATCGTACGGGCCAAGCAAGACAGAGGCCCGATCGGTGCATTCGGCACTCTGCCGATCATGGTGCACGGCGACGCTGCCATGGCCGGCCAGGGCATCGTGTACGAGGTTCTGCAGATGTCGCAGCTGCGCGCGTACCGCACCGGTGGCACCATTCACGTGAACATCAACAACCAGGTCGGTTTCACCACCCCGCCCGGCGAGGGCCGAACGTCGACCTACTCGACGGATGTGTCGAAAACCATCCAGGCACCGATCTTCCACGTGAACGGCGACGATCCCGAAGCCGTCGTGAGAGTGGCGGAACTGGCCTTCGCGTACCGCCAGGAGTTCCACCGCGACGTCGTCATCGACCTCATCTGCTACCGCCGCCGGGGGCACAACGAGGGCGACGACCCGTCGATGACCCAGCCGCTGATGTACAACCTCATCGAGGCGAAGCGTTCCGTGCGCACGCTCTATGTCGAGGCCCTCGTCGGTCGCGGCGACATCACCCAGGAGGAGTACGAGGCCGCACACGCCGACTTCCAGGACCGCCTGGAGCGCGCATTCGCCGAGACCCATGCGGCTCAGACCGGCTCGATGCCGATCATCGTGCAGGACGGCAACGCCGTCGCCGACCTGGAGCGCCCTGAGTCGCAGCAGGACGACGGCTCCGGCGAGCCGAGCTCGACCGCGGCCAGCGACAGCCTCATCCAGCTCATCGGTGACGCCCACGACAACCCGCCGGCCGGTTTCACCGTGCACCCCAAGCTTCAGCAGTTGCTGAAGAAGCGCCTCGACATGAGCCGCAACGGCTCCATCGACTGGGCATTCGGCGAACTGCTCGCGCTCGGATCGCTGCTCGTCGAGGGTACCCCGGTGCGCA
>JAZJYU010000153.1:46245-50742 GCA_040390225.1 Actinomycetota bacterium | reverse complement strand
TGGGACTACACCTACAAGGAATGCGGCGAGGCTAACAGCTGCGCGCTCGACAGCGGCGAGGAAATCGTTTCGCCCTGCGACTGTCGTTCCAACTTCGGCGAAGCCGCGACGATGATGCAGTCGATCCGCATGGTCGGGCAGGACACCCGCCGCGGAACCTTCGTGCAGCGCCACGCCGTGCTGCACGACCGGGTCAACGGCCAGGAATGGCTGCCGCTCGCGAACCTCGCAGAGAACCAGGCCCGGTTCTGGATCTACGATTCCCTGCTCAGCGAGTACGCGGCGATGGGCTTCGAATACGGCTACTCGGTGGAGCGCGCGGATGCCCTGGTGCTGTGGGAGGCGCAGTTCGGCGACTTCGCAGACGGCGCGCAGAGCGTCATCGACGAGTTCGTCTCCTCCGCCGAGCAGAAGTGGGGTCAGCGCTCCAGTGTGGTGCTGCTGCTTCCGCACGGCTACGAGGGGCAGGGCCCGGACCACTCGTCGGCCCGTATCGAGCGCTACCTGCAGTTGTGCGCGGAGAACAACATGACCGTCGCCCGGCCGTCGACTCCGGCATCGTACTTCCACCTGCTTCGCCGCCAGGCGTACGCCCGGCCCCGTCGGCCGCTCATCGTCTTCACCCCGAAGGCGATGCTGCGCCTCAAGGGCGCGACGAGCGAGGTTTCGGAGTTCACCAGCGGCCGCTTCGAGCCGGTGATCGACGACACCCGTGCGATCGACAAAGCAAGCATCAAGCGCGTGGTGATGGTCGCCGGCAAGCTCTACTACGATCTGCTGGCCGAGGTGGAGAAGCGCGAGCTGAAAGACGTCGCGCTGGTGCGGCTCGAGCAGTACTACCCGCTGCCCAAGCAACAGCTGCGTTCCGTGCTCGATCAATATCCGACGGCCGAGCTCGTATGGGCTCAGGAGGAGCCGGAGAACCAGGGCGCCTGGCCGTACATCTGCCTCGAGGCGACGAAGCACCTCACGCCGGGCCGCACGGTATCTGTCGCGTCGCGGCCGGCATCCGCGTCACCGGCGACCGGATCGAGCAAACGCAGCGCCCAGGAGCTCGTCGAACTCATCGACCACGCCCTGACGATCCGCTGACGCATAAGCGGTTCGAGCTTGTCGAGGTCTCGACAAGCTCGACCCGCTATTAGCGCAGCTGGGAGAGCACGGCGGCGCGGAGCGCTTCCGGCGCCTTCTCCTGGCAGGCCTTCTGCACTTTCGCGGTGAGCGTGAGGCCGATGAGGTGCTCATCGGAGCAGTCGGCACAGGTGGCCAGGTGGTCCGAAATGTCGGTGAAATCGTCAGCGCTCAGCTCGCGGTGGAGGTACTCCTCCAGCTCGGCTTTCGCCTTGTCGCAGCCGCAGTCGGTCATTTCGCAGTCCTCCTTGAATGCGCAGTGCCCCCGGTGGTCACGGGCACGGCGATGCCGCGGTCGGCGGCGTAGTCGGCCAGCAGGTCCCGCAGCATCCGCCTGCCACGATGCAGGCGGCTCATGACGGTCCCAACGGGTGTTTTCATGATGTCAGCGATCTCCTGGTAGGAGAAGCCCTCGACGTCGGCGAAGTAGACCGCCATGCGGAAGTCCTCGGGAATCGACTGCAGGGCGTCTTTCACCGCGCTGTCGGGCAGATGGTCGATCGCCTCGGCCTCCGCAGATCGCGTCGAGCGCCCCTGAGTCACCGACTCCGCGCCACCGAGCTGCCAGTCCTCGAGATCGTCGATGGTGCCCTGGTACGGGTCGCGCTGCTTCTTGCGATAGTTGTTGATGAACGTGTTGGTGAGGATGCGATACAGCCAGGCCTTCAGGTTGGTGCCCTGCTGAAACTGGCCGAAGGCCGCGAATGCCTTGGCGAATGTCTCCTGCACCAGATCGGAGGCATCGGCCGGGTTGCGCGTCATGCGCAGGCCCGCAGCGTAGAGCTGATCCATGAAGGGGATCGCCTGCTCCTCGAAGAGGGAGCGCACGTCGACCGCCGGCGTGGCCTCGTTCTGCTCAGGAGCTGCGTCATCCATCGAAATCGTCATCGGCGCCAATCCTACTTGGCGTCGCCCGAAGAGCGGCTGGGCAGCCGCGGGCGGACGTTCGATCAGAAGGGTCACTGACTTTTCCTTAGTGGTGCGTGAAGTGCCGATACCCTTAGTAACCGATGCAGGTATTCAAGTATTCCGGCCCGGAATTCAACCCGTTCGGGGATGACGCCACCGAGCTGATCGACGATGAGCCAGGACCGTGGGCCGCTCCGGTGGCGACCGGTCCGCTCTCGGCGAGCCTCAGTGTGCCGGGTTCGAAGTCGCTGACCAACCGCGAACTGGCGCTCGCCGCGCTTGCCGACTCGCCGTCGACGCTCCGCGCGCCCCTGCATTCGCGCGACACCGCGCTCATGATCCAGGCGCTGCGCTCGCTCGGCACGTCGATCGTGGAGCTGCCGGACCCCGGGCCCTTCGGTGCCGACCTGCTCGTTACACCGGGTGAACTGCTCGGCGGCACCTCGATCGACTGCGGTCTCGCCGGCACGGTGATGCGCTTCCTGCCGCCGATCGCCGCGCTCGCACTCGGTCCGGTCGCGTTCGACGGTGACGAGGCGGCGCGATCCAGACCGATGCGCACCACCATCGATTCGCTTCGCGCTCTTGGTGTCGACGTGAACGACGACGGACGCGGCCGGCTGCCGTTCAGCCTGTACGGAACGGGGCGCGTCGCCGGCGGCCCGATCGAGATCGACGCCTCGGCGTCGAGCCAGTTCGTCTCGGGCCTGCTGCTGGCGGGCGCTCGCTTCGACGACGGCCTCGAGCTTCGGAACACGGGCAGCGCGGTGCCGAGTCTCGCCCACATCGACATGACGATCGCAACGCTTGCCCGACGGGGAGTGCGCGTCGACAACCCGGCGCCGGGCGTCTGGATCGTGCCGCACTCCGCGATCGCGGGCATCGAGATCGCCATCGAACCCGATCTCTCCAATGCCGGGCCATTCCTCGCGGCCGCACTGGTCGCCGGCGGCTCGGTGACGATCACCGGATGGCCACGCCAGACCACGCAGGTCGGCGACGAGCTTGCCGAAATCCTGGCCTCGATGGGCGCGACGGTGGAGCGGACGGATGACACCCTCACCGTGACAGGGACCGGCGTCATCCACGGGATCACCCTCGACAACGCGAGCGAGCTCACTCCCACCATCGCCGCCCTCGCCGCGCTGGCCGACAGCGAAACCGTGCTCACCGGCATCGGGCACCTGCGTGGGCACGAGACGGACCGCATCGCGGCCCTCGCCGCAGAGATCGACGGCCTGGGTGGTGACGTGACGGAGACGGACGATGGCCTCGTCATCCGGCCCGCAGCCTTGCACGGCGGGCTGTGGCGCAGCTACGCGGACCACCGCATGGCGACAGCGGGAGCCATCATCGGGCTGGGTGTGCCCGGCATCTCCGTAGACGACATCGCGACGACCGCGAAGACGCTCCCCCAGTTCCCGGCGCTGTGGAAGGCGATGCTCGGCGCGGCGCAGCCGACTGAGCCGGTGCAGGTCTTCTGAATGAGCTGGCTCGAGCCGGATGACGAGAGCGAGGACCAGTACGCGGACTACGAGGTGCGCAGCCGCCCGAACCCGAAGGGCAATCGGGCGCGCACGAAGACCCGCCCGGATCACGAGGACGCCGTAACGGGCCGCGTGCTCACCGTCGACCGCGGTCGTTACACCGTGCTGGTCGGCGAGGGTACGCCGGAGGAGCATGAGGGTCTCGCGTCGCGCGCGAGCGAACTCCGCAAGCAGGCGATCGTCACCGGCGACCGCGTCGACCTGGTCGGCGACACCACCGGCGACGACGGCAGCCTCTCCCGCATCGTGCGCATCCAGCCGCGCACCACCGTGCTCCGGCGGAGTGCCGATGACAGCGACGAGGTCGAGCGCGTCATCGTCGCGAATGCCGACCAGATGCTGATCGTCGTCGCCGCCGCCAATCCGGAGCCCAGGCCGAGACTCGTCGACCGCTACCTGGTGGCCGCGTTCGACGCGGGCATCGCGCCGATCCTGTGCATCACGAAGACCGACCTGGCCGACCCGGAGGAGTTCTTGTCGAACTTCGCCGGGCTTGACATCCGGGTCGTGACCAGCGGGTTCGGCGCCACCCCGACAGCAGAGATCACTGCACTGCTCTCGGGCCACTCGACCGTGGCCGTGGGGCACTCGGGCGTCGGCAAGTCGACCCTGGTCAATGAACTGGTGCCGGATGCGAACCGGGCGATCGGACGCGTCAACACCGTGACCGGGCGCGGACGTCACACCTCCTCATCCACCATCTCCTACCGCGTGGGGATCGACGGCTGGATCATCGACACCCCTGGCGTTCGCTCGTTCGGCCTCGGTCATGTGAACCCCGACAACATCCTGAAAGCCTTCGGCGACCTGGCCGCCATCGCCGAGGACTGCCCCCGCGGCTGCACCCACCTGCCCGATGCCCCCGACTGCGCCCTCAATGAGCGCATCAACGATGAGGGCGAGCTGGGAG
>JAZJYU010000153.1:45335-46235 GCA_040390225.1 Actinomycetota bacterium | reverse complement strand
GGCAGGCAACGACTCGACTCATTCCAACGGATGCTCGCCTCACTCTCCTCGAAAGACGCATGATGACCCTTCCCTCAGACCTCGCGCTCGCCCGATCCCTGGCCGACATGGCCGACGAGATCTCGATGGACCGCTTCCGCGCCAGCGATCTCGTCGTGACGACCAAGCCCGACATGACCCCGGTATCGGATGCCGACCGGGCAGTCGAGACCGCCCTCCGCGCCGCGATCCAGGACTCGCGCCCCGGCGACGGCATTCTCGGCGAGGAATTCGGAACGGAGGGCGACACCCACCGGCAGTGGATCCTCGATCCGATCGACGGCACGAAGAACTATGTGCGCGGCGTGCCGATCTGGGCCACACTGATCGCCCTGGCGATCGACGGCGTACCCGTGCTCGGCGTCGTGAGTGCGCCGGCACTCGGAAAGCGCTGGTGGGCGGCCCGGGGAATGGGTGCGTTCATCGAGGAGGCGAGCGGGGCGACACGGGTCGAGCGGCGCATCCACGTCTCCGGGGTGAGGGAGCTGGCGGATGCCTCGATCAGCCTGAGCGGGCTCGCCCGGTGGGACGACGCCGGCAGGCTCGCCCACGTCGTGGATCTCGCGCACGCCGTCTGGCGCACGCGCGACTACGGAGACATGTGGCCGTACATGATGGTGGCGGAAGGACAGCTCGACGCGTCGGGCGAATTCGACCTGCAGGTCTATGACATGGCCGCACTCGCGCCGATCGTGCAGGAGGCGGGTGGCCGGTTCACATCGGTCGACGGGGAGGACGGGCCATGGCACGGCTCGGCACTCGCCACTAACGGACACCTCCACGATGCCGTGCTCGCACGCCTCGCGCCGCGCTAGGGTGAGCGAATGGTGGTGAAGTCCGCGCTCGGCGCCGCGCTCCTGG
>JAZJYU010000153.1:43693-45325 GCA_040390225.1 Actinomycetota bacterium | reverse complement strand
GCTGGCAGGGTGCACGGCGGCGCCCGTCACCTCCAGCTCCGCGCCCACGGCATCCGCCACCTCGTCCAACGTGTTCGCCATGAAGGTGGGCGACTGCCTCAACGATGGTGCCTCGGCCGACGGTACGGGCACCGTCACGCGGGTCCCGATCGTGAAGTGCAGCGTGTCGCACCACAGCGAGGTGATCGCAGGCGTGCTGCTCACGGGCACGAACTCCGCCTTCCCCGGCAGCGACGCGGTCGAGAAGTCCGCAGACGCCAAGTGCAACGCTCCGTACGAGAAATTCACCGGCGCGACCCTCAAGACGACGCGGCTCGACTACACCTACTACTTCCCCTCGGCCGCCGGCTGGAAGCAGGGCGACCGGCAGGTGCTGTGCGTCGTCTACGACCCGCATGGGCCGGTCACGGGCACGCTCAAGGGCAAGGGTTCCGCGTACCCGAAGTCGTAGTCTTGTCGCGATAAGATCGGCGTATGCGTTCGATTCCGAAGCCTCTCGCCGCCCTTGTCTTCCTGCTGTTCTGGGGCATCGCCATCGCACTCTGGTCGTGCACACACCTGCTGCCGACGCCAGAAGGCCGCGGCTTCATGGCCGACATCGGCATCGTGTTCGCGTCCATCGGCCTCGCCGCTCCGTTCCTGCTCTCGATGAAGCAGCTGCTCGCGGCGGCGATTCTCGGCATCATCGGAATCGTGTTCTTCGGGCTCTTCGGCTTCGCGCACGCGACGGTGCTCGTCTACACGCTGCGGCTGCTCATACCGTTCCTCGCGCTGCTCACCCCGGTGTACAAACTGCTGACGTTCAGAGTCTTCGCTCGCTAGCTCGCCGCAACGGGCGAAGAGTTCACAGACTCGTCCGCCCCGACGGGCGACGAATCCGCTGACTCAAGCAACGCGCGGTAGCGACCGACGGTGGAGATGGGGGGAATTGAACCCCCGTCCACTGCTGTGGTCATATGCCTTCTACGGGCGTAGTTCGTGAAGGCGTTCTACTCGGCTCCGGAATTTGCCACGAACAGCTAAACCGACGAGTCCAGCCTAAGTTTTAGTCCCTCGGTGCCCTACAGGCGCAACATCGAAGCAATCTCTCTGGATTACGCCAGGAACCGGCTAGAGAGCATCGCCGGACTGACGGTTTCTATAAGTTGCTTTGGAAGAACTTACGCCGCGAGGGCGAAGTCTGCCTTGGCAGAAACAGTGCTGTTAGATTTCGCACTTATTTTTTGCAGAGGTCGTTAACGAGATAACCCTGCATCCTCGACCCGCTTCTCACACTCACGCAGGCAATGTCGAAACCGATCATCCCCAGGTGCACCTTCCCGTTCGAGGAAGAGTGAGCAGCTATCGCGCGCTGTTGAATTGTCACGGCCCGCACGCGAGCCATCCTGCCTCTCGGCAGCCCTCTAGCATACGTCGGATGCGTGGCTTTCGCCACCGCGCGCCGCATGGCAGGATACGGGGACGGCTTCGACGACGACGACGAGGTTTCGACGATCAGGTTTCGACGATCACTGGGGAGACAGCGTGACCGACACCATCATCACTGTGCAGGGTCGATTCTCATCGTTCTATCCCCCGGAGCGCGCGACGGTGCGGCTCGAGCCGGCTGCGGACATGGCAAGGATCGTCCAC
>JAZJYU010000153.1:43064-43683 GCA_040390225.1 Actinomycetota bacterium | reverse complement strand
GTCGACGAAAGTCGACAACGTCGGAGGGGGGAAGAGCGAGCGGCGGTCAGTCGCCGAGGTTGCGCTGCGTGCCCATCGCGCGCTGGGCCTCGCGGTTGTCCTGACGCTCGCGCAGGGCCTGCCG
Source organism: Actinomycetota bacterium (assembly GCA_040390225.1). Classification (GTDB taxonomy): domain Bacteria; phylum Actinomycetota; class Actinomycetes; order Actinomycetales; family Microbacteriaceae; genus Lacisediminihabitans. The sequence continues at coordinate 43,559 of JAZJYU010000153.1, read as the reverse complement.
CTTGTCGTACTCGCGCTTGCCCTTCGCCACAGCGATCTCGACCTTCGCACGACCGTCGCTGAAGTAGATGGAGAGCGGCACGATCGTGTAGCCGCCCTCTTTCGTCTTGTTGTGGATCTTGAGGATCTGCGCCTTGTGCAGCAGCAGCTTGCGCTTGCGGCGCGGCGGATGGTTGTTCCACGTGCCCTGGTTGTATTCCGGGATGTGCACGGCATCCAGCCAGGCCTCGCCGAACTCGACGAACGCGTAGCCGTCGACCAGGGACGCACGACCGGCCCGCAGCGACTTCACCTCGGTGCCCGTGAGAACAAGTCCTGCCTCGTAGGTGTCTTCGATCGTGTAGTCGTGACGGGCTTTGCGATTGGTGGCGACGACTTTCTGGCCACGTTCCCTGGGCACGGTTCACTCCTGGTTGGATGCGCGGCTCGTCCGCGCAGCCGCCCAGTCTATCCCAGCTCACGAACTGTAAGAATTGGCGGTCCATGCGAAGCATGG
>JAZJYU010000153.1:41124-43054 GCA_040390225.1 Actinomycetota bacterium | reverse complement strand
CATGGACCGCCAATTCTTACAGTTCGCGCGGGGTCAGACCTTGAGGTAACGCGAGATCGCGACGCTGGCGGATGCCGCCGCAAGCAGAGCGCCGACGACCAGCAGGATCGGAACCACGATCAGGGCGTCACCGATGCCGATGAACGGGGTGTCCTGCGCCTGGGCGCCGAGGTAGCCCTGCACGAAGAACTTCACCAGCAGCACGATGACACCGCTCGCCAAGACGGAACCGACGAGGGCAGAGATCACCCCTTCGAGCACGAACGGCGTCTGGATGAAGCGGTTGGACGCGCCCACCAGCCGCATGATCCCAAGCTCCCGCCGCCTCGAGAACGCGGACAGCCGGATCGTGGTGGCGATGAGCAGCACGGCCGCGACGAGCATCAGTGCCGCGATGCCGATCGCGGTGAAACTGGCGGCGTTGAGCGCCGTGAAGATCGGGTCGAGGTACGCGCGCTGGTCCTTGACCTGCTCCACTCCGGCGAGACTGCTGATCGACTCGACCACGGCATCCGCCTGGGACGGGTCTTTCAGGTTGACCCAGAAGGTTTCCGGAAGGAACGACGGGGTGACGAAGTCAGACCCGGTGGTGTCGCCGAACTGCTGCTTGTACTGCTTGTAGACCTGCGCGTGAGACTGGAATGAGACGCTCTTGACCAGCGGCGCCAGTGCCGGCGACTCGAGCTGGGCCTTCACCGCGGCCTTCTGGTCGGCGGTCGCCTCGACCAGGTTGCACTGGCCATCGGTGGAGAGGCTGGTGCACATGTACACAGCGACCTGCGCTTTGTCGTACCAGTAGCCCTTCATCTGGCCGATCTGGAACTGCAGCAGGATGGCAGCACCGACGAAGGTGAGCGAGATGAAGGTCACGAGCACGACCGAGACGACCATCGAGAAATTGCGCCGCAGGCCGTTGCCGACCTCAGACATGATCAGTCCGAATCTCACGGTGCCGCTCCGAACGACTGCACGGGAACCGCCTGGGTCTGGTATCCGCCCTGGCGTTCGTCCCGCACCACCTGGCCGCCGACGAGTTCGATAACGCGTCGCTGCATCTGATCGACGATGCCGGCGTCGTGGGTGGCCATGAGCACCGTCGTGCCGCTCTGGCTGATGCGCTCGAGCAGCGCCATGATGCCGGCGCTGGTGGCGGGGTCGAGGTTGCCCGTGGGTTCGTCTGCGAGCAGGATGGCGGGTTTGTTGACGATGGCGCGCGCGATCGCGACACGCTGCTGTTCGCCACCGGAGAGCTCGTGCGGCAGCCGATTCGTCTTGCCTGCGAGTCCGACCATCTTGAGCACGTCGGGCACGGCCTCCTGGATGAAGCCCTTTGACTTGCCGATCACCTGCAGGCTGAACGCGACGTTGTCGAACACGTTCTTCTGCGGCAGCAGGCGGAAGTCCTGGAACACCACGCCGAGGTTGCGCCGGAAGTACGGCACCTTGCGGCTGCTGAGCTGGCCGAGGTTCTGGCCGAGCACATGGATCTGGCCCTTGCTCGGCACCTCCTCCTTGAGCACGAGACGAAGAAAGCTGGACTTGCCGCTTCCCGACGCGCCGACGAGGAAGACGAACTCTCCCCGGAGTATCTCCAGTGTCACGGAATTGAGCGCCGGACGCGCGTTGCCCCTGTAGAGCTTGGTCACTTGATCGAACCGAATCATCGTGATGACTCTAAGTTTTCGCAGGCATCAGCGCCGGTGCGACAGGCCGCTAAACGTTACTCTCAGGAACTATTAATCCTTGTCGCGCTTGCGCCACTTGATGCCGGCGTTGATGAATCCGTCGAGGTCGCCGTCGAACACGGCGGACGGATTGTTCACCTCGTATTCGGTGCGCAGGTCTTTCACCATCTGGTAGGGCGCGAGCACATAGCTGCGCATCTGGTCGCCCCAGCTGGCTTGTACGTCGCCGCGCAGGCCGTCGAGGT
>JAZJYU010000153.1:40053-41114 GCA_040390225.1 Actinomycetota bacterium | reverse complement strand
CCCAGCTCGCGGTGATCACGCCGGCGAGCTCCTTCTTCGCCGCCGCCTCCTGCTCACGCTGCATGACCAGCAATCGGCTCTGCAACACCCGCATCGCGGCCGCACGGTTCTGGATCTGACTCTTCTCGTTCTGCATAGAGACGACGAGGCCGGTCGGAAGGTGGGTGAGGCGAACCGCCGAGTCCGTGGTGTTGACCGACTGGCCGCCCGGGCCGCTCGAGCGGAAGACGTCGACGCGGATATCACTCTCCGGCACCTCGATCGCACCCGCCTCCTCGATCAACGGGATCACCTCGACCGCCGCGAAGCTGGTCTGACGCTTACCTGCGGAGTTGAACGGACTCATCCGAACCAGACGATGAGTGCCCGCCTCGACGCTCAGAGTGCCGAAGGCGTATGGCGCGTTCACCTCGAAGGTTGTCGACTTGATGCCGGCCTCTTCGGCGTAGCTCGTGTCCATGACGGTGACCGGGTAGTCGTGCTGCTCGGCCCAGCGCAGATACATGCGCTGCAGCATCTCCGCGAAGTCGGCGGCATCCACTCCCCCGGCTCCCGCACGAATAGTGATCACGGCCGGGTGCGCGTCCCACTCCCCGTTGAGCAGGGTCTGCACCTCGAGCTCGCCGAGCACCTTCTGGATGCTCTCCAGTTCCGTGCGCGCCTCGGCCGCCGCTGCCGCATCCGCTTCCTCGTTGGCGAGTTCGACCATGATCTCGAGGTCGTCGAGCCGGCCCTGGATGCTGTTCACCTTCGCGAGTTCGGCCTGCCGATGGCTGAGGGCGCTGGTGACCTTCTGGGCCTTGTCGGTATCGTCCCAGAGGTCGGGGACCCCGGCCTGCGAGCTGAGGTCGGCGATCTCGGCCTCCAGGCGTTCGACGCCGATGACGGAGCGGATGTCCGCGAAGGTGGCCCGCAGCGCGCCGATCTGTTCAGAGAAGTCGAGCTCGTCCATATCGCGGACCAGCCTACCGTCGGCCCCCTCGTTTAGCGTTGCTAAGCAATCTGGTCTACGCTCGAAAGAGATGAGCGACGCGACCACGGACTTCCGCTTCCGTTCGATT
>JAZJYU010000153.1:39476-40043 GCA_040390225.1 Actinomycetota bacterium | reverse complement strand
CGGCGGCAACAGTTGGGTGAAGCCGCGTGTGCGGATCGGTGAGGGCGCGATCATTCCGATCATCCCGGTCGTCGCACACAACCTCGGCGCACCGCTCGCGATCGCCGGCCTGATCGCGGCGATGCTGCTCGTCGGCCAGGTCTTCGGCGACATCCCGAGCGGCTGGACCGTGGCCAAACTCGGCGAACGCAACGCCATGATCCTGGCCGCCCTGGTGTCGGTCGTCGGGCTGCTGGCGGCCCTGTTCGCGCCGAACCCGCTGGTGCTCGGTGTCGGCATCTTCGCGATCGGACTGTCCACCGCGGTCTTCGCGCTCGGCCGGCAGGCCTTCATGGCGACGTTCGTGCCACTGCATTTTCGCGCGCGGGCGCTGTCGACGCTCGGCGGCACCTTCCGTCTCGGGTACTTCGTCGGTCCGCTGATCAGCGCGCTCATCATCCACCTGACCGGCAGCGTGCAGATCGTCTTTCTGGTGCATATCGTCGGCTGCATCGGCGCGGCGGTGGTGCTCTTCGTGCTGAGGGACCCGTCCGACATCATCGCGGCCAAACGAATAGCCCTATCACC
>JAZJYU010000153.1:16310-39466 GCA_040390225.1 Actinomycetota bacterium | reverse complement strand
CGAGGAGCCGAGCCCGATCGGACTGTGGCGCGTCATCTGGAACCGCCGCGACGTGCTGATCCGCCTTGGCACCGGGGCAGCGCTCATCGGGGCGATGCGATCGTCGAGGCAGGTGATCTTGCCGCTCTGGGCGGTCAGCATCCACGTGCCGGAGGCGGAGACCGCCCTCATCATCGGCATCGCCGGCGCGATCGACTTCGCGCTGTTCTACACCAGCGGTCAGATCATGGATCGCTACGGCCGGCTCTGGAGTGCCCTGCCCGCGATGCTCGGGCTGAGTGCCGGCTTCATCGCTCTCGCATTCACCCACGACGTTCCCGCTGCGGCATTCTGGTTCATCGGTGCTGCTTTCTTCATGTCCGTGGCGAACGGGGTAGGGAGCGGGATTCTCATGACACTCGGTGCCGACCTGGCCGAGCCGCGGAATCCGGCGCCGTTCCTGGGCGCCTGGCGGTTCACCGGCGACCTGGGTGGTGCGGGGGCGCCCCTGGCGCTGAGCGCGCTCACCGGGCTGTTCTCGATCGCATTCGCGAGCGGATTTCTCGGGGTGGTCGGCATCGTCGGCGCGGTCATCCTGCTGCGGTATGTTCCCCGCTACTCGGTCGGGGTGCGCAGAAGGTAGCGCAGCACCCTCGCACCCGGCCAGCGGAACAGCTGGCTCAGGGTGAGCTCGCCGCGGCAGACCCGCTCGAAGATGCGCGCGCCGACGATCGAGAAGGCGAGTCCGGCGTGCACGAGTCCCGGCCGTCGCTCGAACAGGCGCAGGAGCTTCTCACCCGCGGCGATGTCGGGCGCCAGCTCGCGCTCGACACGCTGCACATACCCGTCGAGGGCCGCACCGTCCGTCTTGGCGGATGCCGCGGCCTCTCCAGCCCAGCCGCCGGACCGGAGCGCGAACGAGATCCCCTCACGCGTGAACGGGTCGAGCAGCGCGGCGGCGTCTCCTGCCACGATCACATTGCCCTTCCTGAGCGGCGACCCGGCGGTGCGCCACTGCGCGAGATGGCCGGAGGACCGGGTGATCTCGGCTCCGTCGAGGTGCAGGCCTTTCGTGTATGCGTCGAGGTACGCCCGGGTCTGATCGGGCTCACCGCGTCGCTGGATGACCCCGACCGTCAGAGCCTTCTCCTTCGGGAACATCCACGCATAGGTTCCGGGCTCCGGCCCCCAGTCGAGAAACACCCGGTCGCTCCAGTCGCCCGACACCGGTCGCAGGATGTCGTGCTCGAGCGCCAGGTCGACGCCACCCGGGGTGACGCCCACGTGGCGGCCGATGCGTCCGCCGGCGCCGTCCGCCCCGATGACGGTTCGAGCGGTGAACTCGCCCTCACTGGTCGTCACGGTCACTCCGGCCGCGTCATCCGCGATCCCTTTGACGCTCACACCGTCGCGGAAGGTGACCCCTGCCGCGACGGCCGTGTCGACCAGGGCCTGGTCGAAGCGGTCGCGCTGCACGAGCGATAGAAACGGCCTGCGACTGCGATGGGTGCTCGCGGCGCGGCCGCGAAGCGTGAAGCGTACGCGGGTGATCCGTTGTTCGACGGTGGCCAGTACGGATGCCGGGACGTTGTCGATCGAGATGCCGATCAGTCCGCCGCCGCAGGTCTTGTAGCGCGGGAAGGTTGCCCGGTCGAGCAGCAGCACCGACGCCCCATGCTCGGCGGCGACACGTGCGGCGGACGAGCCCGCGGGTCCTGCGCCCACCACGATCAGATCCCATTCGACCTCGGCCCACGGCTGCATGGGTTTACGTTACATTCGCAGGATGATCCCCGCCCCCACCCTGCTCGCGTTCACCCTCGCCGTGCTCGGCCTCATGGTGATCCCCGGCCCGACCGTGCTGTTCGTGATCGGCCGCTCGCTCGCGCTCGGGCGCATCGGCGGCCTGCTGAGCGTGGTGGGCAACGCCAGCGGAGCCCTGCTGAACGCGACGCTGGTGGCTCTCGGGGTGGGTGTGCTCATCCAGCAGTCGCTGGTGGTATTCACCGCGATCAAGATCGCGGGGGCGCTCTACCTGGTCTTTCTCGGCGTTCAGACGATCAGGCATCGCAGGGATGCTGCCGCCGCGGTGACGAACCCGGTCGCGCAGCGCTCGAGGCTGCGACTGCTCGGCGAGGGTTTCCTGGTCGGCGTCTCCAACCCGAAGACGATCGTGTTCATGATCGCGGTGCTTCCGCAGTTCGTCACATACTCGCGCGGGCAGATCCCGCTGCAGCTCGGCATCCTCGGCGCGATCTTCGTCGCCATGGCGCTGCTCTGCGACTCGGTTTGGGCGCTCGTCGCCGGCACCGCCCGCGACTGGTTCGCAAAGTCGCCGAAGCGCATCAGCCGCATGAGTGCCGCCGGCGGCGGCATGATGATGGGGCTCGGCGTCGCGGTGCTCCTCGTGCCGAAGGACTAGGGAACGTCGTTCCCGCAGTACGGGCACTTGTATGGGCCCTTCGGGTGCATCTGGTCTTTGAACACCGTGTGCCCCTGGGAGCACGTTCCCTGCAGCAGCCAGTTGCCGGTCTTCGTCTTCGATGCGTCGGTCTTGAACATGAATGAATGTTACTCAGCTTTGGCGACCGGTGTCTAGCCGAACACCGATCGCGCGATCACGGTGACCCGCACCGGAAACCCGTCCTGCCCGAGCATCGTGAACACCGGTGGCCGCCAGCGGGCCGACAGCGTCACCGTCGCGCTCTTGCCGTCTGCGGTGTCCGCGTCGATGACCTGCAGGTACGCCAGGTCGCCCGTCGGGGCGTTCGCCAGGTAGGCGCGCACAGCATCCGCCACCTCGGAGGAGCGAAGCACCGGGCGCGGGCCCGATGGGGTCGTCACGACATCGTCGATGTCGAATGCCTCGGCCCCGCTCAGAGCGGCTCCATCCGCCAGGTCGAACAGTCGCTTGCGTTCCAGATACAGCGAACTCGCCGCGACCACGGTGAAGATGAGGGCGAGAGCGAGCGCCGCGAAGCCGACGATCAGCGGGATTGTCGAGCCGGTTTCATCGCGCAACAGCCGCCTCACCGCGTCTCCGCAAAGCGCGAGACCTCTTCGGTCGACGCCGCGACCATGGGTATTCCTGCGGGCACCTTCAGGCCGGGAAATGGCGGCACCAGCGGAAGGGGCACGGTCGACCTGACCGTGACCATCACCCGGCCGTGGCGCGTGAGACAGTTCGCCGGGTCCGGAAGGCAGGTGATCGAGATGGATGCCGCGCCGGCAGCGAACCCGTAGTCGTCGAGCGCGAAGTCGACGGCATCGGTTGCACCCTCGACCCCGTCGTGCTGGGTCGCGGCCTGCACGAACACTCGCGCGCCGGCCCGTGCAGCGCCCTCGACCGCGAACGCCCCGGACTGGATGACCGAGAGCGTGAACACCAGGTAGACCAGCGGCACGAGCATCAGCACACCCGCCGTCACGAACTCGAGGGATGCCGAACCAGTGTCGTCAGCGGTCGAGCGTCTCAACCGGCGCATGCCCCTCCACCTCCAGCCCCTCAGCCAGTCCCACCAGCCCGATCAGCGGGAGCGGAGCACGCACCCGGATGACGACCACCCGACCGGACGTGGCGCCGCTGACCTCCCGTGCGAACTGCGGTCCGATCGCGGTCGCGATGAGGTCGCGGGTGCGGGCCACACCGTCGGGCACGCCGTTGTCGGCGAGCGCCGCGAAGCGCGCGCCCTCGGACGCGGCATCCACTACCGTGTTCCGCACGTGAAGTGCGAGACCGAGCTGCAGCACTGACAGCGTGAGGAGACTCAGCAGGGCGCCCACCATCACGAACTCGACAGGGGCGGAGCCACGATCGTCGCGAAATCGCACGATCAGAACCCCGACACCCGGCTGATGGCGTTCTGGAACAGGCTGGTCAGCGCCGGACTGGCGAGCGCCCAGATGGCGGCGACCAATGCGGCAGTCATCAGTGTGATGAGAACCCAGCCCGGAACGTCGCCGGAATCGTCTCTGAACTTTTCGACGATCCGGCGGATGAGCGATCTGACCATGGGCACCAAGGTGGCAGCGACCGAATCGGCGCGCCAGGATTGTCCCCACGGCCGACAGCATCGAGGCGAATATGCCCTGTGCCTAGCGCTCACAACCCGAGCCGCAGTACGGCGATGCCGGGAAACACGGCGAAGATGATCGTCATCGGCAGGATGAGGAAGATGAGCGGCACGAGCATCGCCACCTCCTTCTTTCCCGCGATCTCCAGCAGCGCACGCTTGGAATTCTCGCGAGCATCCTGCGCCTGTGCTCGCAGCACCTCGGCCAGCGGGGTACCGCGGTCCAGTGCCCCGTCGATCTGCTCGATCACCCGCGTCAGCGGCGCGAGCCGCAGTTCGCTCGAGAGCCGGGCGAGGCAGTCGGAGAGCGGTAGACCAGTATTCACTTCTGCGACCACGGCGGCGAACTCCCGGGCGAGTTCTCCCCGACTTGCCCTCGATACCCGCCGCAGCGCATCCAGGATGCCCTCCCCCGCCGAGAGACTGAGGGTGAGGAACTCGAGCACGGTTGGCAACTCGTCGACCATGTGCGCCAACCGCCGCCGCGCGGAGTGCTGCAGTACCGCATCCCGAATCACGACACCGGCGACCGCAGCGACCACGACTAGCAATGCCTCGGAACCGGCCGGACCCCCGGACACGGCAACCAGCACGGCGGCGATCGCACCGACGCCTGCGCCAGCGATACCCCAGACGAGCTGGCTGGTTCTGAAGCGCTCAACATCGCTGTGACCGCCCGCCTGACGAAGCCGGAGCCCGATCGTCGCAGACCCGCCGAGCGCGCGATCCAGCACAGACCTGACCCATGACACCACGGGATGGAGCAGCACGGTGAGGAACGGCAGCGGTTCCGTGCTGCGTCGGGACAACCGTCGTCGCGCACCCTCGGAGATGTCATCGACGTATGGCGCAACGCGATCCGCGAGCCTCGGTCGTCTCAACCGGGGCAGCAGGCCGGCGAGCGTCCACAGTCCGACGCCGAGGCCGATACCGCACAGCACGGCCCAGCCCTCGAACGAGTTCAGCGGAACCATCGGCGATCTTCCGGCAGCCGCCCGAGCATCAGCATGACCCGATACGCGACCACGGTGATGACCGCACCGGCGGCGATCAGAACGGCACCGGCCGGAGTGCTGTAGGCGGCCGCGGCTTCGGGGCGGCCGGCGAGGAGCAGCAGGATCACCCACGGTGCGATGGCGCCCAGCCTCGCCGAGGTCACGACCCATGACTGTCGCCCCTCAACCTCCAGGCGGATCGCGGCTTCCTGACGCAGGTGTGACGAGAGGTTTCGGAGCACGGTCGTGAGCTCGGTTCCGCCGACCTCGCGCGACATGCGCAGGGTCTCCAGGATGCGGTCGGCCACCGGGTCGGCGAGTCGGTGCTTCAGCGCGTCCAGACTCAGCCCGAAACTGCCGGTGGCGCGATAGTCGCGCTCGAACTCGCGGAAGCTTTCGCGCGCACCGGGCGGACCCACCGCGGCGAGCGCGACCACCGCATCGGGCAGGGCCAGCCCCGAGCGGACGGCGGAGACGAGGTGGTCCACAACGTCTGGCCACAGCACCCGTGTCGACCTTCGGCGCGAGCGAGCACGCCAGGCGATGACGATCGCCGGAAGGCCGAGCCCCGCGACGAACGCGACGGCGGCAAGCGCGACCACCGGTACGAGTGCGAAACACAGCGCGGCGACGGCGATAGCCAGAACTGCGGAGCCGATCAGCACGGAACCCAGGTTGACGGATGTCACGCCGGCCTGGTTGAGTCGCTCGCGAACCAGGTCGAGCGGCGAGCGCAACCGCCTCGCCGGCACGTAACCCCTCGGCCACAGCCACGGCGACGCGGCCAGCAGCATCCCCACACCCAGTACCAGTCCGAGCAGGATCGTCATCGTGCCGCCGCGGCGAGGATCGCGACCGGGTCGAGCCCGGCCGCACGGAACTTCGCCGTCTTGGTCGGGAAGCCGCCCGTTGCGGCAAGCCCCTGCGGGCCGGCCGCGAAGATGACGCTCGCCTCGATGACACCGGACGTGACCTGTCCACTCAGCGCCAGCACCTCGGTCACCCGCCGCTTCCCGTCCCGCGCCAGGTCGCAGTGCACCACCAGGTCGATCGAGCTCGCGACAGTCGGCACGACGAAGGACGCGTCGATGTTTCGGCCTGCCAGCAGCGGCAGCGTGCAGAGCTTACTGAGCGCCTCGCGGGCGCTGTTGGCGTGGAGTGAGCACATGCCAGGCAGTCCACTGTTGAGTGCGATCAGCAGATCGAGTGCTTCACCCTCGCGAACTTCGCCGACGACCAGCCGGTCTGGTCGCATGCGCAGCGCCTCTTTGATGAGACGCCTCAGACCGATCTCGCCTGTGCCTTCGAGACTGGGCTGGCGGCACTGCATCGCGACAGCATCCGGGGTCGCCGACAGATCGAGCTCGAAGGTCTCCTCCACGGTGACGATTCGCTCGATCGGCCGGGCCGCCGCCAGTAGTGCGCCGAGCATCGTGGTCTTGCCGCTCTGGGTCGCGCCGGAGACGAGGATGTTCTGGCCGGCCAGAACGCACATGCGCAGGAACTCGGCGGCCTGCACTGTCAGCGAGCCGCTCGCGACCAGGCTGCGCAGGTCGCGCACCTGCCGCGAGAACTTGCGCACGTTGACCGCCCAATGGCGACGCGTCACATCCGGGATCACGACGTGCAGCCGCGACCCGTCGGGCAGCGATGCATCGACGAAAGGCGAGCTGAGGTCGACGCGGCGACCGGATGCCTGCAGCATCCGCTCGACCAGGTCGCGCACCTGAGTGTCTTCGAGCCGCACCTCGGTGCGCTCGGCTACCCCGCCGCGGGCCACGAACACGGCGTCGGGACCATTGATCCAGATCTCTTCGACCTCGGCATCGTCGAAGTAGGGCTGCAACGCTCCGTAGCCGGTGATCGTCGCGACGATCTCGCGCGCAGTAGCACTCTCGTCGGCCAGCATCGGCAGCGAACCGCCAAGCGCCCGCTCGCTGTAGCGGCGCACCTCCTCGCGCGCGTAGCGGTCGGCGAGGTCACGATCTGCGGCGAGGTCAACGCCGTCGCGGCGCACCCTCTCCCGCACCCGCTCGGCGATGATGCTGACGGCGCGCGACATGCGCACAGTGTGCCGAACCGCCGGCGGTCGCGCCTGCTCTCTCCACAGCCACGTCTCTCCACAGCCACGGGATTACGCCCTGAGCAGACAGCCCGTTGCGGGGCACCCACGACGACCGGCCGGCGAATAGCGTTGTGCCATGCTGCTGCGCGATGCGATCGGGTCCACCCTCAGACGACTGCGTCTCGAGCAGGGCAAGACCCTGCGCGACCTGGCACTGCGATCGGCCGTCTCGCTCCCCTATCTCAGTGAGATCGAGCGGGGGCGCAAGGAGGCGTCATCCGAGATTCTGGAGTCGCTCAGCCGCGCCCTGGAAGTTCCCCTCGAGAGCGTGCTGCACGAGGTGAGCGAGCGACTGGAGCGCAGCGAACCGCAGCTGCTCGCCGCGTGAGCGCAGCGGCGGCTAGGTTTCGTCACCCCTTCAGTGCTCTTCGCTGAGAGCGCGCATCCGCAGCAGACGGCGAACCCGGCCCCGCGCCGTTCGGTAACCCTTCAGTGTGACCATGAACGGCATCCCGAGCATCAGTGCCCCCATGCCCGCCCACGAGCGGTCGAATCGGCCGAGGGCACGCTTGCGGTCCCAGGCGCGGCGCAGCTTGCCGCCAGCATTGCCGCGCTTCAGCGGCTTCACCGCGAAATCCCCCGCGTCGCGGATCTCCAGCAGGGCGCGCACCTTCTGCACCCAGTCATCTGAGCTCGGTTCGTGGAAGTAGTTGTCGTCGAGCCACTCCTGCTCGGGCTGCATGAAGCGCCCGGCGATCAGGTCGGCCGATCGGCCCAGCAGCCCACTGCCCTCGAACACCGTGTTGATGAGCGAGCGGCTCACACCGAAGTCCTCGAGAGCGAGCACCGGCCGCCCGAGCGCCACCGCCTCGATCGCGGCCGTCGATGAGACCGTCACCAGTCCGGATGCCCCGGCCAGGTGGGCAGACATCGCGCCTCCCTCGACGACGAGGTTCGCCGGTGCCGGCGGCTGCAGTTCGCCCATGAGCTGCGCGTAGTCGTGCGTCTCCGCGTGCGTCTGCTGCTCACCGTGGGTCGCACGCACCTTCACGACGACCCGGCGGTCGGGATGCCGCCGCGCGGCCTCCGCGAGCCAGCCCAGCAACTCCAGGCGGTCCTGCTTGTCGACGGGCACCTTCGCCTGGGCCGCGAAGACGATGTCGCCGGCCTCGTCGAGGCGCACGCGGTCGGCGGGCGACGGCAGGAAGGGCAGCCGGGCGAGCCCGAACACCTGCTCGATGCCCATCTTCTCGGCGAGGGCCTGGAACTCCCGCACCTCGCGCTTCGAATGCAGCACGAACAGGTCGGCCTGGGCACGGTGCGCGATCGCCATCTTTGTGGCGGGCACCGAGATGCCGGGGAGTCCGCTGACGAGCACGGGACGCTTCACGCACGCGCCGAGGATGGCGCGAACCACCACCTTCACGAGGGGGCCGCGCAGGGACAGCAGCACGACATCCGGCTGCATCTTCTGCACCCGAACGAAGAGCGCGTTCAGGTCGACGACGGCCGGCCGGCCGATGCTCCGCCCCGCGCTCGCCAGGGCGGCTGACAGCTGATCGGCGCTCGGCAGCACGGGGCTGGCGAGCACCAGCAGCCGGCGATCCCACTCGGCGGGCGCCCTGGACAGCAGCGCCGCGCCCCACTTCACATAGGAATCGGAATCGGCAATAGCGAGTACGCGAACCTGTTCAGGCATCGACCCGGCGCAACTTCGCCAGGGGCGCCAGTTCTCCGGGGTACACGCGCTTCACGCCGTCGCCGAGAGCCTCGCCCACGACACGGATGTCGCGTACCAGGTGCTCGAAGCCCTGCGGCTCGAGGGAGGCGGCATGGTCGCTGCCCCACATGGTGCGGTCGAGCGTGATGTGACGCTCGACCACGGTCGCTCCAAGCGCGACGGCGGCGATGGAGATCTGCAGTCCGCGCTCGTGACCCGAGTAGCCGATCGGAATGCCCGGGAAACGCTCGGCGAGCGCGGGGATCATGCGGATGTTTGCCTCCTCCGCCGGAAGCGGGTATGTGGAGGTCGCGTGCAGGATGATCAGGTTCTCGGGGTCGAACACGGCGACGGCGCGGTCGATCTGCTCGAGCGTGGACATACCCGTGGACAGGATGATCGGCTTGCCTGTCGCGGCGAGTGCGCGCAGCATTCCGAGGTCGGTGACCGATGCGGACGCGACCTTGTGTGCGACGACATCCAGCTCCTCGAGGAAGTCGACCGACGGCTCATCCCACGGGGATGCGAACCAGTCGAGTCCGCGCAGGTGGGCGTAGTCGCCGATCTCCCGGTACTGCTCGCGGTCGAACTCCACGCGGTAGCGGTACTCGAGGTAGGTCATGGTGCCCCACGGGGTGTCGCGCGGGGTGTTCTTCATGTGCTCGGGAGTGGAGATCTCCGGCGTGCGCTTCTGGAACTTCACAGCCTGCGCGCCCGCGTCCGCCGCGACATCGATGAGCTGCATGGCGAGGTCGACGTCGCCGTTGTGGTTGAGTCCGATCTCACCGATCACGTAGACCGGCTTTCCCTCGCCTATTTCGTTGCGGCCGATGGATACCATGTGTGTTCCCATTTCTCTTCTATGGTGTTGGCGAGCTCGAGTTCAGTGAGGTTGTCGATCTCTATTGAGGAGCGCTGGTCGACCTCGGCGACGCCGATGCGGCCGAAGAATCGGTGACGGGCCTGAATGAAGCCGAGGGCGTCCATCACGTAGAAGGCGCCGGTTTCGCGGTAGTGCGGATCGCGGTCCTGGCGTCGCGGACGGGTGGCAGGGTCGTGGTTGACACCCTCGCCGGATGCCGTCCAGAGGAATTCGTAGGTCTCGACCGCGGAGAAGACGACGTCGTTCTCGCCGTCGCGCACGCGCTCGATCGCGGCGTCGAGGGCGGGCAGGTCGATGAAAGGAGAGGTCGCCTGGATGAAGACGAGCACCTGCGGGTACTCGCCGAGCTGTTCCAGCGCATGCAGAAGCGCTGCCTCGGAGCTGGCCTCGTCGCCGGAAAGCTCTGCCGGGCGATCGATGACCCTCGCACCCGCGTCGCGGGCGACCGCCGCGATGCGCTCGTCGTCTGTGCTGACGTAGACCTCGTCGACGAGGGGAGTCGCCCTGGCCGCCTGCACCGCACGTGCCACCAGCGGCACTCCGCCGACCGGCCTCAGATTCTTGCCGGGCACGCCCTTCGACCCGCCGCGAGCCGGGATGACGGCAATGGTGCTCATTCTGTGCCCGCCTTCCTGATCTGGGGTTCAGGTAAGGCTAGAGAGTCACACCGGCGTAGTTCTGGCCTCAGAGTTAACGGCAGGCAAACGGAAGGTTACCGTTCGCTCCAGCTCTTGATTTCGGGCCCGGTAACCCGAATATGTCTCGCACCCTCACCGAGCGATGCGAGCAGCCGCTGGTTGGTGCCGCGGATGTGCTCGGCGACCAGTCGCGCCGCGCGGTCGGCGTCGCGCGCCTCCACCGCATCGACGATGGCCCGGTGCTCGCGCCAGGCCGACTCCCGCGACTCCACGGTACGCGCCTCGAGCCAGCGGGTGCGGGCGAGGCGCGTCATCGCCCCGCGCACCGAATCCGCCAGTAATCCGTTACCCGACAGTCGCGCGAGCTGCTCATGGAACGCGTCACCGGCCGGCACGGCATCGGTACTGCCGCGCGATTCGTCGAGAAGCGCTCCGAGCGCGGCGATGTCATCGGCGGATGCCCTGCCCACCGCCAGGCGGATGGCCGCCACCTCCACCGCCTCCCGCAGCTCGGCGAGTTGCCCGATCTCGACGGTGTCGATCGGCGCGACGGCGAACCCGCGCTCACCGCGTTGCACCAGGCCCTCCGAGTCGAGCCGCAGCAGTGCCGCGCGCACGGGGGTGCGGGATGCCGCGAAGGCCGCTTCGAGGCCGCGCTCGGTGAGCCGCTCCCCCGGCGCCAGCTCGAGCGCCAGGATGGCCGCGCGCAGGCGGTCGTAGATCTGCGCCGTCTGCGTCATCGCGGTCTGGGTCATCGCGGTCTGGGTCATCCGGTCTCCATTTTTGGTATACCGTCTTGGTATACCAAGACTGTAGCAGGAGCAGGCGTGACCACACTCGAAGACATCCCGGCCGGACTGCGTGCTCGACGGGCGTGGAGCGCGCTCGCGCTCGGGGTCGCGGCCCAGACCGCGGGCACGCTGTTCGTCTCGACTCCAGCCTTCCTGATTCCGCTCCTCCACACGGAGCGCGGGATGACGCTGGCGCAGGCGGGCCTGCTCGCCGCCGCACCGACCATGGGCATGGTGCTCACGCTCATCCTGTGGGGCGCTCTGGCGGACCGGGTCGGCGAGCGCTGGGTGATCGCCGGCGGGCTGGGGCTCGTGGCGCTCGCCACGATCGGGGCCATGACCGCCCACGGCTATGTCGAGCTCGGGCTGTTCCTGCTGCTCGGCGGCGCGGCTTCGGCCAGCACGAATTCAGCGAGCGGCAAGGTGGTCGTCGGCTGGTTCGCGAAGGAGCGTCGCGGTCTCGCCATGGGCATCCGGCAGATGTGCCAGCCGCTCGGCGTCACACTCGCCGCACTCACCGTGCCGGCGATCGCACACGGCAGCGGCATCTCAGCCACGTTTATCCTCTCCCTGGTGCTCACGGCCGTGCTCGCAGTGCTGTGCACCGTGTTCCTCAAGAATCCGCCCCGCGCGCCGCGAGCGGTGGATGTCGCCCGGGCGCCGAACCCGTACCGTACGAGCGGATTCCTCTGGCGCATTCACCTGGTGTCGATACTCCTTGTGGTCCCGCAGTTCACGCTCTCGATCTTCGGGCTGGTCTGGCTGGTGACCGAGCTGCACTGGTCCACACTCGCAGCCGGGGTGCTGGTGGGTATCGGGCAGTTCGTCGGCGCACTCGGCCGCGTCGCGGTCGGTGTGCTCAGCGACCGGGTCGGCAGCCGACTGCGGCCGCTGCGCTGGGTGGCGCTTTCCGCCGTGCTCGTGATGCTTGCTCTCGGCGCCTGCGGCTTCGCGGCATCACCGGCCGGCGCCATCGTTCTGCTCATCGCGATGACAGTCACCGTCGCCGACAACGGACTGTCGTTCACCTCGGTCGCCGAAATGGCGGGGCCGAGCTGGTCGGGCCGAGCGCTCGGCGCGCAGAATACTGGGCAGTTTCTGGCGGCATCCGTCGTCGCACCCGCCGTGGGGGCGCTCATCGGTGCGGTCGGCTATCCAATCGCGTTCCTCGTGGTGGCCGCGTTCCCGGCGATCGCAGTGCCGATCGTGCCGTCGCCCGCCAGGGAGCGCGACACGCTCTAGGCCCCGCTGGCTACAATTGAGCGGCACTCGCGGGAGTGGTGAAATTGGTATACACGCAGGATTTAGGTTCCTGTGCCGCAAGGCGTGAGGGTTCAAGTCCCTTCTCCCGCACATTGTCAGCGCGCTGCCAGTACGCTGTACGGAACCATCGACTGGAGCGCCTCACTTGCTACACACCGCCGGCCTGATCCCGTGGCTCAGCCCGCACTTCCTCATCGTGCATTCGGGTCCATGGGCGCTCCTCGTCGTCTGCGCGATCATCTTCGCGGAGACGGGCCTGCTGATCGGCTTCGTGTTCCCGGGCGACACGCTGCTTCTGATCATGGGTCTGCTCACGTTCCGTGGCGTGATCCACGTCGACATCTGGTGGGTCGGCCTCGCGATCGGGTTCGCCGCGTTCCTCGGTGGCGAATCCGGCTATTTCATCGGACGCAAGACCGGTCCGCGAATATTCGAGCGCAAAGAGACCGGCATCATCAGCATGGACAGCGTTCGGCGAACCAATGCATTCTTCACCCGGTTCGGCGGGATGGCCGTGGTGCTGGCGCGTTTCGTGCCCGTCGTGCGCACCTTCGCGCCGATCGCGGCCGGTGTCGGAAAGATGCGCTACCGCCGGTACGCGCTCTACAACGCGATCGGCGCGTTCGTCTGGGGCGGCGGAGTCACCGTCATCGGTTTCCTGCTCGGCAACATCCGTCCTGTCGCCGACTTCGTGATCAAGTACATCGATATCGTGCTGCTCGCCGTCGTGGTCATCACCCTGGTGCCGATCCTGATCCACTACATCACCGGGCGCATCAAGGCCGCGCGTGAGGGACCGCAACCGCTCCCGACGGACGCCGACGTCACCATCGATCCCAAGTACTTCGGCAACACGAAGGACTAGGCGCGCTTCTCCGCCGCGCCGCGCTATCACGCGCAATTCATGACGAATCGGTGGATAAGGCCCGCAACCACCGCCCACGCCGCGAAGCATGCCCAGCTGGCAAGCATGCAGGTCACCGTGGCAGCGGCGGTGAGCAGGAATATGCTGGCCCCGAGGATAACGCAGGTGGCTGCGTCGTCGCCCGCCGCGCTGACACTGCCGGAGAGCGTCTTGATCTGGGTTGCCTGCACCCCTAGCGGCACTTGTACGGCATCTTTCGCTATCTCCGCCGCGGTGTAGGCGGTCGTCACCTTCAGCTTATTGTCCTGCCACTGGCGGTGAATCATGCCTCCGTCCGCCGTGCTCACGAAATCGTCCTGCTCGACCGAATGCGCCCGATCGTCACGGCCAACGATCACGACCAACTGCGAACTCGGCAGCACGTTCGCACCGGAAAGAGCCCATATGACCGCCACTGCCCCAATGTCGGATACCAGAAGGGTCGGCGCGCCGGTATGCCTGAGTCCGTCTCCCCGCGCCCGATTGTGCTTTTTCGCAATCGAGATCGCCCTCGACTGACTGACCGGTGGCAGGTTGGAGTCAGTCACCGGAACCCAGCACACGGCGGCGGTCGCCGAGCTACTCCCGTCTGCAGCTGCGGCACAGTCCGACTCGGAGGCCATCGCGCTCATCCCGGTCCCCACGGACATGCCGAGGAGAAGCGCGGCAGTCAGGGCCAGCGCCACCGTGGTTGTTCGCCGAGGAAACATGATCGATCCAATCCGTCGACTTGTCCGCCACCGATTGACAACCGGTCCCCCATGATGCACCGCGGCCCTCGATAGCCTCAGCAGTTATGCACCGGCAGTGTGGGATGAGGCAGTCCGGCTCATCCCACAATGGACCCACGGCTTGTCTGGAAACCCGGCTCGCCGCTCGTCAAGCCTCCTGCGGCGGGGAGCGCATCGGATCGATGTCGATCAGCGTGAGGCCCACCGGTACACCCAGAAGGCGCCAATCGCACTCTTGACCATCGTCACAAGGATCAGGCGCGCTTCTCCAGCCGCACCAGCGCGTCATGGGCGGCGCGCCGCACCTCTTTCTCGGGGTCCTGCAGCGCAGCCGTGAGCCGCTCCGTCACGGACTGGTCGCCGACCTCGCCGAGCGCCCGCGCTGCAGCCGCCCGCACCCGGGCCACCTCGTCGTCGAGAAGCGGCAGCAGTGCGTCCGTCTCTGGCAGCCGTCTCACGAAAACCACTCGCGCGCACATCTCACGCACCCGCCAGGCCTGGTCGCCCAGGCCACGATGCACGGCGGATGCCGCGCTGTCATCCCAGGCGAAAGTGAGCGTACGCGCGCCCCAGACCTCCGGCCAGTACAGCGGCGGAGCCCCGTCGAGCACGCCCTGCGCGTGACGGCCCCCGACCCAGAGCAGGAACTCCTCGCCCTCGTTACCGCCCATCAGCAGAGAGGCAGAGCGCACAGCCACCTCGCGCTCGCCGAACAGGGCGATCGCTTCCTCGATCCGTTTTTGCGGGGAGGCGTCGAGGGGCACTTCGTGGACTGTCATAACGCAGACAAAAGTATCAGCGCCGCATTGAGTGCGATCACCAACACCACGACCACGATCAGCACGACTCGAACCGGGAGCCCGTTGGCCTGCTCCCCCATCAGGCTGCGGTCGCTCGTGAGTCGCAGCAGCGGCACCAGCGCGAACGGAATGCCGAAGCTCAGAAAGACCTGGCTCACGATCAGCGCGAAGGTGGGGTCGACCCCCAGACCCAGCACCACCAGTGCCGGGATGAGCGTGACGATCCGCCGTACGAAGACCGGGATCCGCACGTGCAGCAGCCCGGCCATGATGGTGGCGCCCGCGTAGCTGCCGACCGAGGTGGATGCCAGCCCGGATGCCAGCAGCCCGATGGCGAACACGAGCGCGATCCCGGGCCCGAGGGCGGCGCCGATGGCGTCGTGGGCCCCGACGATCGTGTCCGTTCCCGACACGCCGCGCAGGTTCACGGCGGCCAGGAGGAGCATCCCGATGTTCACGATGCCGGCCAGAGTGAGAGCGATGCCGACGTCCCATTTGGTGCCGCGGAGCAGCCGGGCGCGGTCGGCGGCATCCGCGGCCATTCCGTGCCGGTCACGCGAGAGCGCCGAATGCACGTAGATCGCGTGCGGCATCACCGTCGCCCCGAGCATGCTCGCGGCGAGCAGCACGGAATCCACACCGTCAAACCGCGGAAGCAACCCATCGAGCACGGCGACCCCGTTCGGCGGGTTGATGAACAGGCCGGCAAGAAAACCGATGGCGATGATCGCCAGAAGACCCACGATCACCCGCTCGAACGGACGCTGTCCGAACCGGCTCTGCAGGGCAAGCAGGCCCATCGACACGGCGCCGACGATGACACCGCCGAGCAGCAGCGGGAGATGGAAGAGCAACTGCATGGCGATCGCGCCACCGAGCACCTCGGCCAGGTCGGTAGCGAGGGCGACCAGCTCCGCCTGCGCCCAGAAGACGATACGGCCGCTGCGCCGCATCCGGTCGCCCAGCAACTCCGGCAGCGTGCGGCCGGTGACGATGCCGAGCTTGGCCGACTGATACTGCACCAGCGCGGCCATCACGTTGGCGACCACGAGCACCCAGACCAGCAGGTAGCCGTAGCGCGCGCCGCTGGTGAGATTGGCGGCGACATTGCCGGGGTCGACATACGCGATCGCGGCGACGAAGGCGGGGCCAAGAAGGAGAAGCGGAGCGCTGGAGCCAAGGCGATTGCCTCGCAATCGTGCGGCGCGAGCGCCGACGAAGCCACGCTTCGCCGGTTCGCCTTGACGACTCACCCCAGCAGCTGCTTTCGCACGACCGGCATGATGGCGGTGAAGGCCCGCTGGCGATGACTCACCGCGTTCTTCTCGTCGGGTGTCAGTTCGGCGGACGACACACTGTACCCGGCCGGCTTGAACACCGGGTCGTAGCCGAAGCCGTTCGCACCCACCGGCTGTTCGAGCACCGTGCCCGGCCACACGCCGAGCTCGGTGTGCTCGAACCCGGCGGGGAGCACGAACGCGGCCGCGCACATGAACTGCGCCGCGCGGTCGTGCACGCCCTCGAGGTTGACGAGCAGCAGGGCGACGTTGTCCGCATCGACCCGTGTGCCGGCGTAGCGGGCCGAGTGGATGCCGGGGGCGCCGCCGAGCGCATCCACCGAGATGCCGGAGTCGTCCGCGATCGCCGGGAGGCCGGTGTGTGCGGCCGCCGCGCGCGCCTTGATGAGCGCGTTCGCCTCGAAGGTCTCGCCATCCTCAACCGGCTCCGGCCCGTCGTAACCGACCAGGTCGATGCCGTCGAGCAGCGGTCCGAGAATCAGGCGCAGCTCATCGACCTTGTGCGCGTTGTGCGTGGCGAGGACGAGCTGCATCCTCCGAGGTTAGCGGGCCAATGATTCCGTCTGAAGTCGGCCGAGGTCACTCGCGCCGCCGAGCGCGAGATCGAGCAGCGAGTTGAGCTCGGTACGGTCGAACGGCGCGCCCTCGGCGGTGCCCTGCACCTCGATGAACAGGCCGCGACCGGTGACGACCACGTTCATGTCCGTCTCGGCTCGCGAATCCTCCGTGTACATGAGGTCGAGCATCGGTGTTCCGTCGATGATGCCCACCGACACCGCCGCGACACTGTCGATCAGCGGCTTCGCGTTCTGGCCGATGAACCTGTTCGACCTGCCCCACTCCAGCGCGTCGGCGAGCGCGACGTATGCACCCGTGATCGCCGCCGTGCGAGTTCCGCCGTCGGCCTGCAGCACGTCGCAGTCGATCACGATCGTGTTCTCACCGAGCGCCTTCATGTCCACGATCGCACGCAGCGACCGGCCGATCAGGCGCGAGATCTCGTGAGTGCGGCCGCCGATGCGACCCTTGACCGACTCGCGATCCATGCGGTCGTTGGTCGAACGGGGAAGCATCGCGTACTCGGCCGTCACCCAGCCTTTTCCCTTGCCGGTCATCCAGCGCGGCACGCCGTTGGTGAAGGATGCCGTGCACAGCACCCGCGTGCGCCCGAACGAGATGAGCGCGGACCCCTCGGCCTGCTCGCTCCACCCGCGTTCGATGGTGACTGGTCGCAGCTGGTCGTATTCGCGGCCGTCGGCACGGGGTCCGGTCATGGTTCTACTTCCTTCGGTATGGAGATGACGCCGGTCTCGACGAGTTCGACGCTGGACACTTCGGGGCCGAGGAAGCGCCGGGCGAGCCGCAGGAAATCCTCCTTCGAGTCACCGGTCGCCTCGAAGACATATTTGTCTTTCACCGGTGATCCGGAGTTCTGAATTCCGTGCTCGACGAGCGTGCGGTAGACATCGAACGCTGTCTCCTCGGCGCTCGACACCAGCGTCACGTCGTCGCCGATGACCAGCTGGATTGCTGCCGACATGAGCGGGTAATGGGTGCAGCCGAGAACCAGAGTGTCAATGCCGGCGTCCCGGAGCGGCGCGAGATAGGCCTCGGCATCCGTGAACAGGGCCTCGCCGCTGGTCACGCCGGCCTCAACGAACTCGACGAAGGAGGGGCAGGCGCGGCTGAACAGGGTGAGGTCGGGGGCGGCTGCGAAGGCGTCGTCGTACGCACGAGAGGAGATCGTGCCCGCTGTGCCGATCACGCCCACGCGGTTGTTGCGTGTCTGCCTGACGGCCGCTCGAACGGCCGGCTGGATGACCTCGACGACGGGCACGCTATAGCGCTCGCGGGCATCCCGCAGCATCGCCGACGAGGCGGTGTTGCAGGCGATCACCAGCATCTTCACGCCCTGGGCGACCATGTCGTCGAGCACCTCGAGCGTGTAGCGGCGCACATCGGCGATCGGCTTCGGGCCGTACGGCGAATGGGCGGTATCGCCCACATAGAGGATCGATTCGTCGGGCAGCTGATCGATGATCGCCCGCGCCACCGTGAGTCCGCCGACGCCCGAGTCGAAGATGCCGATCGGTGCGTCGTTCACAGGAAACGAGTTTAGTGCTCCCCTCAGTAGGCTTGCCGCTGTGACCAGCTCACTCCTGACCGACCGATACGAACTCACCATGATCGACGCCGCGATCGGCTCCGGCACCGCTCACCGCGAATGCGTCTTCGAGGTCTTCGCCAGGAGCCTGCCCGACGGCCGGCGCTACGGAGTAGTGGCCGGCACCGGTCGCCTGCTCGACCTCATCGCCGACTTCCGGTTCACGGATGCCGAACTCGCCTGGCTTCGCGACAACAGGATCGTGCGCCAGGAGGCCCTCGACTGGCTCGCGAATTACCGCTTCACCGGGAACGTGTTCGGTTATCAGGAGGGCGACCTTTACTTCCCCGGGTCGCCGATCCTCGTGGTCGAGGGTGCATTCGCCGAGGCCGTGATCCTCGAGACCCTGGCACTCAGCGTGCTCAACTACGACAGTGCCGTTGCCAGCGCGGCCGCACGCATGGTGTCCGCCGCCAGCGGTCGGCCCCTCGCCGAGATGGGGTCGCGACGCACCGGGGAACGCAGCGCCGTGGCCGCCGCCCGCGCAGCATACATAGCCGGGTTCGACGCGACCAGCAACCTGGAGGCCGGTCGCGACTGGGGCATCCCGACCATGGGCACGGCCGCACACTCGTTCACCCTGCTGCACGACACCGAAGAGCAGGCATTCCGGGCGCAGGTCGATGCCCTCGGACCCGGCACTACGCTGCTGGTCGACACCTACGACGTGCCCACGGCGGTCGAACTCGCCGTGAAAGTCGCCGGCACCGGGCTCGGTGCGGTGCGCATCGACAGCGGCGATCTACCCGAGCAGGTCGCCGCGGTGCGCAAGCAGCTCGATTCCCTTGGAGCCACCGGCACGAAGATCACCGTTACAAACGACCTGGACGAGTTCACGATCGCGGCCCTGCGGGCGGCCCCCGTCGACTCCTACGGTGTCGGCACCTCGGTGGTCACCGGCTCGGGGCATCCCGCAGCCGGAATGGTCTACAAGCTTGTCGCGCGCAAGGATTCGGACGGCGACTGGATCTCCGTGGCCAAGAAGTCGCCGCAGAAGGCGACGGTCGGCGGCCGCAAGTACCCGATCCGCGAATTCACCGACGCCGGCACGGCGACGGCGGAGGTCATCCACATCGAAGAAGCGCCGGCGGATGCGCCGAACCACCGGCCGCTGCTGGTGCCACTCGTCGTAGGCGGCACCCCCGTCGACGAGTACCGCGGAGCCGAGGGCGTAGCCCGAGCGCGAGCACACCGCGCGGATGCCGTGGCCGAGCTTCCGGCCGAGGCGTTCCGTCTCGGCCGTGGCGACCCGGTCATCCCGACCCGCTACGCCTGAAAGTCACCGAGCGCTGCGAAAGTGGCCAAGTAGCCCATCTCACCGGCGGGCAGGGGCGATTTGGCGACTCTTGCTGCGAGGTGGGTGCCAGCCATTCGACTGGAGCCTGCGGTAGAGCTGACCGAGGAACGGATTCGGATCGACGAAGAGGTCGTCGGCGTGCGCCCGTAGCGCCGACCAGCCGTTGTCTGCGTATGCCTCGAATCGCGAGATATCCGAGCGGAACTTTCCGCGGGATCGGTGGCCGTCGCCCTCGTATTCGACCAGGGTGCGAAATGTCGGCCATACGAAATCTGCGACAGCGATCTCCGCTCCCGCACCATCGAGCACGGGAACATTGAGATCGGGCGACGGCAAGCCCGACGTCTCCATCATCTGCCTGAGCAGGCTTTCGGTGCGCGAGCGAGAACCGACCCTCACGCGACCGATCGCGCGGGCCAGCACCGTCGAGCCACGAGTCCGCGCGAAAGCACGGACTGCGGACTGCAGCGACACGAGGTCGCCGAGTGGCGTCTCACCCGCCACAATCGCATCACCGATTGCCACCACGTCCGCGGGATCGAGCACGGTCGCCAGCTGCGCCCAGACGACCTCCGGGGCGAGCACGGGGAGTGCGAAGAGTTGCCCCGTTTCGGTGTCGAAGTGAACCAGCTCTCTCGTTCGCCATCGCTCCCGAGCCAGCCGATGACCTCGCACGCGGCGACCATACGGCGGAGTGATGTCACTCGGCGAGGTCACGTCCACGATGTTGCGATCGAGCGCATAGACGGGCAGAGGGAGCCCGTACAGGCTCGCCGCCGTGACGTGACTGAATGCGTTGCCAGCGCGCATCCTCTGCATGTACGAATAGCACAGCCAGAATTCGTCGATCGGGAGGTCCGAACCGACGCGAACTCCGTGGAAATCGGAACGAAGATCCCGAGCACGGAGTCGTTTGGGGGTGACGCCCCTCTCATAGGCAGCCTGTGTCGAGAACGGCTGCGTCTCGAGAGAGCGGGGCATCGCCGCTGGTTTTCGCACGGTTCAGGATGGACCGCCGCGGCCCGGGGCATGCGATGTCATGCACACTCAGGCCGACAGTCGCCAAACGGCCTTCCCTGGTGCCCTCGAGCGGCGATTTGGCGACCCTCGATGAGACGGGACGGAACGAATCAGAATCAGTCGGTCAGCGACTCGTAGATCTCTTTGCACTCGGGGCAGACCGGGAACTTCTCCGGGTCGCGACCGGGGGTCCAGACCTTGCCGCACAGCGCGATCACGGGCTCGCCGCTCAGGGCGGACTCAAGAATCTTCTCCTTCTTCACGTAGTGCGAGAAGAGATCGTGGTCACCGTCTTCGACCTGCTCCTGGCTGAGCAGCTCCTCGAGTTCGCGATCGAGCACATCCGAATCCGCCATGCCCCCAGTGTAAATCCGCTGGGCCACGGTCGCTGCAGTCTGTGGCAACTGCGCCGGTTCCTTCGGCAGCGCGGGCGACGAACGACCGCGCGGAGCAGATCAGTTTCGCAGCGTGAAGGCGAGCAACTCGGGCGCGCGGGAATCGAAGATACGCCCACCCCATTTGACGCCGAGGTACAACCCCCCGATGCCGAGGCCGAGGCCGAGTACGAGCGCGCCCCAGGCCCACCAGATGCCGAAGACGAGGCCGAGGCCGGCGAGCACAGCCGGAGGCACTGCGATGAGCAGCGCAAAGAAGAACGCGAGCGACTGGATGAGCCCCGCCGCGCTGCCGCTGGCCTGCGGCTGCGCGAACGGGCTGTCCCCGGGTCGCACCGCTGGGTAGGGGAAGCGGGCCGAGATGACGCTCGACAGTCCGAGGCCGGCGAGCAGGATGCACGCGCTCACACCGACGAGCGACGGGAGCACGCTCAGGTCGCCGAACCAGGCCGCGCAGAGCGGCGCGCCGATGATGATGAGCGGCACGCCGAGCATCAGCGCCGGAACGACGCGGCCGAACCGGTCCGCCCGCCCGCCCGTGTTCGATGCGACGTGCAGCCAGATCGCGGAGTTGTCGTAGGCGATGTCGTTGTGCGCCGACCACGACAGGAACAGGCAGATCACCGGCAGCGGCAGCAGGGCGAGCATGTGCAGAGGAACGCCGGCCACCGCCAGCACGATCACGAAGATCACCGGGGCGGCCGGGATGGCGACGAGAGCCGTGTGATAGCGAGCGTCCCGCACCCAGTAGGTGATGCTGCGGGCCGCGATCGCCCCACCGGGGCTATCGGGCATCCGCTCGAACCAGCCGAGGCCCGTGTAGTCGCGCTCACGCGACAAGCGCTGCGGCGTGACCAGCATGATCGCGACCAGTCCGCGCCAGGCGACGGCCAGCAGCGCCGCGAATGCCATGGCGATCAGCAGCTTCAGCACGGCTTCACCGACATGCCCGGATGCCGCCGCCGCCGGGGCCGCCCACGCGGCCCCCAGAGGGGTCCAGCCGGCGACCCGCGCGATCGACCCGAGCACCGTGAGACCGTTCCTCGCCCAGTCGATGCTCACGAGCAGGGCGACAAGAGGGGAGAGCGATACCACCACGAGCAGCGCGATCAGAGCGGAGATCTCGCGGGCGCGACGAGTGGCGAGCAGGAATGACGCGATAGACGTACTCACACGGGCGGCCAGCGTGCAGGTGACGACGATGATGACAGCGCCGATGATCGCGAGCCCGGCCGAGAGCGGTGTGCGGGTCCAGGTGATGATCTGCGCGACCGAGACGATCGCGATCACCAGTGCGGGAACGCCGACGAACGCGGTGATCGCGAGTCCGGCCGCGAGCCGACCGGTCGGGATGCCGAACAACGAGAACGCCCGCGGGTCGAGAGTGTCATCCACCCCGAACGCGAGCGGCACGAGGATGAAGCACAGCACGATGAGCGCGCCCGCCGACACCGCCACGCTGGTCGCCAGCTGCACCGTCGCGAACCTCAGCGCCACCAGCGCGAGCACGGCGACGAACGCCGCACCGAGGCCGTAGAGCAGGGCGAGGATCATCCCGAACACCTGGAGCGGGCTGCGCCGGAAGGTGTTTGCGAGCAGCCGGAGCTTCAGTCCGAGAAACTGTGCAACCACTCCATGCCCTCCGCGGTCTTGCGTCCCCCGGCGAGGTCGACGAAGCGATCCTCGATCGATCCGTCCCCACGCACCTCGGATGTCGTGCCCGCCGCGAGCACGCGGCCGGCCACGACGATGGCGACGTAGTCGCAGATGCGCTGGATGAGGTCCATGCTGTGGCTGGACAGAACGACGGTACCGCCGGCCTTGACGTAGTTCTGCAGGATCTCGGTGACATTGGCCGCCGACACCGGGTCGACCGACTCGAACGGCTCATCGAGCACCAGCAGCCGCGGCGAATGGATCATCGCGCAGGCCAGCGCGATCTTCTTCGTCATCCCGGCGGAGTAGTCGGTGACCAGTCGGCTCAGCGAGTCCTCGAGACCGAACGCGGCCGCGAGATCGGCCGACCGCTTTCTGACGGTGGCAGAGTCGAGTCCGCGAAGGGTGCCCGCGTAGAACAGCAGCTGGCTGCCGGTGAGCCGATCGAACAGCGCGGATGCCTCGCGGATCTTGCGGAGAAGGA
>JAZJYU010000153.1:8883-16300 GCA_040390225.1 Actinomycetota bacterium | reverse complement strand
GGAGCGCCTGCTCGTGCGCGCGCAGCCGGTCGGGCAGCACTCCCATATTGCGCTTGGCTTTGACGGGATCGCTCCACACGTCGGCACCGTGCACGCTGATGGAGCCCGAGTCGGGGCGCAGCAGGCCGGTGACCATCGACAGGGTGGTGGTCTTGCCCGCGCCGTTCGGCCCGACGATACCGAAGATCGAGCCGGCCGGCACCGACAGGCTGATGTGGTCGACGGCGTGTGTTTCGCCGAACTGCTTCGTGAGCTCCGTCACCTGCAGCACGGTTTCGATCGGCGCCTTCTCGGGGGCGGACTCGACGGGCGGCTTCGTGATTTGCCGGGAACGCGGCGGACGCGGCTTCGACGCAGGCTTGGTGGTGGAGGTCGGGCGGGTCGAGGAAGGCGCGGTGCGGGCGACCGGTACGCGCGCCGTTACCGGTTTTTCCTCGGATTCGGAGTCCACGGTCCAACCGTACCAACGAGGTGTGCAAGACCCGCGCACAGACCGGGCGTTCTGTCACGAATTGGCAACATCAGCGAACTCACAGTGCGCCGGAATGTACCCCACCGGTAGTGTCGTTAATGCACAACGATGTGTCCAGACAATAGTTTGGGGCTTAACAGTTGGTGAACAGCGTTCCTGCTGGAGAAGTGGCCCCGTGGCACCCCGTCCTTCGAGGAGACAAATCGTGAGCACACAGATCGTCATTCTGGCCGCCGGTATGGGCAGCCGTCTCGGTCGCACGCTTCCGAAGCCGCTCACCGAACTCAGCGACGGCCGCACCATCATGCAGCAGCAGTTCGACAACATCCGCCACGCCTTCGGCAAGAAGGCGAGGGTATCGGTCGTCGTCGGCTACAAGTTCGAGCACATCGTCGAGGCGTTCCCCGAAGCCAAGTTCGTATACAACGAGCAGTACGACCAGACCAATACCTCCAAGAGTCTGCTGCGCGCGCTCCGCGCCTCGAAAGAAGGCGGCGTGCTCTGGATGAACGGAGACGTCGTCTTCGACCCGGCAGCTCTCGACCGTGCGGCCGAGCTGGTCGTCCGCGACCAATCGTTCGTCTCCGTGAACACCTCGAAGGTCTCCGACGAAGAGGTCAAGTACACCGTGGATGCCGAGGGTTTCATCAGCCAGTTGTCCAAGACGGTCGTCGGCGGGCTCGGCGAAGCCGTGGGCATCAACTACGTGTCGAGCGCCGACAAGGCTGCAATCATCCGCCAGCTTCGCGACGTGGCGAACCAGGATTATTTCGAGCGCGGAATTGAGCTGGCGATCGAGCAGGACAAGCTACGATTTGAGCCGGTAGACATCTCCGACCTCTACGCCGTGGAGATCGACTTCGCCGAAGACCTGGAGCGGGCAAACCTCTACGTCTGACGCATGGTCCGGGGGTGCTGACGTAAGGACCCCGGCTGTGAGTGCAACGGTGCAAACGCGCCCAACGCGGTCCCCTGCGCAGAAGTACCGCCACTCGCTCTGGCTCCTCACGACGCGCGACCTGAAGGTGCGCTACTCCACGTCGTTCCTCGGTTACTTCTGGTCGATTCTCGACCCGCTGGTGATGGCCGCCATCTACTGGGTCGTCTTCACTCAGATCTTTCATCGCGGCCGGGTCGGCGAAGAGCCGTACATCGTCTTCCTGCTCACCGCGCTGCTGCCATGGACCTGGTTCAACGGTGTCGTCTCGGATTCGACCAAGGCCTTCACCAAAGAAGCGAAGCTCATCCGCTCCACGAAGATCCCCCGCAGCATCTGGATCGCGCGGCTTGTGCTCTCGAAGGGCATCGAGTTTCTGGTCAGCATCCCGGTGATCATCGTGTTCGCCGTGATCACCCAGTTCACCGCAACACCCGCGCACCTGCATTGGCAGGTGGTCTTCGTTCCGCTCGCCGTCGTGATGGAGGCGGCGCTCGCGCTCGGCTGCGGACTCATCGTCGCGCCGCTCGTCGTGTTCTTCCGCGACCTTGAACGTGCCATCAAGCTCGGCCTGCGGTTCCTCTTCTACGCCTCGCCGATCATCTACGGACTCGAACAGGTGCCGGGCGGTCTGCGCGACATCCTCGCGTTCAACCCGATCTCGGGAATCTTCTCGCTCTACCGGGCCTCTTTCTTCCCCAAAGAACTCAACTGGTTCGACGTGGGTGTGAGCGGGCTCATGACCGTCGTCATCCTGGTCGTCGGAATCCTGGTGTTCCGGCGCACGGTGCCGACCGTGCTGAAGGAGATCTGATGGCAGAGCCCGTCATCGTGGTCGCGGATGCCGGAATCCGCTTCAAGAGGAACAAGCTGTCCCGGCGCAACTTCAAGGACCTGTTCGCGGGCCGCAAGCGCCGCACCCGACCGGGAGAATTCTGGGCACTGCGAAACGTGAGCTTCAGCGTGCAACCGGGTGAAGCGATCGGCGTGGTCGGCCGCAACGGGCAGGGAAAGTCGACGCTGTTGAAGCTTGTCGCCGAGGTGGTGTTCCCCGATGAGGGCCGCGTCGAGGTGCGCGAGGGTGTCGCGCCCCTGATCGAGATCACCGGCGGCTTTGTCGACGATCTCACTGTGCGGGACAACGTCTATCTCACCGGCGGGCTGCACGGCATGAAGCGTTCCGAGATCGACGCCCAGTTCGACGAGATCGTCGACTTCTCGGAGATCGGCGACTTTCTCGACACGCCATACAAGCACCTGTCGAGCGGGATGAAGGTGCGCATCGCGTTCGCCGTGATCTCCCGGCTGGAAGAGCCGATCATCCTCGTCGACGAGGTGCTCGCGGTCGGCGACCGTGCGTTCCGGGAGAAGTGCTACCGCCGCATCGAGGAACTGTTGGCGGGCGGGCGTACCTTGTTCTTTGTGTCGCATAGCGAGAAAGATCTGAGGCGGTTCTGCACGCGAGGCCTCTACCTCGACAAGGGACGGCTTGTGCTCGACAGCACCATCGAAGAGGTTCTCGACCGGTACGACGCCGAGTACGGTGTGAAGGCGTGAGTGTTGTTCCCAGCGACCCTGTTCCGAAGATCAGCGGAATAGCCAAGTCCCCGCCGGTCGACAAAGGGGTCGAGAAGCTGCTTTCGGTGCAGCGGCCCGTCGTTCTCGCGCACATTCGAGGCATCAGAAAGCGCTATCCGCATGCCACGCCCGCTGAGGTGATCAGAATTCTGGAGCGCCGCTATGTCAGCGCGGTGACGGTCGGTGGCGCTGCCGTCGGTGCGAGCGCGGTGATACCCGCCGTCGGGATCGGCGTCTCGTTCGCCCTGTCCGCCATCGAGACGGCCGGCTTTCTGGAGGCCAGTGCCCTGTTCGCTCAGTCGGTCACCGAGATCCACGGCATCGCCGTCGATGAGCCGGAGCGCGCCCGCACCCTGGTGATGGCGATGATGCTCGGCACGGCCGGCTCCGACCTCATCAAACAGCTCGCCGGCCAGCTGAGTGGCAAGGGCCCGGCAAAGGCGAAGTTCTGGGGTGAGCTCGTCACCAAGAGCCTGCCTGAGGCGGCGATCAACCAGATCGGCGCCGCGGTGCAGCGCAGCTTCGTGCGGCGCTTCGCCACGACTCAGGGGGCCAGCTTCGTCGGGCGCGCCATCCCGTTCGGAGTGGGCGCCGCGATCGGCGGTGCGGGCAACAACATCCTCGGCCGCAAGGTGGTCACGAGTTCGCGATCGGCCTTCGGGCCCGCCCCCGCCGAGTTTCCGGCGGGACTCGAACCGCGCATCCGGCTTCAGGGTGAGCCGACGATCGCGTCGCGCGTCGGGGATGTCGGCAAAGCGGTCGGGTCGCGTGCTGGGAACGCGGGGCGCGCCATAGGTTCCTCCACCGTGCGGTCGGCCAAGTCCATCGGTTCGCGGGCCCAGCGCATGCTCCCAACACGCGCGCCGAAGCCTCCGGTCGACTGAGACTTCTCCTTCACATCTGCACGGCGCCGTGCTGTGCCGGATCGGGTCGGCTGTTCCCCATACTCTGCCGACATGATCGGCCCGCGCTCGACACCACCAGACCCCGCATACCCTGTGCCGTTCGCCGTCGAGCGCGATGCCGGGCCACGTCGTTACGTCATCACCAACACCGGTCCGGAACGTCTCGAAGGCATCACCATGAGCCTGCTTGGCGCCGGCGTGATGCCGGCCAGCGCGCCCGCGGCACTCGAACCGGGTGAGTCGCTTGAGGTGCTCATTTCGGTGCGTGACCTGGCGCGCAGTACCGTGCTCATCGTGCGCTGGTTCCGCCCGAATGGCGAGGAATACCTCTGGCGGGTGAGCTTCTAGCCCTTGCTGCGCTCGGTGCGCTCGCGCACGAAGTCGGCGGCCGTGAATGCCCTCGACTTCGGCGGCAGGGACCCCTTGCCGATGCCAGACATCAGTGCGCCGGGGTCAATCGTCAGTACAGCCGCGATCAGCACGATCGTGTGGAAGTTCGGGTTGCCGAGGCCCCGCTCGATCTTGCCGTAATTCGAAACGTTCATGCCGGCGAGGTGTGCGATCTCCTCCTGGCTGCAGGCCAGCGCCAGTCGCCGATCCCGGATGCGTTCGCCGAGGATGCGCGCGGCATCGGAGATCGGTTGGGGCATAGGTCATTGCTACGCGCCGCGTCGCGAAACAACCAGACGGTTGCGCGCCGGGGTATATATGCCTAGGTATCTCAGAACCGCCCGACCACCCGCACGATGCTTTCGGTAGCAATCGAGACTCACCATGACGATCTTTCCGCGCTCCCTTAGTTCAGGCGCGGCATGCAGAACCGCGCTGCGCGAAGCAAATCGACCGAGGTCAGTCGTCGCTCTCGGACTCGTCGTCGTCGCCCAGATCGCGCGACATGGGGTCATCGGCGTGCTGCGCGGCGAACCGGTCCCAGTCCATCATCAGCTGCCGGATCGCCGCCTCGCAGCGTGCCGTCGCGGCGCCCGGCGTGGTGTCGCCGAAATGCCGGTCCACCCAGTAGCCGAGACGATCGAGCGCGTCCTTGTCGTGCAGCGCGCGATCGACGATGGCGACGACATCCGGAGCGTCGGATGCGGCGAGCCATTCGGCCTGCCCGAGATAGCCGTCGGAATCGATCTCCGCGTCGGCGGACACCGGACGCGTGACGACCAGCGGCTTGCCCGTTGCCAGCCGGTCGTACACCATGGCCGACACATCGGTGATGGCGACATCCGCCGCCGCCAGCTGCCAGCCGAGCTCGGGGCCGTCGTCGAAGACGTGCTGGGCCGACGGGTCCTTCGTGTTTGCGGCGCTGATCGCCGCGATGATCTCCTGGTTGGCGCGGCGGGTTTCGGGATCGAGCACGCCGGTACGCGGATGCGGCCGGTAGATGAGGCGATGGGCGCCACTCGCGAGAAGCGCGGCGGTGAGCGCCACGCCGTGGGTGCGCACGGAACCGTAGGCAGCGGCATCCCGATCACCCTCCCAGGTCGGCGAGTACAGCACGACGGTCCGGTCATCGGGGGTGAACGGGAGCGCACCGGTGAGGTGATCGGCCTGCGGTCGCCCGATCATCAGCGTGCGGCCCTCGACGTCGAAGTTCCAGATCTTGCGCCGCAGGCGGTCCCGGGCGGCCTCACCGGCCACCAGGCTGTAGTCGTAGGCCTTGAACTGGTTAGTGGTCATGTACATCTTGTCGCTCTCACCGTGGTTGATGAAAACGTGCCACATGCGCCCGTAACGGAACATCTGGAAGTTCTTGGCGTTCTGGTTGACATAGAGAACGACGTGCAGGTCCTGCTCCGCGATGAACTCCTCGAGCTCGATCACGGTACGCGCGTATTTCACTGGTACAGGCGACTCGGCGACGAGAGCGAGCGCTGAGCCAGGCGCCCGCGCGATGATGACCGCCGGCCAGGTCTTCGCGAGCGCCGCGAGCGGCGCGTACCACTGGCGCACCTGGTACAGGTTCACCTGGGAGTCGGCGAAGTAGAGCGCGATCCTGATCGAGCCCGGCGCGAGCTTGGGCTGGCGGCGGGAAACCTGATCCATCTCCCGCCGGTTCGCCCGCGATGTGAGCAGATTTCTGGCGACCCTGGCGGCGGTCCTGACGTCGTTAAGGAGTGGCACACTCCGATTAAACCAGCGCGAGATGTGAGGGAACCCCGCTGCTAGGCTCCCACACGTGCCAGCGTTCGATTTTGCATCAGGGAACGCTCGTAAACTTCTGTCCCTTCCGCTGTACGCGCTCGGCGTCTGTGCGAGCCTGGTTGTGCCACGAAGGCGCGGGCGGTGGGTCTTCGGCAGCGGCCCCGGTATCGGCGAGGGCGCGCTCGAGCTCTACCGCCATGTGCACGAACAGTACCCGGACCTCTCGATCACCTGGCTGGCCCGGGACGACAGTGATGTCACCGTCGCCGCCGCGCTCGGCGTTCCGGCCGTGCTCAAGGCTTCGCCCCGCGGTCTGCTGCGCACCCTCCGCGCGCAGGTGGTCGTGCTGACCCACGGGTTCGGCGACGTCAATCGATACGGCACCAGAGGCGCCTTCGTCGTGCAACTGTGGCACGGCGTTCCGCTGAAGCTGATCCAGCTCGACACCCCCGCGACGATGACCATCGGCATTCCGGGCGCGTGGCGGTTGCGGGGGGTGCTGAGAAAGTTCTATCGACGGGGTTTCGCCGCGATCCGCATGATGCCCGCCGCGTCCGAGCTGGTGGCAGCACGACTGCGCACAGCGTTCGCGCTCGGCGACCAGGTGGTCGCCACCGGGGATCCACGCGACGACGTGCTGGCGCGCACGACGGCCATGAGCGCACGCTCCGCCGTCGCGGACATCCTGTCTCTGCCCCGCGACGCGAGCCGTCTCGCACTGCTCGCCCCCACTTGGCGGGACGGCGAGGCCGACCCGGGTTCGCCGTCGGCTGACGAGTGGCGGCAGATCGCCGACTGGCTGGAGCGGGCCGACATGACCCTCGTGGTGCGGCCACATCCGCTCAGCGTCAGCGACTATGCGGCCGGCCCGGCCGCATCTCCGAGAGTGCGGATGCTCGGTGCCGGCCTTCAGGCAGACATCACTCCCCTGCTGCCCGCCTTCGACCTGCTCATCACGGACTATTCTTCGATCGCGTTCGACTTCTCACTCACCGGCGGCGCGCTGTTCTTCCTCGCGCCGGACGAGGAGGCCTACACGGCGTCACGCGGGCTGTATGAGCCGTACCGGGTGTATTCGGGTGGCCGGGCCGTGCGCACCTGGTCGGCGCTGCTCGCCCAGCTGGACCGATTCGACTCCGATCGCGCCTGGGCGAAGACCGTGCTGGAGCACAGCGCGACGCTCGCGACGACACACTTCACGTATCGTGACGGCGGCAACACTGCCAGGGTGTATTCAGAGATTACGAGGAAGTTGGGACACTAGATGGCCGCAGCGTCGCGGACAACGATCGATGCGGTCGAAGTCGATTCCGTCACCCCGGCGATCGTGCTGCGCGGCACCGGGACGGGTGCGCAACAGGTCGGCTTCGGAGG
>JAZJYU010000153.1:0-8873 GCA_040390225.1 Actinomycetota bacterium | reverse complement strand
CGCCTCGACCTGGTCGGCGAGGCCGCCACCGATGCAGACGGTTTCGTCGTTTCCGTGCCACTCACGTATTCGCGCTGGAAGTCCGCGCCGCTTCCCGCCCAGTCGGGAGAGTACGTGCTGGTCGGCGCCGATCTCGCCATCGACGCCGAATTACCGGCACCGCAGCTGATCGAGGGCGTCACGCGCGTGCGTTTCGCGCGGCGCGCCAATGGCCTCGTCGTCATCCTCGAGCCACCCCTCACCGACCGCGAGCGTGGTCCGCAGCAGCAGGCGGCCCTGGAGTCCGACTATCGCGCGACCCGCTACGAACCGATCGACGCCGTGTTCTTCGAGAGCTTCTACGGAAGGAATGCCTCCTGCAATCCGCTGGCCATCGATCGTGAGATCGCGAGACTCCGGCCGTCGACGGCCCGCTACTGGAGCGTCGCCGACGCCTCCGTGGAGGTGCCGGATGGCGCGATCGCGATCGTGAACGGCAGTGCCGAGTGGTGGCGCATCCGGGGCTCGGCACGCCTGCTGGTCGTGAACGACTGGCTGCGCAAGCGCTACAAGCCCCGCCGATATCAAAGGGTGCTGCAGACCTGGCACGGCACGATGCTCAAGAAGCTCGCGCTCAGCCGGAGCGGTCAGGGGCTGCGGGCCGCGATAGCCACGATTCGGGAGAGCCGGCGGTGGAACGTGCTGCTCGCGCAGAACGACTACAGCAGGAAGGTCTTCCGGCGCGCATACGCCTACCGTGGACCGGTGTGGGAACTCGGCTACCCGAGGGATGACGTGCTGCAGTCCGGCGACGCGGCTGCGGTGCGCGCCCGCCTCGGCATCGCCGATGGGGTGACCGTGCTGCTCTACGCTCCGACTTGGCGCGATGACCGGCCTGACCACGTCGACCACCTCGAGGTCGCCCGGTTCGCGCGCGAGCTGGGTTCCGGGTATGTGACGCTCATCCGCGGGCATTCGCGCACGTTGCTGCCCGGTGAGGACGTTCACGCTGACGGCGTCATCGATGTCACCGGCTTCCCGGACGTCTCGCAGCTCTTTCTCGCCGCCGACGCCCTCATCACGGACTATTCGTCGGTCATGTTCGACTTCACCGTCACGGGCAAACCGCTGTTCTTCTTCACCCCGGATCTCGAGCATTACCGCCGCACATTGCGCGGGTTCTATTTCGACCTGCTGGCTGTGGCACCGGGACCGGTCGTCTCCGGCCTCGAAGAGCTCGTCGACCTGGTGCGACGCCGTGACGCGATCGCCCCGGACTTCGCCCCCCGTTACCGGGAATGGCGCATGAAGTTCAACCCGAGGGATGACGGCAACGCGGCGGCGCGAGTAGTCGAACGGCTGATCGCGGAAGGCTTCTTCGGCTAGCCCGCGCGGGAGGTGTCGACCGTGTCGCGCGCGCCGCGAACCAGTCCGACGATGAACCCGGAACCCCAGCTGATGTGCATGGTCGGCAGCACGTAGAAGAACCGCCATCGATCGCGCCATCTCGCGCCGCCGCTGCGGGTGAAACTGATGTACCCGAGCAACGCCACATAGAGCAGCGGAGCCAGGTAGATCAGCGACAGCGCGATGCTCGGCCAGCCGCGCACCGCCGAGGTGAGCTGCAGCACGAGCAGTGCAATGCTCAGCGCCACGGCGAGCACGAGAAGCGGCGGTGCGAAGAAACGCCACGGGTTGCGGCCGCGGAAGCGGCGCACCAGCTCGCCGCGCCACACGCCGGTCGACACGAACTGGCGCACCAGTTTCGACCAGCTCTCACGAGGCCAGTATGTGACCTGGAGGGTCGGGTCGAACCAGACGGCATGGCCGGCGGCCCGAATGCGGAGGTTCAGCTCCCAG
The DNA here is from genome assembly GCA_040390225.1 of Actinomycetota bacterium. Taxonomy (GTDB): domain Bacteria; phylum Actinomycetota; class Actinomycetes; order Actinomycetales; family Microbacteriaceae; genus Lacisediminihabitans. Next base: position 7,034 of record JAZJYU010000153.1, on the reverse strand, counting down.
TCCTCGCCCCGGCGGATGGTCTCGTCGAACAGGCCGACCTCGTCGAGCACCTCCCGGCGGAAGACCCCGAGATAGGCCGACTCAGCGGGGCCGGCCTCGCCCCCGCTGTGATAGCTGGCACCACCGAGCCCGAAGCGGCTGTTGTAGCCGCGCGCGACAGCCCCCTGGAACGGCGTCTTGCCGCGCGCCTTCATGACCCCGCCGACGTTGGCGGCGCCGGTGCGTTCCAGGTCGTCGATGGCTCGGCGGGTGTAGTCGGGCTCCAGCTCCGAGTGGGCGTCGACACGCACGACGATCGGGAATTTGCTCGCCCGGATGGCGAGGTTGAGGCCGACCGGGATGTCGATGTCCGGGTTCCGCACCAGGATGATGCGCCTGTCGCTCGCGGCAAGCTCGGCGACGATATCGTCGGTGCCGTCGGTGGACGGGCCGAGCGCCAGGATGAGCTCTTTCGGGCCGGCCCAGTCCTGGTCGAGAACGGTGCGCACCGCGTTACCGATGTAGGCCTCTTCGTTGAGCACCGGCATTACGTACGACACACCGTGAGGGGTCGATGCCTTGGTGGCCATGGATTCCAATGCGTGTGTGAGGTGGGACGGTTGAGCCTAGCAGTCAACACGCAGCAGGCACGGGCACCGCTGGTGCGGCGCCCGTGCCTGCGTTATTGGAAGGTCTACTTCAGCGTGCCGAGTGTCACATTCGCCGTGGTCGACTTGCCGTCACGCTCGTAGGTGATCGAGCTGGCAGCGCCGGCCGCGAGGAACCGCACCTGGGCGGTGAGGTCCGTGCTGTTGGTGATTGTCACCCCGTCGAAGCTGGTGATCACGTCGCCCGCCTTGATGCCTGCCTTGTCGGCTGCGCCGCCGGAGACGACGGACACCACCTTCGCGCCGACCGTCGTGCTGGAGTCGGTGCTGGTCACGTCGCTGACGCTCGCCCCGAGCAGGCCGTGGGTCGCCGACCCGCTCTTGATGATCTCGTTCGCAACGCGCTGTGCCAGGTTCGCGGGGATGGCGAAGCCGACCCCGATGCTGCCCGACTGGGTGCCGGTGGTCGAGGTGTCACTCGCGCTCGCGATGGCGACGTTGACACCGATCACTTTCGCGTCGGAGTCGAGCAGCGCGCCGCCCGAGTTACCGGGGTTGATCGCGGCATCGGTCTGGATGACCGGCAGTGAGATCGTGGCGGTCGCCGTCGTCGACTGGCTTCCTGAGCTGCCATTGCCGCTGCTGCCGCCGTTGCCGTTGTCGAAGTTCCAGAAGTTGAACGGACTGTTCGAGTTGCCGCCGTTGCCGTTGCTGTTCGAACTGTCACCCGAGCTGGAGTTCGGGACCGCGGAGGAGGCGATGGTGATGCTGCGGTTCAGCGCGCTGACGATGCCGCTGGTCACCGTGTTCGAGAGGCCGAGCGGTGCGCCGATCGCGATGGCGGTCTCGCCGACGTTGAGCTTGCTCGAGTCAGCGAACGAGGCAGGCTGCAGTCCGCTCGCATTCTTGAGCTTGATGACGGCGAGGTCGACGATCGGGTCGGTGCCGACGACGGTCGCGTCGTAGAGCTGGCCGTTGGACGCGGTGACCTGGATCGTGCCGGTGGACGTCGCGCCCTCGAGGGTGACGACGTGGGTGTTGGTCAGCACGTAGCCGTCGGCGCTCAGGATGATGCCCGATCCGGTGCCGGCTTCGTTCGCGCCGGTGACGTTGATGGTGACCACCGAAGGTTCGGCCTTGGCCGCGACGGCGCTGACGACATCCACCTTGTCGGTGTTGTTGACGGTCACGTTCTGCGGCTTGGGCGCGGAGACCGTGTTGCTGCTCTGGTTGGCGGAAACCGCCCAGGCTGCGACGCCGGCACCGGCACCGCCGCCGACGACCGCGCCCACGACCAGGGCGACGACCACGGGGACCGCAATCGAGCGTCGTGTGGGAGTAACCGCTGTGGGGGCCTCAGCGGATGCGGCGATCGGCTGCGTCGGTGCTGTCGGAGAGCTCGGTGCAGTCGGAGAACTCGGTGCAGTCGGAGAACTCGGGCCGGCCTGCGCGGGCGGCGTCGTTGCCGCGGGTGCGGGGGCTTTCGGGGTGCGTGCTCGCGGCATCTTCGGCGCGGGGGTTTCGGCGGGGGGAATCTGGTCGTCCGGGCTGTCGGTCATGGTGCTGCTCCTTCCAAGCGTTGCTAGCATCGTGCGCCAACCTGAGCATTCTATTTGCGTGCGCTGGGAGCACGCCTTCGCTCTGCTCTGTAACGGCTGGCGGCTAACAGCCGGGGCCTGCCGGGTTGGTCACGCAGTCCTTCGATACCAGCACCGTCTTGGCCGTGCCGACCGTCGTGGTGAGCGGATTCGCGGGGATCGCCAGCGTTCCGGCGACCGCGACCCAGTCGCCTCCCGCGTAGCGGTACTCGGCCCCGAAGTCGATCGTGAGGGTGATCGTGTAGTCCCCCTTCGCCCGGTAGATGTGGCTGGTCGGGGTCGGATCGAACTCAGTGATTCCCTGAGCCGCCCAGGTCGCGCCCTTCGTCGGACGCGTCGCGGTGGTTCCGTCCCCGTAGTTCCAGTGGAACGCTTTCGGCGTGGAGCGCACGGATGCCGCCTGGCCCAGCAGCACACCGTCCTGCACCTGAGTCGAGACCTCCGCGTAGAAGTTCGTGCTCACTCCGACCACCGCCCAACCGTTCGGCTGCATGTGGTCGGTGCCAGGCGTCGGCGTGAAGCTCGCGAGATCTGCAAGAGTGAGCGGCCCGGTGACCGTGTAGCCGTCACGGATCGGATAGTCGTGCGAGCCGGTGCTCGGAGTCACCGCAGCGCCGTCGCGGTCGAGGACGGACGGGAGGGGTGCTTTGGACGGTGGGATCGATTTCTTTGCTTCGATGTCGACGTTTTTCCCGTTGACTTTTGCACTGATCGACCCACAAGTCTTGATCAGAATATCTCCGGGCCCACAAGTCGGGTCCACAACGTTTGTAGCGAACAGGACGCTGCCAAGGACCGAGAGCGCGCCCACAAGAAGCATCTTGATCATTTGCAGAAGTCCTTTCCAGTCCATGCGTCGTGGCTGGAAACCTTCAGAGAACTTGAACCTGGTTCTGGGTTGAATGCGATTTCGAAAGGTGTGACTGCTTGCCTTCCTGGGTCAATCACCGATCGACCGCCGGTGTCTACAACGTCCGTCTCAGAAACATCCACGCACACGTAAATCCGGACCACTGATTCATAGGCGGTCGGCGTATAGGATTCCAGGCTTGCGCCTGAGAACTGAATATCACCCACCGCATGAAGCCCCTGAGCCCGATACTTGGCAAAAGAAACTCCATCGCTCTTTGCGACCGCGGGCGTCGCGACCGCGTCAATCCGATCGGGATCGGCACCGCCATCAGCGAGGATCTGATCCGACACCTTCAGGTACGCCGCATACGCGTCCTCCGCCGCCTTCAGGGCGTCGGCATCCGTTGCGAACAGGGGCGTCGCACTGGGGACGGGCACGGGCGTGACGATGGGGTCGGCGGGGACGCATCCGGTGAGCAGGAGGGTGAGGGCCGCGAGGGCGATGATCCGCATGCGATGAAAGTTAGGGGCACCCGGGCGGCATCCGCCCGAGCTTTCCACAGGACGCGATAGCGTGGGCGGATGGACGTTTCCGGCGCGTGGGAGCGCGCAGCCCGCGGCGCGATGCTGCTCGGAGCCGACGGGCAGCTACGTCCGACGATCTTCGCCGAGATGTCAGCCCTGGCGGTGTCGACGGGGTCGATCAACCTCGGCCAGGGCTTCCCCGATGAGGATGGCCCGCGCGAGGTGCTCGACGCGGCGAAGGCCGCGATCGATGCCGGCCTCAATCAGTACCCACCAGGCATCGGGATGCCCGTGCTGCGCGAGGCGATCGCCGCACACCAGGAGCGCTTCTACGGCCTCACCCCCGACCCAGACACCGAGGTGCTCGTCACCGCCGGTGCCACCGAGGCGATCGCGGCCACCGTGCTCGCGCTCGTCGAGCCGGGTGACGAGGTGCTCACCTTCGAGCCGTTCTACGACTCCTACGCCGCCGTCGTCGCCCTCTCCGGCGCCGTGCACCGCACCGTCGCGCTGCGCTCGCCCGACTTCCAGCCCGACCACGACGAGCTGCGGAGGGCGGTCAGCAACCGCACCCGCGTCATCCTGGTCAACAATCCGCACAACCCGACCGGTGCGGTGTTCGGTCGCGAGACGCTTGAGCTGATCGTCGAGCTCGCCGAACAGCACGACGCGATCATCGTCACCGACGAGGTCTACGAGCACCTCACCTTCGGCGCCGCGCACGTTCCGATCGCGACTCTGCCGGGGGCATCCGATCGCACGGTCACCATCTCGAGCGGCGGGAAGACGTTCAGCACCACCGGCTGGAAGGTTGGCTGGCTGACCGCGCCCCGCGATCTGCTGCAGGCGATTCTCGCCGTGAAGCAGTTCCTCACCTACGTGAACGCGGCGCCGTTCCAGCCGGCGATCGCGGTCGGCCTCGGGCTGCCCGGCACCTACTTCGCCGGCATCGCCGGCACCCTGGAGCAGAAGCGGGACCTGCTCTCTCAGGGCCTTCGCGCAGCCGGGTTCGGGGTGAGCCCATCTCTCGGCTCCTACTTCGTGGTCGCGGATGCCGCCCCGCTCGGCTTCGAGGACGCCGCGGCGTTCTGCCGCCAGCTTCCCGCCCTCGCCGGGGTGGTGGCCGTGCCGGTCAGCGCGTTCGTGAGCGACGCGAACAAGGGCGAATACGCATCCCTGGTGCGGTTCGCGTTCTGCAAGCGCGTCGAAGTGCTGGAGCGGGCGAGCGAGCAGCTCGCGACGTTGTAGTTCAACTGAACCGTCCCCGGTTTGATGCCGTTTCCTTTCGAGTCTGGAAGGAAAATATTGATCATGCCGAAGAGGATTCCCGAGGAGACGAAGCAGCGTGCGACGCGGCTCGTGCTCGATCATTTAGATGAGTATCCGAACGTGACGACTGCGTGCGGGACGGTCGCTGGCAGGCTTGGTTTCGAGGCCGAGTCTTTGCGTCGATGGGTGCGTCAAGCGCAGATCGATGCGGGTGATCGTGATGGGATGTCGTCGAGCGATTCGGAGAAGATCCGACGTCTGGAGCGGGAGAACCGTGAGCTGCGGGAAGCGAACGCGATCTTGAAGGACGCGGCGGTTTTCTTCGCCGGGGAACTCGACCCCCGACGCCGTTGATCTTCGGATTCATCGAGCATCAACGCGTGAAGGGTCGCGCGGTCGAGTCGGTTTGTCAGGTCCTGCGATCGCAGGGCGTGAAGATCGCCGCGCGAACCTATCGGGCATGAAAACGCGCCCGCCCCTCGGTGCGTGCTGTCGCGGATGCGGTGATCGTCGACGTGTTGCTTTCCACGGCGGGAACGCCCGAGAGTCTTTATGGGCGCCGGAAGATGACCGTATGGCTTCGCCGGGAAGGCCACGAGGTCAGTGCCCGCCGCGTTGACCGGTTGATGCGCCAGGAAGGCATGAATGGTCTGGTTCGGGGGCGCGGCGTGCGGACGACGGTCGCGGATAAGCATGCCGACCGGGCACCGGACTTGCTCGATCGGGACTTCACTGCGGGGAGTCCGAACCGCAGGTGGGTGGCCGATTTCACCTATGTCCGAACGTGGGAGGGGTTCGTGTATGTCGCGTTCGTCATCGATTGCTTCTCCCGCTCGATCGTCGGATGGCAGGCATCGACGACGAAGCAGACACCGTTAGTGACCAGTGCATTACGGATGGGACTTTGGCGACGCGATCGTGCCGGACAAACGATCAGCGACGGGCTCGTGCATCACAGCGACGCCGGCAGTCAATACACATCCATCCATTTCGCCGAAACCCTCGCGCTAGAAGGCGTCGCTGCATCGATCGGATCGATCGGCGACGCATATGACAACGCCCTCGCTGAATCGACGATCGGTTTGTTCAAGAACGAAGCGATCCGCGACGACAGCCCCTTCCGGAGTGGGCCGCTGAAAAGCCTCGACGAAGTCGAATGGGTGACCATGGCGTGGGTCGATTGGTATAACTCCCGGCGCCTGCACTCGACCCTCGGCGACATCCCACCCAACGAATACGAAGCCAACTACTACGCTGCCATCACAAGCCAATCTCAAACAGAGATGGAACCCGCATAGGAGCGGCAAAGAACCGGGGACGGTTCATTGACCCGACCCAAATTGGACAAAAACGTCGCTCAACTAACTTAGTCGCATGTTCCCGTCCTACTTGATCTCGAATACTGTATGTCCGAAGCCGTCACTGCGTTCGCCTCCGAGACGCCGTACACCGACATCACCTAATCTCCGTTACTCTGCGTCGTCACCCCGCAGCAGTAGGTGGTAAACCGCGTTGAATTCGGCCTGGAGCGATCGTGCCTCCCCGGGTTCGGCACCAAGACGTGTTTGAAACTCCCAGTCATCCACAGCCTCTAAGGCTTCACCGATAGAGCTCGCGATAAGGCGCAACTCTTCCTGTGACATCGCGACTATTACGTCGTCGGAAACTTCAATTAGTCTCATCTTTACACTCCGGTTAGTTGAGGGTGTTTAGGAAGTAGTCATAACCTTTGTCCGGTCGATACGCAGTGCCGCCGTCCGCGGAGTTCGGGTTGCCGATTACCACTGTCCCGTCTTTCCAATAGGCAGTACGTCCCCCCGAAAGCGTACGCATTTCGCCGTTCATGATTACGTCCTCGATGATCTGAGCAAATTCTTGACGGCTTGTGACGCCCGGGTATTCCCCCTTGCTCAGCACATGTTTGTCGAATGCATGGCCTCCCGCAATCTCTTCCCCGGCCAGTTGAGCACGCAGAGAAACACCGCTCATCGCGCTAGTAGCCGCATCATCGATTGACGCCAACTCAACTTGGCGCGAAGCCGTGGCACTGAGTCCCTCACCCAACCCGCCTGTCGCGACAACCGATAGCAGCGGGTCGACCGGATCGATGACGTCGTGATATGCGACCGATTCGGGTGCGACCCAGTGTGACCTGTCCCGGGTTTTCCGGACACCTGAGTTGGGGCGATGATCGTCCCGGAAG
>JAZJYU010000152.1:15308-15904 GCA_040390225.1 Actinomycetota bacterium | reverse complement strand
CACTCCGGACCGCTTAGCGTGATCACACCCGCCGGACTGCAGGAACACGGCCTCGCCGAGGAGGACGTCGTCGTGCGCCGTACCCCGCTGGCCGTGATCGTCGCAATCGTGCTCGCCGCGGGTGTCGTCGTCGGACTGCTCGGGGTGGGCGTCACGGCGGCGGTGGTCAGTGTCAGTCACACCGAGCAGGGGCTGTGCGGGGGGTTCGGGGTGCCCTGCACCTCGTTGCCGCTCGAGCGGGTGAAATCCCTCTCCGGGGTGGCGTTGCCGGGGGACGCCCAGGTCGCCGAGGCGTACTACAACCGCACCGCGACATCCACCAGCTTCCATGCCGTCGTGCTGCTGCCCACCGGCATCGGGTCCGCGCTGCAGAACTACGAGTCGTACGGGATCGCCGCGTCGGCCGCCGAGCGGAACTGGGCGAAGCGGATGCATGCGCTCGTGTACCTCGGCGTCGCGGACGGCGACATCGTGCGGAACGCGGTCACCGGGGTCGATGCCACGGGCGAGCACGAGGTGTTCCTGAGCTACACGACCGGTTCGTAGCGATGCCGGTGATCGAGATCGCGGACCTCGCCGATCCGAGGCTGGCGGAC
>JAZJYU010000152.1:11526-15298 GCA_040390225.1 Actinomycetota bacterium | reverse complement strand
GGACTACTCGCACCGCACGGATGTCGCCCTCAAGAAGACGGCGGGCGGTATCTACATCGCCGAGTCGGCACTGGTTCTCGAGCGGGCCATCCGCGCCGGGCACAGGCCGCGCTCGGTGCTCGCCCTCGGCGGTGCCGTCGACGAGGCCGTTGCGCTGGTCGGTTCGGTCGTGCCCGTCTTCTCCGGGCCGGGCGAGCTGATCGAGCAGCTCACCGGCTACCTGCTGCACCGCGGCCTGATCGCCGCGATGGACCGGCCGCAGCAGCCATCTGTCACCGCACTGCTCGCGTCGTCGCGGCGCGTGGTCGTGCTGGAGAACGTTGTCGACCCGACGAACGTCGGCGCGATCTTCCGCTCGGTGGCCGCGATCGGCGCCGATGCCGTGCTGGTCACTCCGCGCTGCTCCGACCCGCTCTACCGGCGGGCGATCCGGGTGTCGATGGGCACGGTGCTGCAGGTGCCGTGGGCGCGTGTGGGGGACTGGGAGTCGACCGCACGGCTGCTGGCCGCATCCGGCTTCCACATCGCCGCGCTCGCGCTCGCTGCTGACGCGGTCTCGCTGCGCGACTTCGTGCCTCCGGAAAAGCTCGCGCTCGTGCTCGGCACCGAGGGCGATGGACTCACCGCGGAGGCGATCGCCGTCGCGGACACGGTCGTGAAGATCCCGATGATGCATGGGATCGACTCGCTCAACGTCGCCGCCGCCAGTGCGGTGGCGATGTGGGCGCTCTCCGCGTTCTGACCGCTACAGCGCCCTGGCCGAGTTGTTGCGGGCGTCGTGCGTCAGCTCGACCAGGCCGAGCTGTTCGAGCAGCGGCGGCAGGTACATGCCGAAACGGCCTCGGTAACCCTTTCGCAGGCCGTACCAGCCTCCGACCGGATTGTTCTCGGCGCGGCCCCAGGCCTCGACGGTTCCTTCGGCGGCGGGCTTCGATTCGTCGGCGGCGCCGAGCGGAACCCACTCGCCCTGCTCCTGCAGCCAGGCGTGCAGGTCGGTGATCGCTCTGGCCTGGTACTTCAGCCTCGTCGAGCCGACATCGCAGACCAGCTCATCACCGTCGACGTACATCGTGTACTGCGAGGTTCCGGGTGCCGTGGTCAGCTGCCACGGGTCGTCTTTCGTTCCTTCAGCCATGGCGTAATCGTAACCTGTCGGTTACCGATAGTGCCAGATGTTTAGACGAGGAGCTGGTGCTTCGCGAGTTCCTTGTAGAGCGGGGTGCTCTTCACCAGCTCGGAATGCGTACCGGTACCGACCACCTGTCCATGGTCGAGCACCACGATCTGGTCGGAGTCGACCACCGTCGACAGCCGGTGTGCGATCACGATCAGCGTACGGCTCTGGGCGACCGCGTCGATGGCATCGCGCAGCAACTGCTCGTTGAGACCGTCCAGACTCGAGGTGGACTCGTCCAGCAGCAGGATGGGCGGGGCCGAGAGCAGGGTCCGCGCGATGGCGAGACGCTGCCGCTCACCGCCCGAGAGCATCACGCCCTCCTCGCCGACCGCGGCATCCAGCCCCTTGTCCGTGCGCTCGAGCACCTCGGTGAGGTTCACGTCGTGCAGCACCCGGATGCACTGCTCGTCGGTGGCGTCCGGCGCACCGAGCGTGAGGTTGTCGCGCAGCGAGCCGGCGAGCACCGGGGCGTCCTGCTCGACATAGCCGATCTGCGCGCGTAAGGCCTCGCGGTCGATGCCCCGGATGTCGACGCCGTTCAGCCGGACGACCCCCGAGTCCGGGTCGTAGAACCGCTCGATCAGCGCGAGAATCGTGCTCTTGCCGGCCCCGCTCGGACCGACCAGGGCGGTGCGCTGACCCCGCGGCGCGGCGAAGCTGACGCCGTGCAGCACCTCCAGGGTCTCGACCGGGTCGGGATACCCGAATCGCACGTTCTCGAAGCTGAGCGCGGCACCGGTCTTCACCGGCGCCGACGGCTCGATCGCTCCGTCGAGCTGCTTCTCCGACGGGAGCGCGATGATCTCCTCGATGCGGCCGAGTGCACCGAGCGACTGGTTGACCGAGTTGAACGCGCCGAAGGCCTGGCCGAGCGGCATCACGAGCATGAACAGGAAGAACACGAAGGCCACCAGGTGGGCGATGGTGAGTGCTCCGCTCGCCACGCGGAATCCCCCGACGCCGAGCACGACGAGCAGCGAGACCTGCAGTGCGATATTGGCGATCGGCACCACGAGCGCGGACACCTTCGCAACGGTGATGCCCTGCTCCCAGGCGCCATGGGCGTCGTGCTCGATCGCGCTGATCTCGCGATCTGTCGCGTTCGAGGCGCGCACGGTGCGGATCGCGCCGAGCGCGCGCTCGACCGATGACGCCAGGTCGCCGACCTTCTCCTGCTGCTTGCGGCTCGCCACCCGAACGCGGGAGCCGAGCGCGACGACCGCGAGCACGGAGAGAGCGATCACCAGCACGGTGAGGCCGAGCAGCACCGGGTCGAGCACGATCATCGCGATCAGCGCGCCGACGAAGATGAGCGCGCCACCGATCGCGTCGACCAGTCCCTGGGTGAGCACAGCGTAGAGCAGGGTCGTGTCCGCGCCCACGCGCGAAACCAGGTCGCCGGTGCGCCTGGTGTCGAATTCGCTGATCGGCAGCCACAGCATCCGTCGCACCAGCCGCCTGCGGGCGGACAGCACCACGCTGGTTCCGGTGCGCTGCAGCAGGTAATGCTGCACGCCGCTCAGGATCGCGGACAGCACCACCAGACCGACCAGCAGGTAGACGAGGATGCCGAGCGACTGGCCCTTCTGCACGACGGTGATGACATTGCTCACGAGCAGCGGCTGGGCGAGCGATGTGCCGGCGCCGACGATGCTGAGCGCGATGACCAGCCCGAGCACGGCCCGATGCTCGCGCAGGTAGGGGAACAGCTGCCGGATGCTGGCCCGCGGGCCGTCGCCCTTCTTGGCACGGGCGAAGGGGTTGCGACGGGGCTGGTCGGTGGCGCTCACGTCACCAGCTTAGGCAGCCCGCCGGAACGTGTCGTACTCCGGCGGAAGGACGCCTAGTGAACGACAGTGATGTTCATCCAGGTGTAGTCGAGGCATCCGTAGACCGTTCCGGCGGCGGGAACGACGACGCTGACGCTGGAGCCGGGTGGGTTGACGAGGTAGCCGTTTCCTGTGGCGACGAGGCACCGGCTGCCCAGCGGGCCGCCGCCGGAGTCGAGGATGACCGACTGGAGGTCGGCGATCGCAGTGCCGTTGACACCCAGTACGACGGCCGGTGACGCTGTGCCGAGCGGTCTCGCCTCAGGGCCGACCAACGTCTGGTTGAACACGGTGATCACCGATACCCGCGGCCAGCCGGTGAGCGTGCAGGTTCCGCCGCCGCGATTGGTGAACACGATCGGGAGGTGTTCGGTGGATGCCTCGTGGTCGGGCGTGCCGAGACTGATGCCGAGGTCGGCGGCCTGGCAGGTCACAACCGGGTCCACGTGAACCGGTCCCTCGCGCGGGTCTGTGGTCGCCGTGCTGCCGGCGGCTGGCACGTGCACCGGGCCGGCCGGGTGGGGGAGCGCGCAGCCGGCCAGCAGGGCGACCAGCGCAACCGCGGGGAGTGCGCGCGCGTAAGCCATCATGCGGCAACCGTAGTGGCTGGGGCGGCCACCCGGCATAGGGTGAAACCCCCAGCTAGCGAACCGACTTGATCGGGATGATCGCCAGGCCACCGAGCGCGGCGGCGATCGCCGAGCAGACGAAGAGAGCCACGAACCCGCCGGTCGTCGCGCCGAAGCCGGCCACGACGATCGCACCC
>JAZJYU010000152.1:8856-11516 GCA_040390225.1 Actinomycetota bacterium | reverse complement strand
CCGATCTGGCCCGACCGCCTGCGGCACGGCCGTAGCGATGTTCATGATGCCAAGGTCCTTGCCGCGGGTGTGGGAGTCGGGCAGCACCTGGGTGGCGAGCGCCTGGTCGACGGCCATGAAGCATCCGTAACCGAGTCCGAGCAGTCCCGCGCCGACGTTCGCGATCGTCCAGGTCGGGATGAGCGCGAGCAGAAGTGCCGCGATGCCCTGCAGATATGCGGCCGCGTACACGAAGACCTTGCGCTGGCCGATCGCATCGCTCAGCCGGCCGAAGCCGAGCGCGGCGATGATGAACAGCACCAGGTAGATGAGGATGAGCTGCAGAAGATCGTCCTGCGCGGTCTTGCCGCGGTGCAGACCGGACTGCAGGAAGTAGAGCAGCAGGGTCGTGCCGAGCGCGTTCCCGATGTTCACCAGGATTCGGCCGAGCAATGTCCAGCCGAAGTCCGGATGCTTCGCCGGGTTGATCCAGAACCCCCTCACAAGGGTTCCCAGCCTGAAGCTCGGGCGCAGAACGCGCGGCAGAACCTCGTCCGGGATGATCAGCAGGAACGGTGTGACGAACACCAGAAGGAGCACGGCGACCGCGAGGTACCCGATGGCCTGGCTGAGAGCGAGGCTGGTGACGAACAGGATGCCGAGCACCGTGCCGACCGCCTGCGGCGCCGACACCCAGCCGGAGACGATGCCGCGCTGACCGACCGGCACCTGGTCGGAGATCGTCGCCGTGATCGCGGCGGACACGATGCAGAAACCGGTGAGGGCCAGCGACCAGAAGATGCCGACGCCGACGATGCTGGTCTGGAACCCGAGCAGTGCGAGCGATACGGCGAACACGAGGGTGCCGACGAAGATCCACGGACGCCGCCGGCCGAAGCGCGATGTGGTTCGGTCCGAGAGCGCACCGGTGAGCGGGTAGGCGATGAGAGCGCAGATGCCGGCGATGCCGGAGATGATGCCGAAGGCCAGGATGCTCTGGCTGCTGCCGTCCTTCACGTGGAAGACGCTGTTCACCTGAAGCGGCAGAAGCAACTGGATGGGAGTGAGCTGGGCCATCCAGATGCCGAACCAGGCGGTCGCGAAGAGGGTGATCCAGATGGCCGAGACTCGTCGTTTCGGCTCAGCGAATGGCGTGAACGCTGCGGGCAGGGTGGGCGCGGTCATGCCCCGATTATCGCGGGTGGAAGGGCCGGCGGCACAGTGCCACGCACTACTTGCCGATCGCTATTTGCTGTGGTCCTCCGCGTGCCAGCCGGAGACGAGTCGGGTGGCGTCCGCAACGAAATCACCGGATGCCTTCGGGCCGCGGCAGCTGTACAACTGCAGCTTCTGCATCGCGTTGCCAACTGTGTACAGCGTGAGGGTCGTGGCCAGGCCGCCCGTACATCCGTCGTTCTGGGCACTGTTGAAGTCGGCGAGGTCGACCGAGTACTTCTTCACGAGTGCCTCGAACCGGGCTATGCGCTCGCCGTTGGTGACCGTGTACGTGCTTCCGTCGTAGTTCGGCACCGGTTCGTACTGGCTGTATTCGATGCGCTCGATCGGGTTGGAGACATCCGGCTTGATGAGGGCCCGGCTGACGATGAGCACGATCACGACGAGTACGACCGCCGCGACGAACCAGAGCACGAGACGGACCGGCCCCGACAGTCGTGGATGCCGGCGAACCGCCGTCGACGTCACGGGCGCCAGACCAGCCCGAAGAAGTGCACGGCGATGAAACCGGCGAACAGTATGACCGCGATGACTACCGCGATGACGACGACGATGCGGAAGGGGTTCACGGTTTCACTCTACCGATATCACTTGGCCATCTCCCGAAGCACGGTGCAGGTGGCGAGCACCGCCTCCGCGGCCTCGGCGCCCTTGTCCTCCTTCGAACCCGGGAGACCGGCGCGGTCGATGCCCTGCTGCTCGTCATCGAGGGTCAGCACGCCGAACCCGACCGGCCGCCCCGTGTCGAGCGCGACCCGGGTGAGGCCGTCGGTGGCAGCACTGGAGACGAACTCGAAATGCGGTGTGCCACCACGGATGATCACCCCGAGGGCGACGACGCCGTGCGCGCCGTTCGCGATCGCCGCCTTCGCGACAACAGGCAGCTCGAAACTGCCGGGCACACGCAGCACGGTCACCTCGGCGCCGGAAGCGTCCAGCACGCGTCGTGCACCGTCGACGAGTGCCTCCGCGATCTGCTCATGCCACCGGCCGGCCACGATGGTGATCTTCAAACCGGTTCCGTCGACCGCGATCTTCGGTGCTCCCGCGCCGCTCATAGCTCCTGCTCTCTGCTGGTGTTGACGAGCACAGCCTCGTCGAGGGTTTCGTTGTCGGGCAGGATGTGCCCCATCCGGTCGCGCTTGGCCTCGAGATAGCGCTCGTTGAATTCGCCGACCCCGACCACGAGCGGAACCTGCTCGGTCACGGTGATACCGCGCTCGCGCAACTGGCGGAGCTTCTCTGGGTTATTGGTGATCGCCCGCACGCTGGAGACGCCGAGATCCTCGAGAATCGCGACCGCGGCTCCGTAGTCGCGTCCATCGGCCGGGAAGCCGAGCGCGAGGTTCGCGTCGAGTGTGTCCATGCCGTCCTCCTGCAGGCGGTACGCCTTCAGCTTGTTGATCAGCCCGATGCCCCGGCCCTCGTGGCCGCGCATGTAGATG
>JAZJYU010000152.1:0-8846 GCA_040390225.1 Actinomycetota bacterium | reverse complement strand
CATCGAGCTGCGGTCCGCACTCGCACTTCTCCGACCCGAACACCTCGCCGGTCAGACACTCGGAGTGCACGCGCAAGAGGGTGCCATTCCGTGGCTCGCCGGAGATGATGGCCAGATGGTCTGCCCCGGTCATCCGGTCCCGGTACGCGCGGAAACGGAAGCGGCCGTGTGTGGTCGGAATCGTCGTCTCCACCTCGAAGATCACCCGGGAGGTTTCGGGGATGACCACCGGCATGGGTACGTCGGTATCGCAGTGGGTCTGCTGCAGGAACTCGATCAGCGCCTCGATGGTGATCACCGGCACGTTTTCGCGCTCGCCGAGGGCGATCAGCCCGGGCAGACGCATCATCTCGCCGTCCTCGGCGACGATCTCAGAGATCGCACCGACCGGCACGAGCCCGGCCAGCTTCAGCAGATCGATCGTGGCCTCGGTGTGGCCGGGGCGCTCCCGCACGCCGCCCTCGACGGCCCGCAGCGGCATGATGTGGCCCGGACGATGCAGGTCGCCCGGGGTGGTGTCGAGGTCGGCGAGCATGCGCACCGTGTGGGCGCGGTCATGCGCACTGATACCCGTCGTGACGCCGGTCGCCGCGTCGACGCTCACCGTGTAGTTGGTCCCGCGCGAGTCCTGGTTGTTGGCGACCATCACCGGCAGTTCGAGCCGGTCGGCGATCTCGTTGGTCATCGGAGCGCAAATGAAACCGGAGGTGACGCGCACCATCCAGGCCATCGTCTCCTGGCTGGCAAGCCCGGCGGCGATGACGACGTCGCCCTCGTTCTCGCGGCTCTCGTTGTCGACGACGATGACGGGCCTGCCCAGACGCAGTTCGTCGAGTGCGGTGGGGATGTCAGTGAGGCTCACGCGAGGCTCCTTTCGAACTGCATCATTCGCTCGACCTGCCGGGCCAGGATGTCGGTCTCGATGTTCACGAGGTCGCCCGTCGTGCGAAGACCGAGGGTGGTGGCGGTCAGGGTTTCCGGTATGAGCGACACCTCGAACCAGTCGTCGCCCACCGCTGAGACGGTCAGCGATACCCCGTCGATCGCGATCGAGCCCTTGCGGGCCACCAGCGGTGCCAGCTCCCGGTCGAGCGAGAACCGCAGTACGCGCCACGCGTCGCCCTGCTCTACGGCGAGCAGTTCACTCGTGCCATCGATGTGGCCCTGCACGATGTGGCCGCCGATGCGGTCCCCGACCTTCGCCGCGCGCTCCAGGTTGACGGGTTGCCCCGCCGCCGCCCGCTTCAGCGTGCTCATCGCGATCGACTCGGCCATGACATCCGCCGTGAACCAGTCGTCGCCCTGGTCGACGACCGTCAGGCACACGCCGGAGACGGAGATGGAGTCGCCGTGCTTCGCGTCGGAGACGGCGACCGGGCCGCGCACGGTGACCCGTGCCGCATCGCCCCGCGGCGACCAGTCGAGCAGCGTGCCGACCTCTTCGATGATTCCGGTGAACATTGTCTACCTTTCCGTCGCCGGGCGGGCCGTGACGAGGAGATCCTCGCCGAGCTGCTCGATCGAGTCGATGTGAAGCCTGTGGATGCCGGCCATGCTCCCGGCGCCGAGGTCACCGATGGCGAGTCCGGGTCCGCCGAGCAGGGCCGGGGCCAGGAAGATGAGGAATTCATCCGCCAGCCCGGCGGTGATGAACGCGCTTGCCAGGGTCGGGCCGCCCTCGACGTACGCATGACGGATGCCCCGCTGGAACAGCTCATCGAGCACCGCGCGCAGGTCGTGGGTGCGCAATGCCGTCGCCCCCGCGAGCTTCGCGCCCGCTGGGATGCCGCGGTCGCCGATGACGATCGGCACCGGCTGGTGCGGCAGCAGCTCACCCGCGTCACCGCGCGCCGTGAGGGATGGGTCATCCGCGATGACCGTGCCCGTGCCGACGAGTATCGCGTCGGCCTGCTCGCGCTGCTCGTGCACGCGCTGGCGGGCCGCTGTGCCGGTGATCCACTGACTGGTGCCGTCGGCCGCAGCGGCCCGGCCATCCAGTGTCGACGCCCACTTCACACTGACGAACGGCCGCCCGAGCCGGGTCGCCGTGAGCCAGACGCGCAGGAAGGCCTCGACCTCGGCCGCGAGCATGCCCGCCTCCACCTCGATGCCCGCTTCGCGCAGTCGCGCCGCGCCACCGCTCGAGGCGGCACCGGGGTCGGATACCGAGTACACGACGCGCGCGATACCGGCCGCGATGAGTGCTTCGCTGCACGGTCCGGTGCGTCCGTAATGGTTGCACGGTTCGAGAGTGACGACCGCGGTCGCGCCGCGAGCAGCGCCTTCGGCCAGCTTCGACAGTGCGTCGACCTCGGCGTGCGGGGTACCCGCCCCGCGGTGCCAGCCTTCCGCTCTCACCTCACCTGTGGCCGAGAGGATGACACAGCCCACCCGCGGGTTGACACCCCAGGCGGGGCCGTGGGCGGCCAGCGACAGGGCGTGGCGCATCGCCTCGAGCTCTGTGCTCACTACCCCCGTGCTCATTACCGCTGCCATCGTCCGGCGTCCCTTGCGTTCTGGGCACTCCGGGGATCACGACAACCATCCATTACGGAGGTTTCGCGCGTGCTTCCTTCCATCCGGACTGAGAAATGCGTCGCATCTCATAACCGTCGGTGCCGGAATTTCACCGGCTCAACCGCTTCACTGCTCGGCATCTCTTCAATGCCGGCAACTGGCGGGTCGCGGACTATCACCGCCGGTTCGGATTTTCACCGACCCCGGAGCACGTACTACTTGGTGTTCACATCCTACCAACGCGTCGTCGGTCGCCGGCATTCCCGCTCGCGCCCCGGTTTGTCGCAATTCGGCGCGCGAGACGGCCTAGCGCCGCCGTGGGAGGAAGCCGACCCGGTCGTACACCCTGGCCAGGGTCGCCTCGGCGACCTCGGCGGCACGATCCGCGTTGCCGGCGAGCACGCGGTCGAGCTCGGCGGGGTCGGCGAGAAGCTCGAGCGCCCGCTCGCGGATGGGGGCGAACGTCTCGACGACCACATCCGCGAGTTCGGACTTGAAGTCGCCGTAGCCTTTGCCCTCGAACCGCTGCTCGAGCTGCGGCACGGGGATGCCCGACAGCGCAGAGTAGATGGTGAGCAGGTTGGAGACTCCCGGTTTTTCGGCCACGTCGTAGCGGACCTCACGGCCGCTGTCCGTCGCCGCCGAGCGGATCTTCTTCGCGGTCACCGAGGACTCGTCCAGCAACCAGATGATGCCGGCCGGGTGATCCCCCGACTTCGACATCTTCGCGGTGGGCTCCTGCAGGTCGTAGACCTTCGCGCTCTCCTTCTGGATGCTCACCTCGGGCACCACGAAGGTCTGGCCGAAGCGGCTGTTGAAGCGCTGCGCCAGGTCGCGGGTGAGCTCGATGTGCTGGCGCTGGTCTTCGCCGACCGGAACGACCACGGAGTCGTAGAGCAGAATGTCCGCCGCCTGCAGGATCGGGTACGTGAACAGCCCGACCGAGGTCGAGTCCGACCCCTGCTTCGCCGACTTGTCTTTGAACTGGGTCATGCGCCCGGCCTCGCCGAAACCGGTGATCGTGTTGAGCACCCAGGCGAGCTCCGCGTGTGCGGGAACGTGTGACTGCACGAACAGGGTGGACTCGGCCGGATCGATGCCCGCGGCGATGTACTGCGCTGCGGTGCGCCGGGTCTGCTCGCGCAGCAGCGCCGGGTCTTGCGGCACGGTGATGGCGTGCAGGTCGACGACGCAGAAGAACGCGTCGTGGGTGGTCTGCATCTGCTTCCACTGCACGAGCGCACCGACGTAGTTGCCGATGTGCAGCGAATCGGCTGAGGGCTGGATGCCCGAGAACAGGCGGGGTTTGGCCATTATGACAAGCCTTTCATGAGCTCGACCCGGTTTACGGGATGAGGTAATCGACGACGACGGGAGCGTGGTCGGACCATCGCTCGTCGTAGGTCGCCGCACGATCGACCGTGTAACTCTGCACCAGCCCGGCGAGGGCGGGCGTTGCGACGTGGTAATCCAGCCGCCAGCCGGTGTCGTTCGCGAAGGCCTGGCCGCGGGCGGACCACCAGGTATACGGACCCTCGACCTCGCCCGCCCACTGGCGGCCGACATCCACCCAGCCCAGGCCGCGACGCGTCTTGCCGTCGACGCATGCCACGTTCTTGCCCGCCGGACCGAAGAACTTGTCGAAGTAGGCGCGCTCCTTCACGAGAAAGCCGGCCTGGTTGCGATTGCCGCGCCAATTCTTCAGGTCGATCTCGCGGTGCGCGACATTCAGATCGCCGACGACGACGGCGAGCGAAGAGTGCTCCTCGAGTTCGGCGAGCCGCTTGGTCATAGCATCGAGGAACTTGTACTTCTCGATCATCTTCTTGCGATCCTCGACATTGCCGGAGTGCACATACGTGCTCACCACGGTGACGATCGAGTCGCCGACGCGGTAGTCGGCCTCGAGCCAGCGCCCCGCACTGTCGAATTTCTCGTCCCCGAGTTCGACCCGGTGGATCTCCGCCTTTCCGCGGCTGGCGAGCGCGACACCCGCGCGGCCGGCCGCGGTCGCCGTGTCGTGCAGGATGTTCCACTCGTCGCCCAGCAGCTCTTCGAGTATCTCGGTGGGCGCCCGCACCTCTTGCAGGGCCAGCACGTCCACATCGCGAGCCGCGAGCCAGGCACCCATGCCGTGGCCGTATGCGGCGCGCACGCCGTTCACATTGACGGTGGCGACGCGCAGACGAGTGGGCACGGGTCAACTTTACCGGGGAGGACTGACGGCCTTCGTCGTGCCCGCATCCTTCGGCCTGCCCAGCCTCTGCCCGTGGTCGGCGACGTCGACCGCGATCCAGGTCGCGGAGATGAGGATGACCTGGCAGACCAGCCCCATCCAGACCAGCAGGCCCAGGATGACCGCGAACGACGCGAGCAATGGGTTGCGTCCAGCGCTCCCCACGATCGTCGCCCCCACCACCTTCAGAACACCGAGCCCGATCCCGCCGAGCAGTGCGCCGGTGATCAGTCGGCGGAACGGGATGCGCGTGGCCGCGAGCACCCGGAACAGGGCCGCCAGGGTGGCGGTGTCGATGACGAGCGCGACGGCGAGGCCCACCACCCTCGCGACGATGCCGGCGAACAGCGAGTGATGGTCGATCCCGACCAGCCCGAACAGGAAGTCGAGCGCGCTCGTCGAGAAAACCGAGAGGCCCGCAGACACGATGACGACGATGCCGAAGCCGATGACGAGGCCGAGGTCCTTCAGTTTCAGAAGCAGGATGAAGGTCTTGTCCTGCGGCAGCTGGAAGAACAGCCGCACGGCCGACCGCGCCGACGAGAACCAGCTGAGGGCCGTGACGAAGACGGCGACCAGCGCGATGATGCTGCTGATGGTGAGCGCGTGCGACGCGAACAGGTCATGCACATCGATGGCCCCGCCGCCGCCCGTGTCGATCAGGCCGGGGACCGAGTTCGACACCGTGCGCACGATCGCCTTCTCGAAGGCCTCGTTCGACGCGGCTACCGAGCCCACCACGGCGAAGCCGACGTAGAGTCCGGCGAACACGCTGTAGAGGAGCGTGAGGCTGAGACCCCCGGCGAGGATGCCGCCGTTGTTCTGCGTGTAGAAGAGGAGCACCCGAACGGCCCGGAGCGTCATCGCCCACGCGACCACCCTCTTCACCTTCGCGATCAGCGCCTTCATCGGGCCTCCAGACCGCCGGTAGAGTGACGCTGGGCAACGCACTCGAGGAAGAGGATATCTATGGAACTGCAGGGTATAGGGGTCGGGCGTGGCGTTGCCGTCGGTCCGATCCTCCGCATGCCTGACCCGCTGCCCGAACCGGCCGATGTCGTGAGCGCTGCCGATCCGGCATCCGAATTCGCCACGGTGGAAACCTCCATGTCAGCCGTCGCGGCCGAGCTCACCGACCGTGCCTCGAAGGCCGACGGCGCCGGCCGGGATGTACTGGAGGCTGCGGCACTCATGGCGCAGGACCCCACGCTGGTGGATGACGTGAAGGCGCTCATCGGTTCCGGCAAGACCGGCGAGCGTGCGGTCTTCGAAGCGTTCGCCGCGTTCCAGGAGACCCTCCGCGGCATGGGCGGCTTGATGGCGGAGCGGGCGACCGATCTGGGTGACGTGTCGCAGCGCATCATCGCGCACCTCAGGGCCGTGCCCGCGCCCGGCGTGCCCACCTCCGACACCCCGTTCGTGCTCGTCGCGCCCGACCTCGCGCCCGCCGACACCGCGCTGCTCGACCTCGGCAAGGTGCTGGGTCTCGTCACCCGCGACGGCGGCCCGACCAGCCACACGGCCATCCTCGCCCGCTCGAAATCGATCCCGGCCATCGTCGGCGTCACCGGGGCGCTCGACCTCACCGACGGGACCGTCGTGATCGTGGATGCCGCGGCCGGAACGGTGCAGGTCTCGCCGAGCGGGGCGACGGTCGCCGCCGCCAAGAAGCGGATCGCGGACCGGCTCGCCGCAGCGGCGGCCCCGATCACCGACGGAGCCTTGAAGGACGGCACGAAAGTCCCGTTGCTCGCCAACCTCGGCTCGCCGAAAGAAGCGGCTGCTGCGGTCAAGCTCGGCGCGGAGGGGGTCGGGCTGTTCCGCACGGAATTCCTCTTTCTCGACTCGACGACGGCGCCGACCGTCGACGACCAACGGGCACAGTACACCGAGCTGCTCAGTCATTTCCCTGGCAAGAAGGTGGTCGTCCGCGCCCTCGACGCGGGTGCGGACAAGCCGCTCAGTTTTCTCAACGACGCCCATGAGGATAACCCGGCGCTCGGCCTCCGCGGCCTGCGTGCACTGCGGGCCAGCGAGCCGATCCTGCGCGACCAGCTCACCGCCCTCGCCCAGGCGGACGCCGCGACCGAGGCCGATCTTTGGGTGATGGCGCCCATGGTTTCGGATGCCGAGGAGACCGACTATTTCGTGACCATCGGGCGCGAACTGGGCCTCAAGATCGTCGGGGTGATGGCCGAGGTGCCGTCGCTCGCCGTGCTCGCCGACCAGGTGCTCGAGATCGCAGACTTCGTCAGCATCGGCACCAACGACCTGACGCAGTACACGCTGGCGGCAGACCGCCTGCTCGGATCCGTCGCGCACTTCCAGGACCCGTGGCATCCGGCCGTTCTCCGCCTGGTGAAGCTGCTGGGGGATGCCGGCCGTGCCGCCGGCAAGTCCGTCGGCATCTGCGGCGAGGCCGCGGCCGATCCCCAGCTCGCCGTCGTGCTCGTCGGCCTCGGCGCGACGACCCTCAGCATGACCCCGGCCGCGCTCGCCGACGTGCGCGCGGAACTGGCCCAGCACACGCTCGGGGAGGCCCAGGCGCTCGCGGCACGAGCCATCCAGGCCCGCACCGCGGCGGAGGCGCGCACGGCCGGCACGGCGTCCTGACCGATATACAGGGGTCGCTTTGCGCGGAACCTCGGCGCATACTGGTGGTGGATCAGGTATGACTCCCGTGGGGGGAAACGGCTATGGAAGACGAGATTCCGGGAGTAACCACCTCGGATGAGTCGCTGGTTCTGCGCGCGCGCGCCGGCGACAAGGGTGCGTTCGCGGAGCTCTGGCAGCGCCATGCTCGCTCAGGGATGCGGGTCGCGCGGCAGTTCACCTCGTCGAGCGACGCCGACGATCTGGTGTCTGAGGCGTACGTGCGCATCTACCAGCGGGTGCTCGCCGGCGGTGGGCCCGATGGCGCCTTCCGCCCCTACCTGTACACCACCATCCGCAACCTGGCGGCGCGCTGGGGCCGCTCCGACAAGAGCATCAACGTCGATGACATCGGTGAGTTCGAGGCCGTCATCGAAGGCGACGACCCGGCGACCATCGCGCTCGATCGCACCCTCACGGTGCGCGCTTTCCGCAGCCTGCCCGAACGCTGGCAGTCGGTGCTCTGGTACACCGAGGTTGAGGGGATGGATCCGCACGAGGTGGCGCCCATCCTCGGTATCAGCGCGAACGGCGTCGCGGCGCTGTCGTACCGCGCACGCGAAGGGCTCCGCAAGGCGTGGCTGCAGGCGCATGTCTCCGACGCCACCTCCACCGGAGACTGCCGCTGGACCATCGAAAGGCTCGGCGACTACGCCCGCAATGGACTGACCGCTCGTGAGCGCGAGCGCGTCGCCGAACACCTCGGCACCTGCAGCAAGTGCACCATCATCAGTGAAGAGGTGGATGAGGTCGGGTCGCGCCTCGCGCTCGTCATGATCCCGCTCATCCTCGGCGGCGCGGTCGGGGGCGCCTTTCTGGCATCGCTCAGCGCACCGAGCGGTGCCATGGCGGCGGAGACGGTGGCGTCCGCCATGCCACCCGCCTTCCACACCCTCGCGACTGCCGCGGCACCGGCCGTGACCACGGGACTCACCGCAACTACCGTCGCCGCGCCGATCGTCGGTGCGCTCGTGGTCGCGCTCGCGGTCTCCGGCGGACTCGCGGCGACCAGCAGTGCCCAGGCGCCCGCGGCACCGGCCACCCAGACCGTTGCGACATCCGCCGACGCGGAGGTCCCCGCGCCGCCGGCGACGGCGAACCCCTGGGTGCTCGGGCCTTCGCCGTCGCCGGGAGACGTGCTCGGCGCGGTCGCTCCCGGAACGGGTCCGCTCATCGGCGGCATCGGGCAGACCGTGAATGGTGCGGTGACCGGTCTCGGCTCCACGGTCGACACGGTCGTGAACGGTGTCACCACGCCCATCAACGACCTGACCGGCCTGAATGTCGGACCCGGCCCTGTACCCACCGAGACAGCGCCGAGCGGCGTGGTCGGCGCATCCGTCGCGCTCGACCTCACCGGCAAGGGCATGCCCGGAGCCACCGTGGCGGTGCAGGCCGGCGGGGTGGTCTATGCGACCACGAAGGTCACTTCGCAGGGCAC
>JAZJYU010000151.1:11016-12151 GCA_040390225.1 Actinomycetota bacterium | reverse complement strand
CCACCGGGAACGTAGTTGCCACCCTCGGGGATCGCTGCAGCACCGGCGACATCGTTGCTGACCGCGACGCCGAAGCCATATCCGCCGGCTTCTTCCTCGGTCGGGCTCGTGCAGTTCCAGGTGCTGAAGTCTGTCGTCAGCGCGGTGAGCGTGGCACAGATGCGGGTGTCAGGGTCGCCGACCTGGTAGACGATCGGGAGGTCGCCGGCCGAACCGGTGCCGGAGATGTCGGCGGTGAGGTCACCGTTGTCGGTCGCGGATGGCGAATCCGGCGTGGTGGGAACCCAGAAGTACTCGGTCAAGGTGGTGGAGTTCTCGTCGGGCCAGGACTGCGTGGTGTCGACCCGGTACGAGGTTCCGCCGTCCAGCGCGCCGACCGGGCACGCTGCGTTGTCGGTGCAGTCGGAGATTTGGTTGTAGTCGAAATCACCCCCGTCTTCGGATACCCGCACGCCGACCGAAGTCGCGCCGCCGGTCGTGGCGGGAGTCACCGTCACCGCGCCCGGGCTGAAGCTGTACGTGGTGGTCGGGAGTTCGTTCTCGTCACCGACCGCGAAGGAGCCACTGGTGGTGCCGAGGCTGGAGGCGGAGTAGCTGCCGGTCTGGTAGTCGGCATCGGCCGGAACCATGGTCGTGGTGTAGTCGGACCCGGTCAGGGTGTCGATCTGGTACGCGTAGTACGTGTGGTACCCGGAGATGGGATCGCTGCTGGTGCACGACCAGATCCCAACGCCATCCGCGTCGGTGACGGTGGCATTGCAGACCGGGGCGCCCTCTTCGTACACCGCGATCGAGTCGCCGATCGTGCCGCCGCCGTGGATGGTCACCTGCCCGCCGTCACCGCTGAACGATCCGGACGTGACGGTGGGGGTTGAGGGGACGGTGTAGTAGATGTTCGTGCCGAAAGGGTGGGCGGCAGGGTTGGTGAAGTCTTGGCGAACGACCGCCACGTGCAGGCCGGTATTGCTGGATGTGGCAACGCAGCCGAACGGATCACCCGAGAATCCGCACGAGCCTGCCGCGCCCGAATCGGAGATGGTGTGGATGTCGACCTCACCGTTGGATGGCTGTCCGGCAAGGTCGCCGACGCCGACGCCGACCGCCCTGGTCCCGGTCGTGTCGGAGGCGACTGTGA
>JAZJYU010000151.1:0-11006 GCA_040390225.1 Actinomycetota bacterium | reverse complement strand
GTGAGCGTAGGTGAAGGGATGGCGTCCACATTGAACGTCGAGTTGATCGTCCCAGCTTCGCCGTTGTTGTAGTTCGACAGCAGGTCGTGCGAACTCCCCACGACCAGATCGCTCGGAAGCGTCGCCGTACACGACCAGTCACGGGGCGCAGAGCTCGTGTCGGCGTAACACGTGCTTCCGCTGGTTGTCAGAAAGGTGCCGGGGTCGGAGCTGCCGGGTGAATCGGTCACCGAGAGCCCGGTGAGGGTATATCCGGCGGGAAGGTTGCCGCTCATGGTGATCGTCTCGCCCGGGAAGACATATCCCGGCATGCCTGAGGCGCTGAAAATGGTGCCGTCGGCTCCGGCCGCGGTCGCGCCGAGCAGCACCGTGCCGAAGGCGAGCACCAATGCTGCCGCTGCTGAAAGGATCCTGCGCATAGGGGGTACGTCCAGGGATGTGATTCGGGGGTG
Source organism: Actinomycetota bacterium (assembly GCA_040390225.1). Lineage (GTDB taxonomy): Bacteria > Actinomycetota > Actinomycetes > Actinomycetales > Microbacteriaceae > Lacisediminihabitans. Next base: position 10,554 of record JAZJYU010000151.1, on the reverse strand, counting down.
CATGCCGTCGGGTAGGCATTGGTGCCCAATTTACGTGCCGCGGCGGTATATCGCTACACACGTAACACGCTGGTTACAAGCTTCTAATGTGCTCAGAGCACCGCCGCGTTGTCTTCCTCGACCTTCTCCTGTTCGGTCTCGTCGACCGATCGGTAGCGCTCGCGGAAAAAGATGTAGAGACCGACGGTGACTGCCGCGAAGACGATGACCACGATGATCCAGGTGCCGAAGGTCGCACCCAGGTACTGCCAGTGTTCGTTGGACGGCAGCACGATCAGGCAGAACGCGACGAGCGCGACGAGATAGCTGAGCGCCCACCCGGTACGGGAGCGGCGGAAGAGAACGGCGCCATCGAGATAGCGGAAAGGCAAGAGCCCGACCACCAGTGCGGTGAGGCCCTCGGTCACGATGCCCGCCAGCGTGTCGTGGGCGAGCACCAGGGCGAAGCCCTCCGGTTCACCGAGCGCGCTCATGACGAGCCAGGCCACCACGCTGAGGCCGAGCACGATTCCGGACTTCACGAGTACGGCATCCGACCGCTGCTTCACCGTGCTGGTGCCGATGAGCGAGATGCCGAGGATGAGGCCGATCAGGAATCCGGGCGAGAAACCGATGAGGCGCGACAGCAGCACGCCCACGACGGTGAGCGCCAGGCCGAGAGGTTTCAGCTGCATCACCGTCGCGACCTGCCACCGCCGGCGCACGATGAGGCCGGTGGCCGCGTTGGCCAGGTATCCGATGATGAACAGCGCGATCGCGCAGGCGAGCACCAGGCGCAGCGAGACCAGGTCGAAGCCGAAGTGCGGGTCGGCGAAGCCGAAGATGATCGCCGCGATGACGGTGATGACGAGACCGCCGAGCACCGGCGCTCGCCCGAGGAAGGCGTTCAGTCGTTGGTCCCAGGGCAGGCGGATCTTCGGGATGCGGCCGAAGATGCGGTCGTAGTTCTCCGAGAGGGTGGTGTTGAGGAGTTCGGCCGGGAACGCGACGAACAACAGCAGCGCGAGACCGGCTGCGGCCGCCGCTCCGATCACGATCGGGTTCTTGATGAGTGTCTGCAGCGTCGGCAGCGAGTTCGTGAGAGCACTCGGCGCAGAGGGGTTGTTGCGGTTCACGACCGCGTCGCTGCGGTGAGCGGTATCGAGCAGCCCGCTGTGGTCGGGATTCGTCGGGGTCTGCTTGCCGGCATCCGTGATCGGGGCGGCCTGCACCGTCACCGGCTTCTCGACCACGACCGGGGTCGCACCCGGCTCGGTGACGGTGATGACGAAGTGGTGCGCGCCCGGCGGCACGTCCATGGGGATGAGGGCGGTCAGCGTGAACTTCCCGTCCGGTCCGATGACAGTGGTGCCGAGCGGGATCGGGGTCGAGTGCAGCTCACCGTTGACCGTCGCGCCGGGCGGGCCGCTGCCCGTGAAGGTGACGGTGTCGCCAGGGATGATCGTGGTGACGTCGGTCGTGAAGTCGACGGGGTAGGTGGCCGTGGGTGTCGGCGTCACGACGGCCGCCGGCACGACGACCGACACGGCTGCGGTCAGCGCGGAGTAGCCCTGGTATGAGTTGTCGACCGAGTGGACGGGATCGTGCGCGACGAATCCCTGGCTCTGCGCGAGGGCCTGGTACTGATGGGTGCCGGCCGCCGGCGATATCGTGCAGCTCCAACTGCCGCCCGAGACGCCGGATGAGCAGACCGTTGAGCCGTCACCGCCCCTGACGATGACGAGGTCGCCGTCGGTGCCGCTTCCGGACAGAGTCACCGATCGATTCGGGTTGACGGCAGCACCGAGCGAGGGCACGGCCGGGATCATCACGAAGTCGCTCTGCGCACTGGACTGCTGGTGGGCGTCCTCGTTGTATTCGGCCGAGTAGACATTCCAGATGCCCGGCGCGAGGCCGGTGAATGAGCACGACTCCACCGGGGTGGCGGGTCCGAAATCGAAGGCCGTTCCCTCTGACGACGGCGGGCACCCGTCGACCGGGAAGCCGTAGTTGTAGCCGCCCTCACCGTCCGGCGTGACCGAGTAGAGCTGGATGGCAGCGACATCTCCCGGGTGCGCCGTGGCGGTCGCGCTGATCGACGACGGGCCGAACGAATAACCCATCGTGGGCCTGGGCGTATCGATCACGAAGTCGGTGCTGGCGAAGCCCTCGCCGGCGTTTCCGTCGACCATGGTGGCCGCGGCGTGCACGGTGTATGGACCGGGCGCGAGGTCGAAGTCCGGCACGCAGGACCAGTGTCCGGTGTAGTCGATCTGAGCGGGACTGGGGCAGAGCGGAGTGGCCGTGGCGACGATCTCCGGGTCGATCGTGCCCATCGCGGGCCCGGTGCCCGAGATCGTCGGACGGGTGTTCGTCGATTCCGGCGGGGTGTCGAGTGTGGCCGGGTCGTTGTTTCCGAGAATGACGGTGACGCTCGCGCTCGGATCGCTCGGGTCGCCGACATCATCCGTGGATGCGGCGGTCGCGGTGAGCACGTTCGTACCGACGACGAGGGTGCCCGAACAGGACCAGTCGTCGTCTCCGGTCGCCGCGGGAGTGGGGCAGAACGACTGCGAAACGCCGTTCGCCACGTCGGTGACCACCACCAGGAGTGAATCCGGAATCGGATTGTCGACCGTGCCGACGACCGTCAGGGCGGGAGTGAGGGTCTTCAGTCCGTCCGCGGGAACCGTGATGACCGGGGTGTTCGCCGAGCCGGCGCTCGCCGCACTGACGAGCCCGAACACCGACATTCCGATCAGCGCGAGCGCGCCGACGGCTGCGACGACACGAGAACGACGATGCTTCACGAACGCAATTATCGCCATCCCGGGAACCAATAGTGCAACTGCGCGAACCAGGTCGGGATCTGCATGCCGGTCCAGACCGGATAGAAGAAGGCGCTGATCAGAACGCAGATGGCAAGGAAGACGACGACCAGACGGATGCCGCCCACCCGTCGCCAGGCAGGGTCATCCCGTTTGCCGAGGATCAGCCCGATCACGATCACCAGCGCCAGGATCATGTACGGCTCGAACGCGATGGCGTAGAACTGGAAGATGGTGCGCTGCGTGTACAGCAGCCAGGGCAGGTAGCCGGCCACCATGCCCATGAGCACGAGCCCCACCTGCCACTCCCGGTAACGGATGAGCCGGTAGACGAGATACAGCACGGCCGCGGTCGCCGCCCACCAGATGATCGGGTTCGCGATCGACGTCACGTACGAGGCGCAGCCGTCGGGGCTGGTGCATCCGTTCTGACCCACCGCGATCGCCTGATAGTAGAACGCGGTCGGGCGGAATAGGAACAGCCACGTGAAGGGGTTCGCCTGGTACGAGTGCGGCGTGTGCTCGTTGATGTTGAAGTTGTAGACGGCCTGCTGGTAATTCCAGAAACTCTGCAGCGGATGCGGCACCCAGGCCCAGAAGCCGGTCGCGGCCTGGCCCGGCTGGTCGGCATAGTCGCGGTTGTAGCCGCCCTTCGTGAGGAACCAGCCCGACCACGCTCCCAGGTAGGTGACCAGCGCCGTCGGCACGGTCAGCAGGAACGTGGCAGGACCCTGTTTGAAGATCGTGCCGGTGACCCAGAACTCGACGCCGGCCTTGCGCCTGGCCACGGCATCCACGATGAGCGTGTATACGGCGAAGGCGGCGAGAAAGTAGACGCCGCTCCACTTCACGGCGGTGGCGGCCCCGAACAGGATGCCCGCGGCGATCAGCCAGGGACGCGCCCACAGGGCCGGACCCCACTCGATGGTGCGGCCGGCATCCGTTCGCCTGGTCGCCCAGCGGTCGAGCCGGCGTCTGCTCTGGTCGCGGTCGAGCAGGATCGCCCAGAAACCGAGCAGCGCGAAGAACATCACGAAGCCGTCGAGCAGCGCCGTGCGCGACAGCGTGATGGCGTGCCCGTCGATCGCGAACAGGAAGCCCCCGATCACGGCGAGGAGGGTCGACTTCGTGAGCGTGCGGGCGATCATGATCAGCACGAAGACCGAGATGATGCCTACGACGGCCGCACTGATGCGCCAGCCGTCGGCGCTGGCGATACCGAACGCCGCCTCACCGAGGGAGATCACCCACTTGCCGAGCGGCGGATGTGCCACGAACGATCCGGGCGTGAGGAATTGGGGGATGTTTCCCGACGCGAATCCCGGGTCGGGGTTGGGCGGCCAGGAGCCTTCGTAACCGAGGTGGAGGAGCGTCCACGCATCTTTCACGTAGTAGGTCTCGTCGAAGACGAGGGCGTGCGGAGTTCCGAGATGCCAGAGGCGCAGGAAGGCGGCGAGCAGGGTGACCGCGATCGGCCCGCCCCAGTACCAGAGGCGATGGCGCAGGGGAGTGCCGAGCATCCGGCCCCACCAGCGGTCGAGCCGGGACGGCCCATCGTCGACGAAATCGACCGTGACGAGGGTGTCGAAGCCGTCGTCGGGGGTGGTCACCACGCAATGCTAGAGGATTGACCCATGATGAACCTTGCGGCGATGCGAACAGGTACAGGCCCATGCTGATCCTTGCCGCGACCCCGATCGGCAACCTCGGCGACGCCTCAAGACGACTTATCGAGGCACTCGGCTCGGCGACCGTCATCGCGGCGGAGGACACCCGTACGGCGATCCACCTGATGCGAGCACTCGGCATCGAGAATCGGCCACGTCTGATCGCACTCCACGAGCACAACGAGGTGGAGAAGGCGGCGGAGATCGTCGAACTGGCCCGGGCAGAGGATGTGCTGGTGCTGACGGATGCGGGCATGCCCGCGATCAGCGACCCGGGTTTCCCGCTCGTCGCGGCCGCGGCATCCGCCGGCGTCGTCGTCACCGCGCTGCCCGGTCCGTCCGCTGTGCTGACCGCCCTCGCCCTGTCGGGCCTGCCGACCGACCGGTTCACCTTCGAGGGCTTCCTTCCGCGGAAGGGCAGGGTCGCCTACTTCGGCACGCTGGCCGCCGAGCAGCGCACCATGCTGTTCTTCGAGTCGCCGAACCGGCTGGCGGAGTCACTCGCCGACCTGGCGAGCGCGCTCGGCGGCGACCGCCGCGTTGCGGTGTGCCGTGAGCTCACGAAACTGCACGAGGAGGTGCGCCGGGGGACCGCCTCCGAATTGGCCGCCTGGGCAGCGGACGGCGTCAAGGGCGAGATCTGCCTGGTCGTCGCCGGTGCTCAGCCGCCGGCCTTCTCCGTGGAAACCGGGGTCGGGCAGGTGCAGGCTCTTGTTGCCGCCGGTTCACGTCTGCGTGACGCGACGGCGGAGGTCGCCGACGCGACCGGGCTGTCGCGCCGCGAACTCTACGAAGCCGCGCTCAAGCTCAGGAGCTGATCGGCGCTGAGCGTGAGTTCTGAGGCCTTCGCCGAGTCGGTGATGCTCTCCGGCCGGCTTGCGCCCGGGATCGGGATGACCGTGTGCCCGAGTGAGAGTTCCCAGGCGAGCGCGACCTGCTGCGGGCTCACGCCGAGCTCGCCACCCACCTTCTCGAACTCGGAGCCGCTGTAGTCCTGTCGTCCGATGCCGCCGAGCGGGCTATATGCCAGGAACGCGATCTCGTTCTCGACGCAGTATTGGAGTTCGGCGAGGCTCGACCGGTAGCTGGGCGAGAACTGGTTCTGCACGCTCACGAGGCGTCCGCCCAGAACGCGGTCGGCGATGCGGATCTGCTCGATCGTCGCGTTCGAGATTCCGGCCATGAGGATGACGCCCTCGTCGAGCAGCTCCTTCAGCGCGCCGATCGAGTCCTCATACGGGACCGTGGGGTCGGGCCGGTGGAACTGGTACAGCCCGATCGCCTTGACGCCGAGCCGGGCGACGGACTCGCGGGCGGCCTTCTTGAGGTAGGCGGGGTCGCCGTTTCGGTCCCAGGGCCCGCCCTTGCGGTAGATGTGACCGCCCTTGGTGGCGATGAGCACCTTCTCTGACCGGCCGCGCAGCGCCTCTGCGATGAGGCGCTCGTTGTGCCCAGGACCTTCTGGTTCCGTCGTGTAGGAGTCCGCGGTGTCGATCAGGGTGATTCCGGCATCAAGTGCGGCGTGGATGGTGGCGATCGAGCGCTCGCGGTCCGGCCGCCCGTCGATGGACATCGGCATCCCGCCGAGCCCAAGGGCGCTGACCTCGACGTCGCCGATCCTGCGTGTCTTCATGGTTCCAGCTTACGAGTCCTGCGGCAGACGTAACGGGCAGGGGCGCCGAATAGACTGGTCGGATGGCCGCCCGCGAACCCTTCTATATTGCGACGCCCATCTTCTATGTGAACGACGTGCCTCACATCGGTCACGCGTACACCGAGGTCGCCGCCGACGTGCTGGCCCGCTGGCACCGCCAGGGCGGCGACGATACCTGGCTGCTGACCGGTACGGATGAGCACGGGCAGAAGATTCTGCGCACGGCGGTTGCGAACGACGCGAGCCCGAAGCAGTGGGCGGACAAGCTGGTCGCCGACTCCTGGAAGCCGCTGCTCGAGCTGATCAACATCTCCAACGACGACTTCATCCGAACGACGGACGAGCGGCACGAGAAGGCCGTGCTCATCTTTCTACAGAAGCTGTACGACGACGGCTTCATCTATTCCGGGGAGTACGAGGGCTACTACTGCGTCGGCTGCGAGGAGTACAAGCAGCTCGACGACCTGATGGAGACCGCGGAGGGCGACTACGCGGGCCAGAAGGTCTGCAAGATCCACGGGCGCCCGGTCGAGATCCTCAAGGAGAAGAACTACTTCTTCAAGATGAGCCAGTTCGAGCAGGCGCTGCTCGACCTGTACGAGAAGCAGCCCGACTTCATCCAGCCGGAGAGCGTGCGGAACGAGATCATCCAGTTCGTGAAACAGGGCCTGGACGACCTCTCCATCTCGCGCTCCAGCTTCGACTGGGGCATCCAGATCCCCTGGGATCACAGCCACGTGCTCTACGTCTGGTTCGACGCGCTTCTCAACTACATCACCGCGATCGGCTACGGGGTGGATGACGCCACCTTCGAGCGCCGGTGGCCGGCCGTGCAACTGGTCGGCAAAGACATCGCGCGCTTCCACGCCGTGATCTGGCCGGCGATGCTCATGGCCGCCGGACTCCCCGTATCGAAGAGGGTGTTCGGCCACGGCTGGCTGCTGGTGGGTGGCGAGAAGATGTCGAAATCGAAGCTCACCGGTATCGCGCCCCAGCAGATCACGGAAACCTTCGGGGCGGACGCCTTTCGTTACTACTTCATGCGCGCGATCGTCTTCGGCTCTGACGGCTCGTTCAGCTGGGAGGATCTGAGCGCCCGCTACCAGGCGGAGCTCGCGAATGGTTTCGGAAACCTGGCTTCGCGCGTGATCGCGATGGTCGGCCGTTACCGGGACGGCAGGGTGCCGGTGGCTCCGCTCGATGACGCCATCCGGGCGACCGAGAAGCGGGTGACCGATGCCGCGGATGCCGCCATCGAGCGTTTCGCCATCAACGAGGCGCTCGCCGCCATCTGGACTCTCGTCGACGAGCTGAACGGGTACATCACCATCCAGGAACCGTGGGCGCTCTCGAAGGACCCGGCCAAGGCCGACCGCCTCGACGCGGTGCTCGCGACCGTCGTGCACGGACTCGGCACCCTCGCGGTGCTGCTCTCGCCCTTCATGCCGACGGCCACCGAGAAGCTCTGGGCCGCGATCGGGGGAACGGGCACACTCCAGCAGCAGGATGTGCGCGCCGCCTGGGAGTGGAAGGGCAGTGGAACGGTCACGCCGCTCGAGTCGTCGTTGTTCCCCCGCATCGAATCCGACGCCGAAGCGAAATGACCGACGAACCGGGCTACCCACCTCTCCCGGTGCCGCTCGTCGTGCCCGTCTACGACAACCACACCCACCTCGACCACCTGGATGGCCGGGTCGGCTCGTGGGACATCGAGCCGCTCGACTACCTCGAGCAGCTCGACCGCGCGTCGAGTGTCGGGGTGCGCGGGGTCGTGCAGGTGGGCGTGGACCTGGCGACCTCGAGGTGGGGGGCCGACATCGCGGCTCGCGAGCCGCGCGTGCTCGCGGCCGTGGCCATCCATCCGAACGAAGCTCCCGACCTCGAGGGGGCGGGAACCCTGGATGCCGCGCTCGCCGAGATCGACGACCTCGCGATGCGCCCCCGAGTGCGCGCGATCGGCGAAACCGGGCTGGACTTCTTCCGCACCGGCGACGAAGGTCGCGCGGCCCAGTTCCGCTCGTTCGAGGCGCACATAGGTATCGCCAAGAAGCACGACCTGGCGCTGCAGATCCACGACCGCGAAGCGCACATGGAGGTCGTCGCGACCCTTCGCAGACTGGGCGCGCCGGAGCGGACGGTGTTCCATTGCTTCTCCGGCGACGCCGACTTCGCGCGCATGTGCGCCGACAACGGCTGGTATCTCTCCTTCGCGGGCACCGTCACGTTCAAGAACGCGCAGAACCTGAGAGATGCCCTTGCCGCGATTCCGCGCGACCGCATCCTGGTCGAGACGGACGCCCCATACCTCGCGCCGACACCGCTGCGCGGGCGCCCGAATGCGCCCTATCTCATCCCGTATACGCTCCGCTTCATGGCCGACGAGCTGGGGACGGATGTCGGCGTGCTGGCCGCGCAGGTGTCGTCGAACACGGAGCTGGTCTACGGCCGCTGGGATGACGAGTCGGTGTCGTCGACACCCCCTGACGGGCCGGACATCGATCCCGCGGACATCGCGTGACACCGTTCACTTCCTCGCGGCGGGGGCTACGCCCGCTCGCGGCTGGCTTAGTGCATCGCGGCGGGAGGCACGCGTCCCTCCGTGATGCCGTGCCCCGTCCGCGAGGAGTCGCGCCCGTGAGCCAGGCTGCCGCTTCTCCCGCCGCGAGTTCTCAACTCCCGCCGGGAGGCGCGGCGTGAGTTCCCTGCTCGGCCCCGCCGAGATCCGCGACCTCGCCGAGCTGCTCGGCATCCAGCCGACCAAGAAGCTGGGCCAGAACTTCGTGATCGACGGCAACACCGTGCGTCGCATCGTCGCCGCGAGCGGGGTGTCGCAGGGCGAATCCGTCGTGGAGGTGGGGCCGGGTCTCGGGTCGCTGACGCTCGGGCTGCTCGAGGCGGGAGCATCCGTCGTCGCGGTCGAGATCGACAAGCGCCTGGCCGAGCAGCTGCCGCTCACCGTCGGGACCATGCGGCCCGGTGCTCCGCTCACCGTCGTGACCATGGACGCGATGACCGTCACCGAACTTCCCGGCGATCCGACTGCTCTGGTCGCGAATCTGCCGTACAACATCTCGGTGCCGGTGCTGCTGCACTTTCTCGAGCACTTCCCCGGAATCGACAAGGCGCTGGTGATGGTGCAGGCGGAGGTCGGCCAGCGCATCGCCGCGAAACCTGGTTCGAAGATCTACGGAAGCCCGAGCCTGAAGGCGGCATGGTACGGACACTGGTCGACGGCCGGGCAGGTGAGCCGGCAGGTGTTCTGGCCGGTGCCGAACGTCGACTCGATCCTGGTTCGCTATGCGCGCGGAGTGCTGCCCGGTACCGAGGACGAGCGGATAGCGACCTTTGCGCTCATCGATGCCGCGTTCCAGCAGCGGCGCAAGATGCTGCGGCAGTCGCTGTCGGTCGTTCTCGGGGACAGCGGGGCGGCATCAGCGCGGCTCGAAGCGGCCGGTGTCGCCCCCACAGCCCGCGGCGAAGAGCTGACCGTGCACGACTTCCTGGCGATAGCCCGGGCGTAGCAGGTGGCCGCTCAGCCACCGGAGCATAGCCGACTGGCGTGTTTGGACCGGTCGAGTAGGTTGGAGCCATGACCACCTCGGCCGCACCAAAGGTGGTGCACGCGCGGGCACCCGGCAAGATCAACGTCTTCCTCAAAGTGGGCGCCCTGCTCGATGACGGTTACCACGACGTGGCAACGGCCTATCAGGCGGTTTCGCTCTATGAGGATGTTCGCGCGACCGCGGCGGACGACTTCTCCGTCAGCTTCGGCGGCTCGGTTGACACGTCGGAGCTCGCCACCGACGGCTCGAATCTCGCCATAAAGGCGGCGACCATGCTCGCCCACCGGGCCGGCTACCGCAAGGGCGTGCGGCTCGAGATCGACAAGAACGTGCCCATCGCCGGCGGCATGGGCGGCGGGTCGGCGGATGCCGCCGCGACCCTCCTCGCCTGTGACGCTCTGTGGGGAACCGACCTCTCCCGCGAGGAACTGCTCGAGCTCGCCGCGCAACTCGGATCGGATGTGCCGTTCGCCTTCACCGGCGGCACCGCCATCGGCACCGGACGAGGTGACCAGCTGAGTCCGGCGCTCGCGAAGGGCACCTTCCAATGGGTGCTGGCGCTCGCCGACTTCGGCATGAGCACGCCCGATGTCTACAGCGAACTCGACCGGCACCGTGATCGTCACTCGCAGGACATCTACCCGGCCGAGGCACAACCGCAGGTCGACACCTCGGTGCTGCAAGCGCTCCGGGCCGGCGACGCGCAGATGCTCGCCGACGTGCTGCACAACGACCTTCAGGCGCCCGCGCTGCACCTCGAGCCGGAGCTCGCGGCGGTGATCGAACTGGGCGAGGAGAACGGCGCGCTGGCCGGGATGGTTTCCGGCTCGGCCTTCACTGCTGTTGCTCTTTTCGTCATGTGG
>JAZJYU010000150.1:0-6693 GCA_040390225.1 Actinomycetota bacterium | reverse complement strand
CGGTCGAGCGCGATCCCGACGGGCACCTGGAGCCCCGCGTAGACGATGAGCTGCACCACCGCGAGAGTGGACAGCACAGACGCCGAGATCTCGAAGCGCTGTGTCGCCGCGATTCCGGCGACGCCCATCGACGTACGTTGCAGCACCGCGACCATGTAGGCGAAGACGGCGACGCCCCACATCAGCCACGCTCGCCGGGAGTTCACTCCCCCAGCGTATTGGCCGCGACGACCGGCCCGAATTCCGCTAGCGCAGGCCGAAGCCCGGCTGGCCATCCTCGCCGTCGCGACGGATGGCGAGGAAGTTCTCGAGCTCCGCAGCGATCTCGTCCGCGGACGGCAGTTCTCCCGCCTCGTCGGTCAGCGGCGACCGCAGCGGGTTGCCCGCCATGTAGGAGTCGTGACGTTCCTCGAGCGTGGCGACCAGACGTGCGAGTTCCTGGTTGGTGGCGAGCTGCTCGTCGATCTTGGCAACGAACTCGCGGCCCTCCTCGCGCAGGCGATCGGTGGGGAAGATCAGGCCCGTCGCCTTCCCGATGCTTTCAAGAGCCGTCACCGCGGCATCCGGGTACTCGGTGTCTGCCAGGTAATGCGGAATGAGCATGACGAAACCCGCGATCGGGTGCTCGAGCTTCTGCAGCCGGTACTCGACCAGGTGCAGCGCGGTCGCCGGCGCCTGAGTGGTCGGCTTCCAGATCGACATCGAGTCGATCAGCTCCACCCGGTTGCCGCTGACGGTCACCCCGATCGGGCGGGTGTGCGGCGTCGGCATCGGGATCGCATGGATCCAGGTCGTGGTCTTCACCGAGAACCGCTCGATGAGACCGATAACCGCCGACGAGAACCGCTCCCACTGAAAGTCCGGCTCGAAACCGGTGAGAAAGAGGAATTGCTGGCCGATCTCATCCGTGCCGAGATAGAGCGCCAGGCGCGCGGGCGTGTAGTCCGACAGGTGATCCTGGTCGAACTGAATAGTGGGCCGTCGTGCTCGATAGTCGAACAGCGCGTCTGTGTCGAAGGTGGCGACCACGCGGTGCTCGACGGACTCCGTCAGGTATTCGCTCAGCTGGCTGACCCCTGACCCGGCGTCGGCGAAACCCGTGAGCGCCGCGATCAGCGGCAGGCCGTCGGGCACCGCAACGTCGTGGTTCAGCTCATAGAGGCCTTCAGGGTCGCGCATGAATTCACTCTAATCGGGGCGCCCGGGCCGAACGCCGTCGACCGACCGGTTGGAGTCATGCCCACAGCGAACATGCCTCGAAAGCGCCGGATACCATGACGACATGACCGTCGCCACGCTCGCTCTCAGTCCAGGCCCAGCACTCGGACTCCCGACAGATGTGCTGGTGCTGGCCGTGTCGAGCTCGGATGACGGCCCCGTGCTGCACGCGGACGGCGCCGAATTCGACGGGCTGCGATCGTCCCTCACCGCCGTAGGCGTGACCGGCGGCCGTGACACCGTGCGCCGGTTCCCCGGCATCGGTGCGGCAGCCAGCATCGCGCTCGTCGGCCTCGGCGGCGGCGAACCGACCGTCGACGCCCTTCGCTATGCGGCAGGCACTGCCGCGCGCCAATTGACTGGCGTCGACTCCATCGCGCTGGCGTTACCGGTTGCAACGCCCGAGCAGACTCTCGCGGCGCTCGAGGGGGCCGCGATCGGCGCGTACGCGTTCACCGCATACCGCTATGCCTCCCTCGAAGCCGCGAAGCTCCCGGCGACGAGCATCACCGTCGTCTCACCGGTGACGGACCCCGCCCTGCCCGAGCGGGCCTCCGCGGTCGCGACCGCGGTGCACAGTGTGCGCGATCTCGTCAACACTCCCCCGTCTCACCTCTACCCCGAGACCTTCGCGAACGCTGTCGTCGAACTGTCGGCCGGGCTACCGGTCGAGGTGGAGGTCATGACCGAGACCGAGCTCGAGGCGGGCGGCTTCGGCGGCATTCTCGGGGTCGGCCAGGGATCGGTGCGGCCGCCCCGGCTCGTCGTCGTGCGCTACTCGCCCGGCGGGGCAGCCCGCCACCTCGCCCTGGTCGGCAAGGGCATCACCTTCGATACCGGCGGCCTGTCGCTGAAGCCGCCCGCGTCGATGGCGGGGATGAAATTTGACATGACCGGAGCCGCGACGGTCATGGCCGTCGTGCTCGCGGCGGCGCGGCTGGAGCTGCCCGTACGGCTGACAGCATGGTTGTGCATCGCCGAGAACATGCCGTCCGGGTCGGCCGTGCGCCCGAACGACGTGCTGCGAATGCGCGGTGGCCGCACCGTCGAGGTGCTGAACACGGATGCCGAGGGACGGCTCGTGCTCGCCGACGGAATCGTCGCCGCCGGTGAGGAGCATCCAGACGCGATCATCGATGTCGCGACCCTCACCGGAGCACAACGCGTTGCCCTCGGCGACCGGTACTCGGGCGTGATGGGCGATGACGACCTCGTGGGCCAGGTGGTGGATGCCGCCCGTCTCTCGGGCGAATCATTCTGGCCGATGCCCTTGCCCGGCGAATTGCGCCCTCTGATCAACTCCGACGTGGCCGATATCGCGAACGCGAAGATCGGCAGCACGGCGGCTGGCATGCTTCTGGCCGGGGTATTCCTTCAGGAGTTCGTCGGCAAGGATGCGACCGGAGGATCACGCATACCCTGGGCCCACATCGATATCGCGGGGCCCTCGAACAACACCGGCTCGCCGTACGGTTTCACCGGAAAAGGACCGACCGGTGTCGCTGTTCGCGCACTGCTTACTATGACCGAGGACATTTCGCGCAAGTAGTAAGGTTTTCAGGGCGCGAAAACATCGAGCCGCATCGTCCACACGAGGGAGCCGCTGGCTTGTCCGAGCAGAATTTTGACATCGTGATCCTCGGAGCAGGCAGCGGCGGTTACGCCGCGGCACTTCGCGCCAGTGAACTTGGATTCAGCGTGGCGCTCGTCGAGAAGAACAAGGTGGGCGGTACCTGTCTTCACGTCGGCTGCATTCCCACCAAGGCCCTGCTGCACGCGGCCGAGGTCGCGGATGTCGCCCGCGAGTCCGCCAAGTACGGCGTCACCGCAACCTTCGATGGCATCGACATGGCGGCGGTGACCGCATACCGCGAGGGCATCGTCTCCAGCAAGTACAAGGGCCTGCAGGGTCTGATCAAGGCCCGGGGCATCACCGTCATCGAGGGCGAGGGCCGCCTCGCGTCCCCGAACTCCGTGCAGGTCGGCGACCAGACGCTGATCGGCAAGAACGTCATCCTGGCCACCGGGTCGTACTCTCGTTCACTCCCCGGCCTCGAAATCGGCGGCCGCGTGATCACCTCCGAGGAGGCGCTGCAGCTCGACTTCGTGCCGAAGAAGGTCGCCGTGCTCGGCGGTGGCGTCATCGGCGTCGAGTTCTCCAGCGTGTGGAAGTCGTGGGGGGCCGATGTGCAGATCATCGAGGCGCTGCCCCATCTCGTTCCCAACGAGGACGAGTCGATCAGCAAGCAGTTCGAGCGCGCGTTCCGCAAGCGCGGCATCAACTTCAGTCTGGGCGTGCGTTTCCAGTCGGTGACCCAGAACGACCAGGGTGTCGTCGTCACGCTCGAGGACGGCCAGACCTTCGAGGCCGAGCTGCTGCTCGTCGCTGTCGGCCGCGGTCCCGCCACCGCGAACCTCGGTTACGAGGAGGTCGGCATCGCGATGGACCGCGGATTCGTGCTCACCAATGAGCGCCTCGCGACCAATGTGCCGAACGTGTACGCCGTCGGCGACATCGTTCCCGGGCTGCAGCTCGCCCACCGCGGCTTCCAGCAGGGCATCTTCGTAGTCGAGGAGATCGCCGGGCTCAACCCGATCGTCGTTCCCGACAGCCACATTCCGAAGGTCACGTACTCCGACCCCGAGGTCGCCTCGATCGGGCTCTCGGAGGCGAAGGCCGTCGAGCAGTACGGGGCTGACAAGGTCACCAGCTACGACTACAACCTGGCCGGCAACGGCAAGAGCCACATCATCGGCACCTCCGGATCGGTCAAGGTCGTTCGCCTGAACGACGGACCCGTCATCGGCATGCACATGATCGGCGCTCGGGTGGGCGAACTGATCGGCGAGGCACAACTTGTTGTGAACTGGGAGGCGTACCCGGAGGACATCGCCCCGTTCATCCACGCGCACCCGACGCAGGACGAAGCGCTCGGCGAGGCGTTCCTCTACCTGGCAGGCAAACCGCTCCACGCGATGTAACTCGCCGAATATCTAGAATTAGAACTAACTGAACCCGCATAAGGAGCACCACTGATGAGCGAATCCGTCAACCTCCCGGCACTCGGTGAGAGTGTCACCGAGGGCACGGTGACCCGCTGGCTGAAGAATGTCGGCGACCGCGTGGAGGTCGACGAGCCGCTGCTGGAGGTTTCGACGGACAAGGTGGACACCGAGATCCCTTCGCCCATCGCCGGTGTGATCGAAGCCATCCTCGTCGCCGAGGATGAAACCGTCGAGGTCGGCACACCACTGGTCACAATCGGTGACGGCTCAGGGGCTGTCCCTGCCGCTCCCGCGCCGGCGGCCGCTGAGCCGGCGGCTGCGCCCGCACCCGTTGAAACACCTGCGCCCGTCTCCGCAGCGCCTGCCACACCCGCTCCGGCACCGGCAGTTGCCGCCCCGGCACCGGCTACTCCGGCGCCCGCTACTCCGGCACCGGCCGCTCCGGCGCCCGCTGCTCCGGCACCGGCCGCTCCGGCACCGGCAGTTGCCGCCCCGGCAGCACCCGCGCCGGTCACCGCTCCCGCCGCGCCTGCTCCGGCGGTCGCTGCTGGCACGACTGACTCGAACGCCGGGTACGTCACTCCGCTCGTCCGAAAGCTCGCGCATGAGAAGGGGATCGATCTCTCGACGGTCTCAGGCTCGGGGGTCGGTGGTCGCATCCGCAAGGAGGACATCCTCTCCGCCGCCCCGATCAACGCCGCGACCACGACGGCCCCACCCGCACCGGCTGCGGCAGCCCCCCTTGCCACCTCGCCGCTGCGAGGCACGAGCGTGCCGATGTCGCGACTGCGCAAGGTGATCGCCGAGCGCGCCGTGATCTCCATGCAGACCTCCGCCCAACTCACCTCGGTGGTCGAGGTCGATGTCACTCTGGTGGCGAACTTCCGCGACCGCGTCAAGGCCGACTTTCAGGCCAAGACCGGCCAGAAGCTCAGCTTCCTGCCCTTCTTCGCCCTCGCCGCCGCGGAGGCTCTGAAGGCATACCCGATCGTGAACGCCACCATCGACGGCGACACCATCGTGTACCCGCCGCAGGAGAACATCTCCATCGCCGTCGACACCGAGCGCGGCCTGCTCACCCCGGTGATCCGGGACGCCAGCTCGCTCGACATCGCCGGTCTTGCCGCACAGATCTCCGATCTCGCCGAGCGCACCCGTGACAACAAGCTGAAGCCCGACGAGCTCGCGGGCGGAACCTTCACGCTCACCAACACCGGCTCGCGCGGCGCGTTGTTTGATACCCCGATCGTGTTCCTGCCTCAGTCGGCGATCCTGGGCACCGGCATCGTCACGAAGAAGCCGGTCGTCGTCACCGACAACGGTCTCGACGCGATCGCGATCCGTTCGACGGTATACCTTGCGCTCTCGTACGATCACCGCATCGTCGATGGGGCGGATGCGGCCCGATTCCTCGTGGCCGTCAAGAACCGCCTCGAGGGCGGCGACTTCGCGAGCAAGCTCGGCATCTAGCCGCCGCCGATCAGCCACTCGCGCCCGTCGTGAGATCGCGGATCCGCCACCCGGAGTCCACCCGCACCAGCAGAACCGACGCCGTGAACGTACCGGGCGCCGTCTGAGCACCCAGTCCCACGATCGCCGAGTCGCCCAGCCGCTGCACGAGCGTCGGCTGGGACCCGTCCAGCCGTCGATCCTTCACCGTGCCGCCAGCCTGGAGCTGGCGCAGGAAGTAGCTGTCGGCCTCCAGAGCGGCTGAGCCGATCTGCTCTACGGAAGCCAGGCAACCGACTGATCGTTCGGAGATGCAGCCCGCCCGCTCGGACACCAGCGCGGTCGTGGCAGCGACCGGATCATCTCCGGCCACTGCGGCGTTCGTGCCATCTGCCTGAACGGTCGTTCGTGGAGTCGGCGATGCGGAGACGTGACCCGATCCCTTCTGCGCACCGCGCGCGGTGCCGACCGACGGCACGACCGCGAACGCGATGACGAGCGCCGTCACGCCGAGCGCTCCGGCGATCAGCACCGGCCTGCGGACTGAGCCGATCAGAGAGTGCAGTCGCCCCCGGGTCGCTCGCCGTGCTGCCGCTACCGGCCCGTGCTCGAACCAGCTCGAAACGTCCATCCGTTGCGCCACCTGGTCCGCCGTCTCGAGGGCCCGCCCCGGAAAAGCGTTGCGGGCAACGGCCGCCGGCTGCTCGCAGCGCAGCGGGACCGCGGGAGAAAGATCGAAGAGGTGGTCGGCGACGTCAGGGAGTGCGCTGGAATGCGGTTCAAGCGTCTGGAGCCAGTCGCGGATGGACCGCACGTTTGGCCCGTCGGCACAGCGGTCGATCAGCCCGCCGATGAGCGTCATGAGGTCGCGGATGTCGGAGCGGAGAAGCGGCTGCACGTCACGTGCAGCGGGCGGCAGGCTGTGAGTGACGGGATCGTTCGGCAGGCTGCCGATGACCGCCGCGCGCCCGAAGCAGGCCAGCACGGGCGCGCCGCGCTGGTCGAGCAGCACCGATCGCT
>JAZJYU010000149.1:1346-3422 GCA_040390225.1 Actinomycetota bacterium | reverse complement strand
CCTACCGTGCTCGCACGCACGGCGCGAACTGGCTGGAAACGGTCACCACCTGCTACGTGACGGCGGGCCTGCTCGACGACTTCTCGCGCCGTCTCGCTTCCGGGTTGGCGAGCGATGCCGCGGCACGCATCGAGGCGATCTATTCCGAACCCGATGGTGCCGAGCTGCTGGTCGAGCTGTTGCGCACCGCGATCGACGCGGACACCCGGGTCGCGTCGAAGCTGGCGATGTGGGGTCGGCGCCTGGTCGGCGACACCCTTCTCATCGCGCGGTCGGCGCTCGCGCTGCCGCCAAGTACCGCATCGGAGGAGGCGCGACTCGAACCGGTGTTCACCGAGATCATCGCAGCGCATACCCGCCGCATGGATGCGCTCGGGCTGACCGCGTAGGTCGCTCCCCGCTGCTCGCTCCCGAGGCAGTGCTAGGTCGCCGCATCGCCGCACTGGCGCACCTCGGTGCCGCCGACGTGCGCGGCGGACCTTTCCGGCCGCATCAACCTTTTCGCGTGCGATGACCCACTTTCGCACCGGCTAATAAGGTATTAGTCGCTGGGTTAATTAAGCACCATTATGTCTCGAAAGCTGTTACGGTCCTCCTCAACCGACCCCCAGAGGAGAACACGATGCACTTGTTGTCACGCCTGCCCCACCGACGGCTTCGACCTGCGATAGTGGCTGCGGCCGCGGTCGCGGCCCTGACGGGAGGGGTGATGTTCGCGACTCCAGCGCTCGCCGCAGCGCCTCCTGCACCATCCCCGCTTGCCGCGATTCGCACCGCCTCCCCCGAGTCGCTCGTCGATGTCGCGCCGGTTGCGGCGTCGCTCGCTCCGGTCACCCAGAACGGAGTCACGACGAGCCTGCCGATGGATGCGCGCAAGGGCATCGCGATCACCTCACCGAACGGGCTCACTCTCGGCATCTCGCTGCCCTTTGCGGCGACCGCCGCCGCGGGCCGCGCGGATGCGAACGGCATCATCTCCTACGGCAACACGAACGGGTCGTCGACCGTGCCGATCCTTAAAGCGGATGGCTCCACACAGATCACCACGGTGATCTCCGGTCCTGACGCCCCGACGCGCTACTCGTACGCGCTCACGCTCCCGACCGGTGTCACACTGTCGCTCGACGAGACCGGAAGCGTCATCCTGCGGAGCGCGACGGGCATCGTCGGCATCATCGCAGTGCCCTGGGCCAAGGACGCGAAGGGCGTTCAGGTGCCAACGCACTTCGAGCTGTCCGGCAACACCGTCACTCAGGTGATCGCCATCGGTCGGTCTACGATCGCGTATCCGGTGGTGGCCGACCCGTCGATCCTTTGGTACGGGTGGGGCTGGGCGATCAAGTACAGCAACGCCGAAGTGCGGACTGCTTACGCTCAAGGGAATCCGCTTACCGGCATCAACGTGCTGTGTGGCTTGTTGAAAGGCATTGGTCTGACTAGCGTCTGCATCGTCCTGCTGGACAAGGTGTCCAGCGTGATCTGGGGCATCGTCAAGTCAGCGGTGCGCGACGGCCGATGTATGCAGGTCAATTATCCGCTCGGTGTCTACTACGAGGTGGTCTGCTGATATGAGCGGGCTCGAGGAGACTCCACGCCATGTGGTTGTTGTTCGCGATGCGTTGAGCGCAGCCGGCCTGGGGCTGTTGGCCTTCGTCTTGGCGAGCACGCCCCGCGGAACGTCGATTCCGATCGCGTGGTCGTGCGTCGCTCTTGCTCTCGTGTCGTTCGGTGCGCAGAGCTGGCGCCATCATTCCAAGTCTTCGAGAGAGGGGTGAGTTCGTGAGAAAGATGCTCTATATCCAGACGTCGGACCGCGATGCGAAGAATCCGTTCGAAGCACAGGTACGCAGCTTCATCGAGGCTCTCGTCTCGGGGGCAACGATCTATGCCCTGCTCGCCCTCATTCCGCCGACCTCGCCGCATCCTGCAGCGTGGGCGGCGGGCGCGTTCGCCATCAGCTACGCAGGCAACCTGTTCTGGCGCCGGTATCGCGCTCGCGAAAAGGCAAGAGAAACGGCAGAAGCGGCAAAAGACAGCGCGATGGAATAGCGGTCCGGGCGTCTCCGGTCGCTTCGG
>JAZJYU010000149.1:0-1336 GCA_040390225.1 Actinomycetota bacterium | reverse complement strand
ATGGCGACGGTCGACTTGCCCACGCCACCCTTTCCCGAAGCGACCGCGATCGCCCGGTTCGGCGGGGGAGGAGGTCTACGCCCTGCTCAGCCGGCCGAGCAGCTCGACGTCGCCCTGAGCGCGGGTGCGGCCGACCAGGATGCCGACCACCGTCGCCACGACAGCGCTACCGATGAGGGTGGCCACCCAGATCCACCCGCCGCTGTACTTCCAGCCGAGCCAGGTGAGCGCCTCCCAGATGACCGCGGATGCCACTGCTCCAACGGCGGGCAGCAGAAGCGACCCGTAGGTCTCACGCTTCGGCAGCACGTACCGCATGCCGAGGCCGAGAATGGCCCCGCCGAGGGTGGCGAACAGCAGTTCCATCGCTACGCGACGAAGCCCACGCGGCGCGACTCCTCGGAGCCGACCTCGATGTAGCCGAACTGGTCGGTGGGGACGATGTAGATGGTGCCGCGGCTGTCGGCCAGCTTGAAGTATTTGGCCCCGCCGTCGAGGGCGGTCGAGATTACCTTCTCCACGTCAGCCGCGGTCTGCGCCGACTCGAAGCTGATCTCGCGGGGGCTGTTGGTGATGCCGATGCGTACGTCCATGGCCCTAGATTACGACACGGCGGCGCGGGCGATCAGCAACGTTCTCTTCCGGCAGAACTCGGCGCTCGGATGTCGCACGGGAGCGCTACCGTGGTGGTCATGGCGACCCCCGCATTCACGGCTGCGAGCGACGCCCTCAACATCGCGATCCCGATCATGCCCGACCCGTCGCAGCGTGCCGTCATCGAGCTCGACGATGCCGCCTCTGCCGCGGTGATCGGCGCGCCCGGCTCCGGAAAGACCTCCACTCTCATCGAGCTGGTCGCCGACCGCGTGCTTGCCCGCGGTTGGTCGCCAGAATCGGTACTGGTGCTCTCGGCAACCCGCAGTTCGGCCACGCGGCTTCGTGACGCGATCGCAGAGCGGCTCGCGGTTCCCACGCTCGGTCCGCTCGCGCGCACCGCCAACTCCGTCGCGTTCCAGGTGCTCCGGGATGCCGCGGTGCGGTCCGGCGACGAGGCCCCGCGCCTGCTCACCGGCGCCGAGCAGGACATGATCATCGCCGAACTCATCGAGGGCCAGGCCGCCGACGGCACGGGCGAGAGCTGGCCCGCGCCGCTCGACATCGACCTGCGCCGGCTGGCCGGCTTCCGCTCGGAGCTCCGCGACCTGCTGATGCGGGTGGAGGAGTACGGCATCTCGGCAGAGAGTCTGCGGCAGCTGGGCATCGCGCACGGCCACCCCGAGTGGGCAGCGGCGGCCGAATTCATGACCGTCTACAGGCGGGTGCTCGCCTTCTATCG
>JAZJYU010000148.1:5078-15967 GCA_040390225.1 Actinomycetota bacterium | reverse complement strand
ACCGACGCGCAGGTCGTCGACAATGCGCAGCTCGGCGCCTACCAGCTGGCCTTCGAATCGGGATCACTGGAGAGCATCCCCGACGGCGTGCGCAACGGGGGAGCGAAGCTGGTCGTGCTCTCGAAGGAGATCCAGAAGCAGAACTACCGCGACCCGAAACAGGCGCCGTTCACCGAGGTCACGATGGCGGAGTTCACCGACCGGGTGATCCACGACGCGGAGGGCATGGCCGGCAGCGTATTCGTCGCCGAGCTCGACACCCACTGCCTGGACTCTTACTCGTACGGCAATTGCGGCATCCACGTCGTTCGGGCGGTCAGCGCGTGAACAGAACAATAGGAGCTGTCGAGCTCGCCGCAGTTCTCGGACTGGATGAGCCGACCGAGCAGCAGGTCGCCGTGATCGAAGCGCCGCTCGCGCCTGCCCTCGTCGTCGCCGGCGCCGGCAGCGGCAAGACCGAGACGATGGCGAACCGGGTGGTGTGGCTGGTGGCCACCGGGCAGGTCGAACTCGACCAGGTGCTCGGTCTCACCTTCACCCGCAAGGCGGCCGGCGAGCTGGCATCCCGCATCTCGGCCCGCGTCGCCCAGCTCGCCGACGCCGGCATCGTCGACGGGTCCGCGGTGGGCAGTGAACTGCGCCAGGCGACGGTGTCTACCTACAACTCCTTCGCGAATTCGATCTTTCGCGAGAACGCGCTCGTGGTCGGCCGCGAGCCGGAGTCGGTGCTTCTCAACGAGTCGTCCGCGTGGCAACTGGCCCGCCAGGTGGTAACCCAGTGGGGCGACGACCGGCTGGTGCCGCTGGAGCGGCGGGCCGGCCAGCTGGCCGACGCCGTGCTGGAGCTGAGCCACGAGCTGAGCGAGAACGTGGCGGAGTCGGCGTCGGTCGCCGAGCTGGCGACCCGCTTCGCGACCCTGCTCGAGCTGCCGATCACGGATGGCCGGGCCAAGTCGACGCCGTACGTGGAGGTTGAGAAGGCGGTCGCCCTCGTCTCCGCCCTGCCCGCCCTCGTGGACCTGGCCGACCGGTACGCCCTCGAGAAGCGCCGCCGCGGACTCGTCGAGTTCTCCGACCAGGTCGCTCTCGCACTCGAGGTCTGCGACCGCTCGCCGGCGGTCGTCGATGCTTATCGCGACCGCTACTGGGTCGTCATCCTCGACGAGTACCAGGACACCAGCGTCGTACAGACCCGTCTTCTCGCAGCGCTGTTCGCTGACCACGGCGTGATGGCGGTCGGTGATCCGAACCAGTCGATCTACGGATGGCGCGGCGCGTCCGCAGCGAACCTGGCGCTGTTCGCCCGCGACTTCGCCCGCACCTCACCCGCCAGCCGCTTCGCGCTCTCGACCAGCTGGCGCAACGCGCGCCGCATCCTGGGCGCCGCGAACGCGACGGTCGCGGAGTTCCGCGAGCGGGATCCCGAGCTGGTCGAGAAGCTCGTCGCCCGCCGGAACGCGGACGAGGGCACGATCACCGTCGAGTTCCCGGAGTCGATCCGCGAGGAATCCGACCTGGTCGCGCGCTGGCTCAAAGACCGTCTCGCACGACCGGACCAGGACGGCACGCCGCCATCCGCCGCCATCCTGTTCCGCAACCGGCGACACATGGCGTTCTTCGCGGCGGACCTCGACCGCCTCGGTGTGCCGAACCACATCCTGGGGCTCGGCGGTCTGCTGTCGACACCGGAGATCGTCGACCTGGTCAGCGCCCTGCGCGTGATCAACGATCCGACCGCGGGCAGTGCGCTGATCCGCCTGCTGGCAGGCGCGCGCTACTCGATCGGCGTGCGCGATCTGAAGCAGCTGTCGTCGGTGGCGGGCTGGCTGTCGAAGCATGACTGGGCGCAGGCGCCGCTCACCGATGAACTGCTGCGGAAACAACGTGAGTCGGTCGCGGATGACGACGGCAGGTCGATCGTCGACGCGCTTGACTTCGTAGCGACGGCGAAGGAGAACCACAGCCAGCTCACCGGCTTCACCGAGGCGGGATTGGAGCGACTGCGCTCGGCAGGCAGGCAGTTGCAGTTCCTGAGGTCCCGCGGCGGCCTGGCTCTGCTCGACCTGGTGAGACTGGTCGAACAGGAGTTGCTGCTCGACATCGAGGTGGCGGCGAACTCGCGCAACGTGCGCGTCTTCGCGAACCTGGATGCCTTCCACGACGAGGTCTCGAACTTTCTCGCTGCGGATGATCTCGGCACGCTGGGCAGCATGCTGTCGTGGCTCGATCGTGCCGAGCGCAAGGACAGCATGGGCCCGCGTAGTGAACAGGCCGAGCCCGGCAGCGTGCAGCTGCTCACCATCCACGGCGCCAAGGGTCTTGAATGGGATGCTGTGGTGGTGCCGAGGCTGGTGAAAGACGAGCTGCCGGGCTCGTCGCGCGAAGGACTCGGCTGGGTGCGATTCGGCAAGCTGCCATACGACTTCCGCGGTGACCGCGACCATCTTCCGGTGCTCGACTGGTTCGGGCATCCGACGCAGAAGCATGTCAATGACAGCCTTTCCGCGTTCAAGGACGCGCTGGCCGTGAGGCATCATGAGGAGGAGCGCCGACTGGCCTATGTCGCGTTCACCCGTGCGCGGCACGACCTGCTTCTGACCGGGTCGTTCTGGGCGGGCAATTCCGAGCGACCGCCGAGCCGGTTTCTGACCGAACTCGCCGAGGCCGGCATCATCCCGGAACCGCCGGCGGCGAGCGAGCTCGATAGCAATCCCGAGACGCTGGAGCAGCACGAGCCGAACTGGCCGTTACCGCGACTGGGCGCCCGCGAGGGGGCCGTGCGACGCGCCGCCGAGTTGGTGCGCTCATCGACTCTGTCTGCCGTGAGCCTGAGTGACACGGGCCGGTGGGCCGAGGATGTCGAGCTGCTGCTCGAGGAGCGCCGTGCCCGAGCGCTCGCGGAGCGGCTCGTAGACCTTCCGGTGCGGGTGCCGGCCTCCCGTTTCAAGGACTACGTCAGCGACCCGGGCGCTGTCGCCGCCTCCCTCCGGCGTCCCATGCCCGAGCGTCCGTACCGCGCGACCCGGCTCGGCACACTGTTTCATGCCTGGGTCGAGCAGCGTCTCGGTGTCGGAGGCACCGCCGAGTCGATCGATGCTTTCGAGTTCGAGATCGACGACCCGGAGGGCGGCACGACGGTCGCCCCCTCGTCTGTTGAATACGCGGAGAGCGAGCGGGCGGCACTCGACGCGCTGATCGCGACGTTCGAGAGGTCGCGCTGGGCACCCCGGTCCGCGATCGAGGTGGAGCGGGAGATCCACCTGCCGCTGGCCGGCCGGGTCGTCGTCTGCAAGATCGACGCAGTGTTCGCCATCGATTCAGGCACAGACGGGGAGCGCTTCGAAGTCGTCGACTGGAAGACCGGCAAAGCGCCCAAGGATGATGCGGACCTGGAGTCGAAGCAGCTGCAGCTGGCGCTCTACCGCCAGGCCTTCGCGGAGTGGAAAGGCATCGACCCGGACCGAATCGACGCGGTCTTCTATTACGTCGCGGAAGACGAGATCATCCGGCCGAAGCGGATCTGGAGCCGTGAAGACCTCGAGGCCGAGTGGGCGAAGGTGGCTCAGGCGCCAGAGAGCTGACGCGCTACGATCGCCGAAACCAGCGCGTCGACCGGCTCTCGCGGCGCCGTTGGATTGTCGAGCAGACTGAAGTCGACGGTGCCGAGGTCGGGCAGGCCGTGCGACGAGGGAAGTTCGACCAGGTCGAGCGGGATGAGGCTTTGCGGGAACGCCGCCACGCCGATACCGGCACGCGCCGCGGCCACGATGCCGTTGATCTCACGCACGTTGCAGGTGATGCGCCAGGTGCGGCCCGAGCGCTCGAGTCCATCGATCATCAGTGTGCGACTGAGGCTGGGCGCCTGGTACACGATGAGCGGCAGAGCCTGTCCCGGCTCCAGTATCAGCGTGCGGTGACCGACCCAGACCAGGCGGTCGCGACGCACCAGACGGCCGGCCTGGGCATCCGACGCCTGGCGCACGAAGACCAGATCGAGCTGGCCGGCGGCGAGCCGGCGGGTGAGCACGTGGCTCTGGTTCACCGTGAGCTCGAGATTGATCTGCGGGTAGAGCTGACGGAAGTCGCGCAGGATCTGTGGCAGCTGGGTCAGAGCGAGATCGTCGGCGGAGCCGAAGCGCAGCCGGCCGCGCATCGCGGAACCGGTGAAGTAGCTGCCCGCCTGGTCATGAGCGGCGAGGATCGTGCGTGCGAACCCGAGCATCGCGTCGCCATTGTCGGTGAGCCGCACCTCACGGGTGTCACGGATCACCAGGTTGCGGCCGGCCTCCCGCTCCAGCCGCCTGATGTGCTGGCTGACCGTCGGCTGGCTGAGGCCGAGCAGGTGACCGGCGCCCGTGAAACTGAGGGTTTCGGCGACCGTCACGAAGGTCTTCAGCAGCACAGGATCGAACATCGGGACGTCCATTCACAAACGCAATGAGTCTTATAGCCTCGATTCTATTCGTCAATGACTGGGATCCCCGTAGCCTTTAATACCGTGACGTCGACAGAAACCACCGCGATCAGTCCTCCGACTGAGCCGATTCCGGTGCTGCTGGAGCGTCCCCGCTGGCGGGACACCTTCGCCGCCCTTCGCGTCTACAACTACCGGCTGTACGTGCTCTCGCAGGCGATCGCCAACACATCGACCTGGATGCAGCGCATCGCCATCGACTGGCTGGTCTTCGAGTTGACGAAGAGTGTCACCGCCGTCGGAGTGACCGTATTCCTGCAGTTCGCCCCCGTGCTGTTCTTCGGAGTGTGGGGCGGGGTGATCGCCGACCGGCTGGACCGCAGGAAACTGATGATGGGAACTCAGACAGCTGCCGTCATCCTGTGCGGCTCACTCGGCGCGCTCACCATCGGCGGTGCTGTTCAGGTCTGGGAGGTCTACGCGGTCGCGTTCCTGCTCGGCTGTGCGGCCGTGCTGGAGTCGCCGGCGCGCTCGGCCTTCGTCAACCAGATGGTGGGCAACGAGCGACTGCGCAACGCCATCAGCCTGAACGCGTCGATCTTCCACCTGGGTGGACTGGTCGGTCCGGCGATCAGCGGCATTCTCGTGGCAGTGGTCGGCGCCGGCTGGTCGATCGGCGTCAATGCGATCGCCGCCGCGGTCGTAGTGACGACACGGGCGAGCATGCGCGTGCACGAGCTTCAGCCTTCGCCTCGGGTGGCACCATCGAAGGGGCAGATCCGCGAGGGCGTGCGTTACGTGTTCTCGAAGCCGACCATTCTGTGGCCGATCGTGATGCTCGGCTTCGTTGCGACCTTCGGAATGACCCTGCCGGTGCTGCTGGTGTCGTTCGCAGACACCGTCTTCAAGACGGGAGCCGCCGGGTACGGACTCTACAGCTCGGCGGCCGCTGTGGGCGCCCTCACCGGGGCTCTGTTGTCCACCCGCCGCATGACCGTGCGCCTGCGCTCGATCATGCTGTTCGGCGGGCTGTTCGGCCTATCTCTCATCGTCAGCGGCCTCGCACCGCTCGCGGGAGTGTTCCTCACCTGCCTGGTGCTGATCGGGATGACGCGACTCCTGTTCGCCACCGGTGCCGAGTCGATGGTGCAGCTGTCCACCAACCGCGCGATTCGAGGCCGCGTGATGGCGATCTACGGCATGGTGATGCTCGGCGGTCAGGCTCTTGGCGGTCCGCTGATGGGGTGGATCGCCGAGGCATGGGGCGTGCGGGTCGCAATGGTCACCGCGGGCGTTGTGCCGGCGATCGCAGCGACGGTTATCGCGGTGCTGCTCGCCCGGTCTGGCCGGTTGACGATCAGTCGACGGCTGAGGATCGTGCCCGCGTAGTGCTGCTGCCGTTCAGGCCACCCAGATCGCGGTCCAGGTCGATGTTCACGCTGTCGGCGAGATTCGTCAGCATCTCGACCGCGTCATCCACGATCTCGGTGTCGCGCTGCTTCGTGCCGTGCAGCAGCCACTTGGCCACCTCGAGTTCGGAGTAGATCAGGGCGCGCTGGTGAACCTGGCGGTCGGCATTGCCGCGGGCGAGCGAGTACGCGTCGAACACGGTGTCTGAACCGGCCGAGGCCAGCGCCCAGTAGAGATCGCGTGCCGGGTCACCGACGCTCAGGTTGTGCCAGTCGAGCACTCCGCTGATCTCGTCGCCGACGGAGAGGAATGAGTCGGCCGTGATGCCGCCGTTGATCACCGTCGGCGCGAACTGCCACAGCATCGAGTCTTCGGTCACGCGCTCCCAGCGGCCGAGCAGGGCAGCGGGCACGAGATTGGTCGAGGCGGCGCGGTCCATCACCGTGATGAGGCCGCGCAGAATCTCGGTCGGGGAGAGCACCGGCAGGCCGGCGTCCGCGATGAAGCTGGTCGGCAGAGCGTGGATGGCGGCGATGGCGCGCCCGGCAGAGACGGCCAGTTCGCCGTCGAAGCCATCCACCGGCCGCTTCGAGCCGTAGACGAATTCATAGACGACGGCCCTGGTGCCTCCGACGGGAGCCTGTCCGGCGAAGGTGGACGCCGAAAACGGCAGCCGTGACCGCACACCGGGGCTGAGCGCGCGCAGTGCAACGAGGTCGGCGGACTGCTCCGACTCGGCGAGTTCGGAGGTGGGCACCCTGATGATCCAGTGCCGGCCGTCGCGCCCGGTGAGGATCGCCGTCTCGTAATCGCCCTCTGATCCCGAGCCGAATTCACTCGCTCCGACCACGTCGAGCTCGGGCACCGCCGAGGTCGCCAGCGCGGCTAGAGTGAGAGGGGATCTGGCCATACCGACAGGGTAAGTCGTATGGCTCCACCGGCCCCGAACGCCACGCTGGTCCCCATTGTTCGGATGATTGGTCGCTACGTGTCCCGTGAGTTCCTCTCGCTGCTGCCGCTTTCGCGCCACGAACTGGATCGGGACTACCTGACCCGCAATCGCCCGGCACTGTTGGACGAGCTGTGGGCGGACGACACGACCCGGGTGGTCGTGCTGACGCACGGCACCGCGTTGCTCAACGCTGATGGTTCTCTGCGGCTGGTTTCGCCATCCGCTGTTCCGCTTGCCGAGCTGCGCCTGTACCTCGGCAAAGCGACGGCAGAGCCACTTGGCGGTGTTTCCATTGCCGCCGTCGTGCTCGGCGATGACGAGGCAGCGGCTCTCGAACCGGATCGCGACCGCTGGGGCAATCTGCGGGCGATCGGCAGCCGGCTCCCGACCCTCGACGCGGGACTGTTCACCGTCGCGCTGGCCCTCGCGAATTGGCACGCGTCGCACGGCTTCTCGCCGCGCAACGGCGAGCCGACCACGGCGGAACTCGGCGGCTGGGTGCGCAAAGACCCTGAAGGCAATGAGATCTTCCCCCGGACGGATGCCGCGATCATCGTCGGCATCGTCGACGGTGACGACCGCATTCTGCTCGGCTCGAACGCGCTCTGGGAAGGCAACCGCTACTCGCTGCTCGCGGGATTCGTTGAACCGGGCGAATCGCTCGAGAACGCAGTGATCCGCGAAGTGTTCGAGGAGTCCGGCATCCGTGTCGTCGACCCCGTCTATCTCGGCTCGCAGCCGTGGCCGTTTCCGGCCAGTCTCATGCTCGGGTTCACCGCCCGGGTCGACCCGGAGGTCGAACAGACCCTCACCCCAGACGGGGCCGAGATCCTCGACCTGCGCTGGTTCAGCCGTGCCGAGCTGAAGTCCTCGCTCGGCGAGGTCATCCTTCCCGGGCACGCGTCCATCGCCCGCGCCATCCTGGAGCACTGGTACGGCGGGCCGATCGAGGACGAGATCGACTGGTGACCTCGGCGGAATCCCTCCTCGAGGGCCTCGACGACCAGCAGCGGGTAGCGGCGCAGGCGCTGCTCGGTCCCGTGGTGATGCTGGCAGGCGCCGGCACCGGCAAGACCCGGGCGATCACGCACCGCATCGCCTACGGAGTCGCGACGGGCGTGTACCGGCCGGAAAAGGTGATGGCGCTGACCTTCACAGCGCGATCCGCGGCGGAGCTGCGCAGCCGCCTGCGCCAGCTCGGCACCACCGGAGTGGCCGCACGCACCTTCCACGCCAGCGCGCTGGCGCAGCTCGGGTTCTTCTGGCCGCAGGTGATCGGCGGCAACATGCCGCGCATCCTCGAGAGCAAGGGGCGGATGCTCGGCCACGCGGCCGAAACGCTGCGCCTCAAACTCGACACTGCCACGCTCCGCGACCTCGCCGCCGAGATCGAGTGGCGCAAGGTATCCGGGCTCACCCTGGACCAGTACGCCGGGGTGGTCGAGAAGCGGCCGCTGCCCGCGCAGCTGGACGCGACCAGGATGATCGCGCTGCATTCTGCGTACGAGAATCTGAAAGACGAGCGCCGACAGCTCGACTTCGAGGACGTGCTGCTGGCGACCGCGGGCATGATCGAGACCGAACCGCGGGTCGCGCAGCAGGTGCGCGAGCAGTATCGGTTCTTCGTCGTCGACGAGTACCAGGACGTGTCGCCGCTCCAGCAGGCGCTGCTAGAGCTCTGGCTTGGTGACCGGCAGGACCTCTGCGTGGTCGGCGACGCCAGCCAGACGATCTACTCCTTCGCGGGCGCATCCGCCGACTACCTGCTCGGTTTCCCGGCGAAGTACCGTGACGCGACCATCGTGCGGCTCGAGCAGAACTACCGGTCGAGCCAGCACATCGTGCACGCAGCCAATCGGCTGGTGCGATCACGGCCCGGCGCGCTCAGCCTTCGTGCCGCAGCCGAGCGTTCCGGCACCACAGCCCCCGTGGTCGAGGCATATCCGACCGAGACGGCGGAGGCGCATGCCGTGGCGCGACGGATCGCGGACGAGATCGCCGACGGGACGAAGCCGAAGGACATCGCCATTCTGTACCGCATCAATGTGCAGTCGGCCGTCATCGAGGCGGCGCTCGCCGACGCGGGCGTCAGCTTCCAGCAGCGCGGTGGCACACGCTTCTTCGACCTGCAGGAGGTGAAGCAGGCGCTGATGATGCTGAAGGGCGCGGTGGTCGCCGGCACGCCCGAGCCGCTCTTCAAGACTGTCAGCGACGTGCTGCGATCGCTCGGCTGGACCCAGGACCCGCCCGAGGGCCGGGGAGCCGTGCGAGAGCGCTGGGAATCGCTCAACGCCATCATGGGACTGGCCGAGGCTACCGACCACGGCACCACCCTCAAGTCCTTCGTCGACGATCTTCTCGAGCGGTCGGCCGCTCAGCACGAACCGACCCTGGCGACGGTGACTCTGGCGACCCTGCACTCGGCGAAAGGCCTCGAGTGGGATTCCGTCTACATCGTCGGGCTCAGTGAGGGCTATCTGCCGATCACCTACGCGCGCACGGACGAAGCGATCGAGGAGGAACGGCGTCTGCTCTACGTCGGCGTCACGCGGGCTCGGCTGCGGCTGCATCTCTCCTGGGCGAAAACCGGATCGGGACGGGTGACTGAGCGGAAGCGCTCACGATTCCTGGCGGAACTGCAATAAGCCCCGCGCACAGGCAATCCGGATGCCGCGCCCACTCACGCTCGCTGGTCTCGCCGCTCGATCGACCGGGCCGCGCCGGGATCGCTGGCCGAGCGCCGCGCGACCAGCCGCGCGACGGTCGCCGCGACCTCGATCGCGACGAGGTCCGTCTCGGTGTGCGCGCGCCGGCCGAGCAGCTGGCTGGCGATCGCCGGCCAGGCCGGGTCGGCATCCGTGTGGTGAAGCTCGAGGCAATAGAGGCATGGCCCGGAACCCGGCTCGACGAACGGGCCGATGCGCACGATCGAGTCGCCGTAGACGACGGGGAGGTGCGGCAGATCGCGACGCAACCAGCGACTGTGCAGATCGGGGGCGATGACGTAGTGGGCGACGATGACGACGGGCGTTCCGGTCGCGGCCAGCACCGACCTCAGCCGGTCTGCGGTGCGACCCGCGCCGAACACGGCGGCTCCGGCCGGCTGGACGGGTTCACCGATGAGCGCAGTGCCGAGCCGAGCGAGCATCGCATCGGCGGCGGCGGGGCTACGGCAGGGGCGGGCGTCGGTATCGACGGAGCAGGAGGTGGTGGGGCAGAAGACGATGGCGGCGGCGGGGCCGTCGATCATGTCCAGCCCGGAGCGCCCGACCCCCGCGACCAGCGCGGCGACCATTCGCTCCTGCTCCGCGGTCAGCTGCTCCAGCACAGCCACAGGCCGGTCTACACCGACCTGCACCGTGTGAGGATCGCGCCAGACGATCGGCCAGATCGGGTCGAGTTTGAGAACCATCGGCACAGCATGCCGAAAGAGGTCATCGCACCGTCAGAGCCATCCACACGCTCGACCCGCTTTCAGCCGCGGGCGGTGCCGTCGTCGCCCTCGACCGGACGGTCGTTGGTGACGTCGTTGAGCAGGTCCTCGATGGCCATGTCGATCGGGTCGAGATCGGGCTCCGCGCCGGTGAGACGCATCACGAGGCCGACCGGATCGTCGATGTCCTGGGTCGTGGGGATGAGGTCGGGGTGCGACCAGAGCGAGTCACGCAACTCGGGGCCGACGTCATCCGTCAGCTTCTGCCACATGGCCGCCGCTTCGCGCAGCCGACGCGGTCGCAGCTCGAGGCCGACCAGCGTGGCGAACGCGGACTCGGCCGGTCCGCCTGCGGCACGCCGCCGCCGCACCGTCTCAGCGATCGCGCTGGACTTCGGGAGTCTGGTCGTCGCCTGGGCGGTCACGACATCCACCCAGCCCTCGATGAGGGCGAGCATCGTCTCCAGCCGCGCGAGAGCCGCCACCTGGGCCTCGGTCTTCGGCGGGATGAGGGCGCCGCTCACCATGGCGTCACGCAACTGCTCGGGATTGGCCGGGTCGAAGTCCGCGGCAAGCTCCTCGAGCCGGTCGGTGTCGATCCGGATGCCCTTGGCGTACTCCGTGATGGAGGTGAGCAGTTGCAGCTTCAGCCATTTGGCATGCCGGAACAGGCGTGCGTG
>JAZJYU010000148.1:0-5068 GCA_040390225.1 Actinomycetota bacterium | reverse complement strand
CACCGCCATATAGAGCTGCACCTGGTCCTGATCGATGTCGAGGTCGGCGCCGAACTGGGACAGGTTTTGCGGCAGGATCGCCGCCTGCTGCTCGTCATTTGACGCACCCAGCAACGGAATGCCGATGTCGCCGCCCGAAACCACCTCGCTGGAGAGCTGGCCGACCACCTGGCCGAGCTGCATCGCGAAGAGCGTGCCACCGACGTTGCGCATCAGCTTCGACGCGCCCT
The DNA here is from genome assembly GCA_040390225.1 of Actinomycetota bacterium. Taxonomy (GTDB): domain Bacteria; phylum Actinomycetota; class Actinomycetes; order Actinomycetales; family Microbacteriaceae; genus Lacisediminihabitans. Next base: position 4,838 of record JAZJYU010000148.1, on the reverse strand, counting down.
CGATCATGCCGTTCATCTCCTCGGGCGCCTGCTCGCGCAGCACGTCGGTGAGCGAGTTGGCGATGCTCAGGGCGACCGGCTCGGCGAGCTGGGTCCAGAACGGCATCGTTGCGCGAATCCACTCGGTGCGGGTCATGAGCTTCGGCGTCGTGGTGAGTTCGGTGATCTCGGTGGCCTCGTCGAGCCAGAGTGCCGCGACGTGAAGGGACTGCTCGATCGAGGACCGCTCCGCCGGTGTCATCGGCCGCGAGTCGGCGGTGGCGAGCTGCTGCGCCTGGTCGAGGGCCAGCTTCCAGTTGATGCCGTCATCGCTCGACTGGAGTGCGCTCTGCAACTGGCCGATCAGGTTCTTCAGCATCTCCGGATCATTCGGCAGGCCGGCGGCGCTCGCCAAACGGGCCGGATCGATCTCCGAGTTGCCGGAGAGGAACTGGCTCAGCATCTCGCGGAACTCGTCTTCCGGGTCCTGCGCTGAATCTTCAGGCATACCAACTACGCTAGCCGCTGCACGGCGACAGAGGCTGTGTTTTGACCGGCCCGAGCCCCCAAGCGGTGCGCCCGTGGCGAACAACACCGATGAGGATGCACGTGGCACTCTTCCCCGACGACCCGGCGCCGATCGACCGGGGTCGCCGCCGTCGCCGGGTGGGCTGGATTCTGCTCGCCATCGCGGTCGTCGGGGCGGTGGGGTTCGCGATGGTGCCGGCGCCGTACGTGATCGAGCGACCCGGCCCTGTATTCAACACTCTCGGCACGGTCGAGAACGGCGGCACGACGGTGCCGCTCATCGAGATCCCGGGCCAGACGACGTTCCCCACCTCGGGCGCGCTCGATATGCTCACCGTCAATCTCTACGGCGACCGCGAGAACTCGCCGAGCTGGTTCGAGGTGGCGCAGGCGTGGCTCGACCCCAGCCAGGCCGTTCTGCCGATCGACGAGGTGTACCCGCAGGGCGAGACCGTGCAGCAGTCGAACAAGCAGGACGCGATCGACATGCAGAACTCGCAGCAGGACGCGATCGCCGCCGCACTCACCTCACTCGGCTATCCGGTCACCGGAACGCTGACGGTCGGGGGATTCACCGCCGGCTCGCCCGCGGATGCCGTGCTGAAGAACGGCGACACGATCGTGTCGGCCGACGGGAAGGCTGTCGACAGCGTTGACGGCCTGCGGGCGATCGTGGCCGCGGTGGGGGCCGGCCACCCGCTGAGCATGGTCGTCGTTCGAGACGGGGCGCGGCAGACCGTGCAGCTGACCCCCGTCATGAGCACCGACTCGCCATCCGTGCCCATTGTCGGAATCTATCCGTCCGTCTCATACAGCTTCCCGTTCCCGGTCAAGATCCAGCTCGAGAATGTCGGCGGCCCGAGCGCCGGCCAGATGTTCGCGCTCGGCATCATGGACAAGCTCACTGCCGGCCGGTTGAACGGCGGCAAGAAGGTCGCGGGCACCGGAACGATCGACGCCGCCGGCGATATCGGTGCGATCGGCGGCATCCGGCAGAAGCTCTACGGGGCACGCGATGCCGGCGCCACCTGGTTCTTGGCCCCATACTCGAACTGCGACGAGGTGACCGGCCACATCCCGAGCGGAATACATGTTCTCGCGGTCAAGACGCTCAAGGACTCTCTGAAGGCGCTCGCGGCGATCAGCTCGGGCTCCAGTACTTCCCGCCTTCTGACCTGCCCTGCCAAGTAACGCTCGTACAATGAGTCACCACCGCATCCCCCCGACGCCTGGAGCAGTTTCGTGACATCAGCACCGACCGAAGCGCCTCGCCGTCCCGCATCGCGATCGCGACTGGCCTTCCTCATCACCATCGCGATCGTCGCCGTGCTCGTGATCGCGTTCTTCATCTTCGCCAGTCTCTACACGGACTGGCTCTGGTTCGCGCAGGTGGGCTATCTCAATGTGCTCACCACCCAGTGGATCGCCGGCACGATCATGTTCTTCATCGGCTTCTTCGGGATGTCGGTGCCCATCTTCCTGAGCATCGAGATCGCATTCCGCCGCCGACCGGTCTACGCGAAACTGAACGCCCAGCTGGACCGCTACCAGCAGGTGGTGGAGCCGCTGCGCCGCATCGCGATGTGGGGGATCCCGGCGCTGGTCGGCATCTTCGCGGGCGTCGCGTGCGCGTCGAAGTGGCAGGTCGCCCTCGAGTGGCTGCACGGTGTGCCGACCGGCAAGACCGACCCGGTGTTCCATCTCGACATCTCGTTCTACCTGTTCTCGTTGCCCTTCCTGCAGTCGGTGTGCGCGTTCGCGTCCGCCGCAGTGCTCATCTCCGCCATCGCGGCGGTCGCGACCAGCTACCTTTACGGTGCACTGCGGTTCAACGGGCGTGAATTGCGCATCTCGCGCACCGCTCGCGTGCAACTCGCCACCACCGGGGCGATCTACCTGGCGCTGCAGGCGGTCAGCATCTGGCTCGACCAGTACTCGACGCTCGCCTCGGAGACCTCCAGCAATCTGAACCTCTTCGTCGGAGCGTCATACGCCGACGTGAACGCCGTCATTCCGGGTAGGGAGATCCTGGCCGGCATCGCGGCCGTCGTCGCAGTGCTCTTCGTGATCACCGCCGTCATCGGCCGCTGGCGTCTGCCGGTGATCGGCACGGCACTGCTGCTGGTGAGCGGTCTGCTGATCGGCTCGGTCTACCCGTGGATCGTCGAGAAGTTTCAGGTCGAGCCGAGCCAGCGCAGCCTCGAGGCCCCGTACATCGACCGCAACATCTCCGCCACACGCGACGCCTATGGCGTTTCGAGCGTGAAGGAGACGCCGTACTCGGCGACGACGGATGCCCAGCAGGGCGCCCTGCGCAACGACGCGGAGACGACGGCCAACATCCGCATCATCGACCCGGCCCTCGTGTCGGACTCGTTCGCCCAGCTTCAGCAGATCAAGCAGTACTACCAGTTCGCCCCGTACCTCGATGTCGACCGGTATACGATCGACGGCAAGTCCCAGGACACGGTGATCGCGGTTCGTGAGCTCAACCTGAAGAACACAGGGGCATCGCAGAGCTGGTACAACAACACGCTCGTCTACACGCACGGCTACGGCGTGGTCGCGGCGTACGGAAACCAGCGGTCGAGCGACGGGCTGCCGGTGTTCCTGGAGTCGGGCATCCCGGTCAGCGGCGCGCTCGGCTCATTCCAGCCGCGCATCTACTTCGGCGAGGACTCTCCCCAGTACTCCATCGTGGGCGGGCCGAAGGGCGGAACGAAGGTCGAGCTCGACTACCCGGCAGGCGACTCCAGTTCGCAGAACAACGCCACCACCACGTTCACCGGCAACGGCGGACCGAAGCTCGACACGGTGCTGAAGAAGCTGGTCTACGCGATCAAGTTCCAGTCGGAGCAGATCCTGCTGTCGAACGCGGTGAACAGCGACTCGCAGATCCTGTACGACAGGGACCCCTCTGACCGCATCCGTGCCGTCGCGCCCTATCTGACGCTCGATACCGATCCGTATCCGGCCGTGATCGACGGCAAGGTCGAGTGGATCGTCGACGGCTATACGACGAGTGACCAGTACCCGTACTCGTCCGTGCTGCAGCTGAGCAATGCGATCTCCGACACCGACACCCCGGCGCCTCAGCTCGCCCTCGACAACATCAACTACATCCGCAACTCGGTGAAGGCCACGGTCGACGCGTACAGCGGAAAAGTGACGCTGTACGCCTGGGATCCGTCCGACCCGATCCTGAAGACCTGGGAGAAGATCTTCCCTGCGACGGTCAAACCCGTGAGCGACATGAGCGCGCAGCTGATCAGTCACGTGCGCTACCCGGCGGACATGTTCAAGGTGCAGCGCGAGATTCTCGGCAGCTACCACGTCACCGACTCCAACACCTTCTACTCGGCGACCGACGCGTGGGTGACGCCGAACGACCCGGTCTCGCCGGCATCCACCGCCAAGCTGCAGCCGCCCTACTACCTCACGATGAAGCTGCCGGGCGAGTCGAAGTCGGCGTTCTCGCTCTATTCGACCTACATACCGAAATCGACCGGTACGGGCACGAGAAGCATTCTGACGGGCTATCTGGCCGCGGATTCGGATGCCGGGTCCACAGCGGGCAAGATCGCGAGTACGTACGGCAGGCTCACACTCCTGTCATTGCCCAAACAGACGACCGTGCCAGGACCGGGGCGCGTGGAGACGACGTTCACCACCGATACCACGGTGGCGAACCAGCTCGCGCTGCTCGCGAAGGGCGATACCGAGGTGAAGAAGGGCAACCTGCTCACCGTGCCCGTTGGCGGGGGACTGCTCTATGTGCAGCCGGTATACGTCACCTCCACGGCGGAGACCAGCTACCCGGTGCTGCGCAAGATCCTGGTCGCCTTCGGTGACAAGATCGCCTTCGAAGACACCCTGGATGCCGCACTCGACTCGCTCTTCGGTGGCGACTCCGGCGCCGTGGCGGGTGATGGTGGTATCGCCGCTACCCCGACGCCCACGCCGTCGACCACGGCTCCGACCACGAGCACCATCCAGGATGCCCAGTTCAAGGCGGCGCTCGCGGCGGTTCAGCAGGCGCTCACAGCCCGTGCTGCGGCCCTCAAGTCGGGCGATCTGTCGGCATACGCCGCCGCGGACAACACCCTCGTTACCGCGCTGAACAACCTCTTCGCCCTCAGCAACTGACACCCTCGCCGGCCGCGGCGACCTCGTCCCGGAAGGTCTGGTAGTGTTAACCCTTGTGCCGCGGGGTGGAGCAGTTCGGTAGCTCGCTGGGCTCATAACCCAGAGGTCGCAGGTTCAAATCCTGTCCCCGCAACTGGTGTGATGTCTCGGGTCATCGTTCATAGATGACTCGGGACATCGTTCAT
>JAZJYU010000147.1:0-5570 GCA_040390225.1 Actinomycetota bacterium | reverse complement strand
GCGTATCCCGCGTTCAACGTGTCGTCGTCGCAGACGATCAACGCCGTGCTGCAGGGTCTCACCGAGGCCGGCTCCGACGGCATCATCCAGGTGACGACCGGTGGCGCGGACTACTTCGCCGGCCAGACCGTGAAGGCCCGGGCATCCGGAGCCCTCGCCATGGCCGCGTTCGCGACCGAGGTGGCGAAGAACTATCCCGTAACCGTGGCGCTGCACACCGACCACTGCCCGAAGGATGCACTCGACGGTTTCGTGATACCGCTCATCGAAGCCTCGGAGGCCGAGGTGAAGGCGGGCCGCAACCCGATCTTCCAGTCGCACATGTGGGATGGGTCAGCGGTGCCGCTCACCGAGAACCTCGAGATCGCGAAGACTCTGCTGCCGCGCATGAAGAACATCAACGCGATTCTAGAAGTGGAGATCGGCGTGGTCGGCGGCGAGGAGGATGGCGTCAGCAACGAAGTGGACGAGCACCTGTACACGACGCTGGATGACGCGATCGCGACCGTCGAAGCGCTCGGCCTGGGCGCGAACGGACGCTACATAGCCGCCCTCACCTTCGGCAACGTGCACGGTGTCTACAAGCCGGGCGGTGTGCAGCTGCGCCCGGAACTGCTCGGCGAGATCCAGGCGGGCCTCGCGAAGAAGTTCGGCACCGGTGACAGGCCGCTCGACCTGGTCTTCCACGGCGGCTCGGGCTCGAGCGACGAGGAGATCGCCACGGCTGTCGCGAACGGCGTCGTGAAGATGAACATCGACACGGACACCCAGTACGCCTTCACCCGGTCGATCGCCGGCACCATGTTCACCAACTACGACGGCGTGCTGAAGGTGGATGGCGAAGTCGGCAACAAGAAGATCTACGACCCGCGCGCCTGGGGCAAGATCGCGGAGACCGCGATGGCGCAGCGCGTCATCCAGGCGACTCGGCAACTCGGGTCCGCCGGTCACTCGTCGAAGTAGGGCCTACTGGCCTTTGGTGGCGAATGCCATGAAGGTCGGATCGTTGTAGAGCACCACTCCGATGCAGGTGACGATCAGGATCACGGACAACAGACCCCCGAGCAACGGGATGTATGCCGCCGGGCGGCCACGCCGAAGCATCCGGTAGGTGCCGATGAGCACCACCAGAAAGATCACCGTGTTCGCGACGACGATGACGACCCCGAACTTCGACGCCAGGCCGGGATCGGACAGCGTGCCGATACCGTTCGCCGTGTAGTACGACTGCAGCACGGCGGCGAGTTGCGAGTACTGGAAGAACCCGGCGATCACGTTGAACAGACCCCAGGCCAGCAGCACCGTGCTGATCAGCACGTTCCAGCGCGTGTTCGTCGCGGCGGGGGCCATCGGAGGCGGGCCGAACGGCGACGGGCCGGCCACCGGCGGCGTGGTCGGCGGCGGGGCGTACTGCTTGCCCATCGCGGCGGCCTGCTGCTCCGGCGTCGCATACTCGCCGAAGGCGGGTCGAGGACGCTCATCGCCGAAGGCGGGTCGAGGACGCTCATCGCCGGAGGCGGGACGCGGGCGTTCGTCGGTCATCGCTGCCAGTCCAGTCTCTTTGTGCGACCGCCGAGCCCGCGCGAATCGGCCTCGCCGTTCGCGTCGGTGCGCAGCTCTTTCGGCAGGGAGAACATGAGGTCCTCCTCGGCCGTGACCACCTGATGCACGTCGGCGTAGCCGGCGTCCGCGAGGTCGTCGAGCACCTCCTGCACGAGCACCTCAGGAACGGACGCGCCCGAGGTGACACCGATGGTCGCCATGCCGTCGAGCCAGTCCTGCTGGATCTCGCTGGCGTAGTCGACGCGATACGCGGCCTTCGCGCCGTTCTCGAGGGCGACATCCACGAGCCGCACGGTGTTCGAGCTGTTCGCCGAGCCGACGACGATCACGAGGTCCGCCTCGGCCGCGACCTTCTTGATCGCGACCTGGCGGTTCTGGGTGGCGTAGCAGATGTCGTCGCTCGGCGGGTTGTGCAGGGTGGGGAAGCGTTCACGCAGCAGCCGCACGGTCTCCATCGTCTCGTCGACACTCAGCGTGGTCTGGCTCAGCCAGACCAGGTTGTCGGGGTCGCGCACCTCGAGCGCCGCGACATCCGCCGGCCCGTTGACCAACGTCGTGCGTTCGGGCGCATGGCCCATCGTGCCCTCGACCTCTTCGTGGCCGGCGTGGCCGATGAGAAGGATGTCGAAATCGTCCCTCGAAAACCGCAGCGCCTCGCGATGCACCTTGGTCACCAGCGGGCAGGTCGCGTCGATCGCCTCGAGGTTGCGAGCGGCAGCGCCGGCCACGACGGCTGGTGACACCCCGTGCGCGGAGAACACGACGTGCGCGCCCTCGGGCACCTGGTCGACCTCGTCGACGAAGACGGCGCCCTTCTGCTCCAGAGTGGAGACGACGTGGATGTTGTGCACGATCTGTTTGCGCACGTAGACGGGTGCGCCGAAGCGCTCGAGCGCCTTCTCGACCGCGATCACGGCCCTGTCTACTCCCGCACAGTAGCCACGGGGTGCGGCGACCAGCACACGCTTGGGCGCGCTGACGGGGTTGTCCCGTAGCCTGTTACGGAGCGCGGGAATCCGTGGAACGTCATAGCTCGCAGCTGCGCCGTTGGTGATCGTGCTCACCGTGCAATTGTAGTTGGCGGGTCTGTGTGGTTGACGGGCGCAGTGGTTGACGGGCGCACGGCTGAGGCTGGGAGGCAACGAATGACTGGTGCGGCGGCAGAGGATGCTTTCGAGGGCGTTCGGTTTTCATTTCGCGACATCGACGAGGTGACCGAGTCGGCGGAGGGCTTGCTGGTGAAGGGGCGCCTGTTCGCGTTCCTGAAGGGCGACGACCTCGTGGTCGAGCTCCCCTTCGATCGCTCCAACGACCTCGTCGACCGGGGCATCGCGGTTCGTTTCAGCGCGGAGGGCGACACCTCGCGAAACTGGGTCACGGTCGGCGACCAGCAGCTCTGGCCCGAGCTGGCGCGCGAAGCACATGAGTTCGTGGGCGAGCCGGCTGTCGGGGGCGACTCGTAGCGGTGCCCAGTTTCGAAGACGGCCCCGCCACGGTCGACGCGCCGTGGCCAGTCTCAGTGCTGTCGAACAAGATCAAGGGCTGGATCGACCGACTCGGCTCGGTCTGGGTCGAGGGCGAGATCACCCAGTGGGGTGTCTCGGGCGGCAATGTCTACGGCAAGCTCAAAGACCTCGAGGTGGATTCGACGGTCGGCTTCACCGTCTGGTCGTCGGTGCGAACGAAACTCCCTGACGATCTGAAACAGGGCGATCACGTCGTCGCTCTGCTGAAGCCCAACTACTGGGTCAAGGGCGGCACCCTCACCATGCAGGTGTTCGAAATGCGCCACGTGGGGCTTGGCGACCTGCTCGAGCGACTCGAACGCCTGCGCCAGGCGCTCAGAGCCGAAGGTCTGTTCGATCTCGATCGCAAGAAACCGCTCCCTTTCCTTCCCGCCTGCATCGGGCTGATCACCGGCAAAGATTCGGATGCCGAGAAAGACGTGCTGCGCAACGCCCAGCTGCGCTGGCCCGCCGTCGAGTTCCGGGTTGTGCATGCCGCAGTGCAGGGCGACCGTGCGGCTGCCGAGGTCACGGCGGCCCTGCAGCAACTCGACGCCGACCCCGAGGTCGATGTGATCATCGTCGCCCGCGGCGGCGGGGACTTCCAGAATCTGCTCGTGTTCAGCGACGAGACGCTCGTGCGCACCGCCGCTTCCTGCGTGACGCCGATCGTCAGTGCGATCGGGCATGAGGCTGACCGTCCGTTGCTCGACGATGTCGCCGACCTGCGGGCATCAACCCCCACCGACGCGGCGAAGCGGGTGGTGCCCGATGTCGCGGACGAACTCAACCGGGTGAACCAGGCCCGGGCACGCATCGGGGGGCGGATGACGAACCTCATCTCGCACGAGATCGACCGCCTGGAGCAGCTCAGGTCACGCCCCGTGCTTGCCGCATCCGCCTGGATCGTGGACTCCCGCGCCGAAGAACTCGGCCGGTACGTTCAGCGCGGCGCAGAGCTGGTGGAGCTGCTGGTCGACCGGTCCGAGCGCGCGGTGCAGCAGCTGCGCGGGCAGCTGAGAGCCCTGTCGCCGCAGGGCACCCTCGACCGCGGCTATGCGATCGCCCAGCTGGCCGGCGGCGCAGTGCTGCGCGCGAGTGCCGAGGCGCCGGCCGGTACGGTTCTACTCCTCACCCTCTCAGACGGCCGCCTGGATGCCACGGTCACTGCACGTGACACGGATCTCGCAGACCCGGGCGCTGGGTAGAATCGTCACCGTGGCACAAACCCCTCGCAACGAAGTGGTCCCATCGACCGATGTCGCCGAGTTGACGTACGAGCAGGCTCGAGACGAGTTGGTGCGAGTCGTCGGCGAACTCGAACAGGGTTCATCGACCCTCGAGGAGTCGCTCGCGCTGTGGGAGCGCGGGGAGGCGCTGGCGAAGCGCTGCGAGGAGTGGCTGCTCGGCGCTCGCGCCCGGCTGGACGCGGCACGTACCGCTGCCGTCGCCGACTGATGGCAGTGCGCTGATGACGAATCCAATCAGGGCGCCGCGAGTCGTCGCCGAACTCGGCCGACCCGAAACCCCGGAAGAGACCACAGCCCGCAAGGCCGAGAACTCGCGCAAGCACCGCGCCAACCAGACACTGCTCAACCTCGTGCTCGCCACCATCGCATCGCTCGCCGTCGTGCTCTTCCTCGTGCTCGTGGTCGTGCGTCCCGCGGGACAGCCCCCCAAACCCATCGACTACAAGCAGATCGCATCGCAGTCGCAGCCCACCGTCGACGCGACGCTGGCCGTGCCCGTGCTTCCGGCGGGGTGGAGCGCGAACAGCGCGACCATCGACACCGGGGCTGACGGCATCCAGACCTGGTCCATCGGCTTCCTCACGCCAAGCGGGCAGTACATCGGCTTCGTGCAGGGCATCAAGGCCGACAAGACCTGGATCTCGAACCAGCTGCAGCAGGCGCACGCGACCGGAACGGCGACGATCTCCGGAATCGACTGGACGGTCTACAACCAGCGCACTGCCGACGATCCGGGCAACTACGCGTACTCGCTCTCGACCGTGGCCGGGCCCGACTCGTACCTGCTGCACGGTACGGCGACCACCGGTGAATTCCAGACGCTGGCGAAAGCGGTGACCCATGGCTGACGAACCCACCCCGGCTGACGCCTGGCGCGAGATGGCGCGCGGCAATGAGCGTTTCGTCGCCGGCGAGCCCAGTCATCCGAGACAGGATGTCGAGCGCCGCGAATCGCTCGCGCACGGCCAGGCGCCGAACGCGGCCCTTTTCGGCTGCAGCGACTCGCGGCTGTCGGCTGAGATCATCTTCGACAAGGGCCTCGGTGACCTCTTCGTCGTGCGCAACGCCGGGCAGGTGATCTCGGAGTCCGTGGTGGGTTCGCTGGAGTACGCAGTGGCTGTACTGCATGTTCCTCTGATCGTCGTGCTGGGGCACGACGAGTGCGGTGCCGTAAACGCCGCCATCGACTCGCTGCAGCCCGAGGCGCAGCCGCTTCCGCCGCACATCCAGGCTCTCATCAGCCCGATCCTGC
>JAZJYU010000146.1:24874-32053 GCA_040390225.1 Actinomycetota bacterium | reverse complement strand
CGCTGCACAAGGAGCTCAAGCCCCTGGGCATAGACGTCATCGTCGTCGAACCCAGCGGCTTCCGCACGGACTTCGCCGGGAGGTCGCTGGCGCAAGCGGTCACCCCGATCGCGGACTATGCAGACACCGCAGGCAAGCGCCGCAGGCAGCCCGGGACGACCGAGCGCCCCCAGGCCGGTGACCCCGCCAAGGCCGCGGCGGCTATCATCTCTGCCGTCGAGGCCGAGAAACCGCCGTTCGTGCTCTTGCTGGGGGCGGCGTCGGTCACAGGTTTCGAGAAGGTCAGCAACGAACTGGCCGCGGATGTCGCGACCTGGCGCCTCACCAGCATCGGCGCGGACTTCAGCGCGGAGTGATCTCGTCGAGGTAGGCATAGGCCTCGCCGGCCAGCTCGTGCCAGCGATCGATGCCCGCCCCCACCGGCATCGTGACCCACTCGCGCATCTCGCGATCGCGCATCACCATCCGGGTCACCACGCCGGCTGCGATGAGTTCGTTGGTGCGTGATTCGGGGATCTTGACCATCAGGTCGCCCGCGGAGTCGACGACCGCGAAGACCTTCCCGCGTACGCACAGGCCCGTGGATCCGAACATGGCGCCTCACTCCACATCCGGATGCCCTGGAAACTGGCCCGCGACACTGTCGAGGAGCGCCCGGGCGGCTTCGCGTGTCATGGCAGCAATGATGAGGGGACCCCGATTTCCCGGAGTCCCCTCATCCGACCCTCGCTAGTCGTGCAGTTGCTGGTGCGATCCGGCGTAGGTGATCGAGTCGGCTGTCACTCCGACCAGGCCCAGGTTGATCCGCAGCAGCTGCGGCGGCAGTTCGTTGTCCGGCGGCGGGGTCTGCGCTCCCAGGCTGATGCCGAGTCCATCGAGGGTCGAGGCCGTGACCGAATTCACGTAGACCGACACGTTGCCCCTCAGCTCCATGCGCGGTGCGGTCGAGACCAGCGACGGCCCGGTCGCCCGGCGCACGTCGAGATAGAACCCGGTGATCACGATGTCGTCGGCCTGCAGCTTCAGGCACGGGATCTCCGTGCCGTCGATCAGGCGCACCGCCACGACGCTCACGGCCTTCAATCCCGAGAACGAGATCGAGTCACCGCCGAGTTGTGCGGAGGGTTGCGTGAAGATCGGCGCGCCCGGATCGAACACGGGATCGACCAGCGGCTGCGACACGTCCGGAGTGACGGCTCCGCCGGTCGCTCCACCCACGATGCCCCCGATCAGGCCGCCTCCGCCGCCCGACGAAGGGGAGGGTGATGGCGACGGGCTGCCGCAGCCCAGCAGCGGAATGCACAGCGACTGGTCGCCGGGAACCGGGGCGGCGCCGATGCCGCTCATCGCGACGACGATCAGCAGCGCGGCCGCGCCCGTTCCCGTTCTGCGTGATGAGCGCTTTCTCGGGACGCCGGCGTCTACCGGCCCAGGGCTAAAGGGGGCGGCTCCGACGGAGCTTTCTCCGACGTGAGCACCGGGTCGTCGAGCACGTCGACCTTCCTGGGGGCCCACGCGACCGTCAGGATGCCGCCGATCGCGCCCAGCAGCATCCCGATCACGAAACCGCCGAGATTCACCCCGATGAGCGAGTAGACCGAGACGACGAGCGAGATCACGCCGTAGAAGATGCGGTGAGCCGGCATGAGCATGGCGAGCAGGCCGAGAAGCACCATGATGATCGGGATGATCGTGGCCTGGAAGCCTTCGATCCCGAGCTGAACATGGAACTTGCCGATGTCGAGCTGGCTCGAGAAGAACATCTCGATGCCGGCGACGATCGTGAGCACAGCGCCCACGAAGGGACGGCGCTTGCGCCACGCGACGAACTTAGCCCAGTTGTTTTTCATGGTCGGTTCCTTTAGAAGCAGGTCTTCGTGCCGTCGGTCAGCTGCACGTGCATGCCCGTGAGGGTGAACACGGAAGCCTGGGTCGACCACGAGGTCTGCTGCAGGTCCTTGATCGAGATGGTGTCCGAGTCCTGCGCGAAGTCGCCCGCGCTGCCCTTCTCCTTCGTGTTGACCGTCGAGGCATCGACGCCGATGCGGATGTTGCCGAACGACGAGTCGCCCTTCAGGTCGGTCATCGCGATCTGAAGGTCCGTTGCGCTGGCCGGTTTGCCGCCGCCACCGGCGGTGATCATCACACCGACCTTGCCGAGCGGGGTGTCGCTGACGACCGACTGGCACAGGTCGGCGAGGGTGGCCTGGCCGATGTTGGCGATGGCGACCTGGTGCTGCACCCCGGCCGAGTCCGGCGCGGTGCCCGCGTACTGCGAGAAGCCGGTGCCTTCGAGGTCGGATGCGCTGATCTGGAACTGGCTGCCGGACACGGCGAACGAGACCGGGACCGCGCCCTGTGCCACCCCTCCCACGAGAACCGCCGAGACGACAGCGACGGGAACCGCCGCTATGAGGATGCGGCCGGCATGGCTGCCGGCGATGTTCTTGAACTTCATGGGATCCTCCTTGACCCAGATGAGGTGGCCTGTTGACTACCGTTCTAATAACAGAGAGCCGTATCCCGGCCGGTTATGACGCCGTTCGGTGTACTTCTTTTTCGGGTCGTGAGGCGGGCGATACTCACTGTTGACTTATTGTCAATAGCGTGGGGATATGCTCCCAGTCATGGATCAGGACCGGCGCACCCGTCTCGCGCCCGACGAACGGCGTCGACAGCTGGTCGCGCTCGGCGTCGCATCGCTGGTCGACAGTCCGCTCGAATCGCTCACTATCGAGCAACTCGCGAAGCGCGCGGGAGTCTCCCGTGGCCTGTTGTTCTACTACTTCGGCTCGAAGCAGGGCCTGCATCGCGAGGTGGTGCTGGCCGCCCGCGATGGCATGCTGAACGCCACCCGTCCGGTGCCGGACCTGGCGCCCCTCGACCGCCTGCACAGCACCCTCACCCGCACCGTGCAGTTCGTTCGAGACCACCGCGGTACCTTCTACTCGCTCGTCCGCGGCGCCGCGAGCGGCGACCCGGAGGTGCGCGAGGTGGTCGAGCAGGCCCGTGTCGAGCAGGCGGAGCGGGTGATCGCGGTCTTCCTGGAACTCGGGATGCCCGACACCGAACTGCTGCGCATCGCCCTCCGGTCGTGGGTCGCGTTCGCCGAGGAGGCGCTCGTCGAGGGCGCGCTGACCACCGCCATGCCGTCGGAGCAGATCGTCGAGTTCCTGGAGCGGACGGCACGGGCGGTGGCGAACTCGGTGGCTGAATAGGCTGGGGACATGCTCCGACGCACCCTCCGTCTTCTCACCGCATCCGCCGTCCTGATCGCGCTCGCCGGCTGCACGGCTGTCGCGCCATCGACCTCTCCCACGCCGACGGCCGGTGTGACGCCTGCGATTTCGCCCGCTCTTGCCGTCGCCGAACGGCTGGTCGCCCAGGAGGGACTCGCGATAGCGCTCGCGTCGAACGTGCTGCAGACGCAGCTGCTCATCGTGAGCGATGCCTCGGACGATTCACCGACGGGATGCACGGCCCTCACCGGGGGCGGATCGCACGCGGTGAGCGGCTGGGGCGGCTCCTCGGATTCCCGCACCCTCACCGAGACGGTGTACTACGACGCGGCCTGCGCCCAGCCCTACCTCAGCGCGCAGGCGACGGCCGCACAGTCCGGCGACGATGAGACCCTCGCTGCGACCGTGGCCTACACCGGCACCGCGGGCGCGGCGCTCGGCAGCATGACCACGAACGCGCACGCCAGTTTCGGTGGAACCGGCATCGCTCTGGAGGGCACCGGAACCTTCACGCGCAAGGGAGTCGGCCCGGTGTCGCTCGGGCTCGCCTGCACCTCGCAGTCGGACACGGTGCTCGACTGCCAGGGCGGTGTCTCGCAGGACTTCCCCGCCCTGAAGAAGGCGATCGGATCGGTCACGCCGCTCACCCTGACCATCGGTGGCGACGTGTCCGACCCGATCACGTTCCAGGGCTCCGGCAACAGCTCCGCCGTGTCGGCTCCCGGCACGCTGTCGATCGCCTCGCCCGACTCCGCGAACCTCGCCCTGCAGGGTGCGACCGCGAAGAGCGGCGCGATCCTCACGTCGGGCCAGGCCGGCGGTTTCGTGCTGTTCCCGCCGACACCCACCGGGTGGACGATCACCGACGCCGCCGAGGATGTCTCGTTCACCATCTCGGTGACCGATGACACGAACCGGTCCCTGACCGGGACAGTCACCCGGCTGAGCACCAGGAAGTCCATCGCGACGCTGGCCGTCGATCGCTCGGGCACCGGTACCATCACCTACGCCGGGCGGAAACCGCTCGCCGTGGGCTCGTGGATGCTCACCGGCTAAACTCCCCTCATGACCGAGCCGGAACCCGCACCACCGGCGCTGCCGCGTGCCCGGCGGCTTCGGCTGGTCGCCACCATGGCTCTCTGGAGCTGGATCGCCGCGGTGCTGGCCTTCCTGGTCAGCGTCGCCCTGCAGGCCAACGGCCGGGTGCTCGCCGCGCTGGGCGCCCTGGCCAGCACGCTGTTCGCGGGCAGCTTCGTGCTCTACGCGGCAGCATCCCGACGCGAGACCAGGGCGATGGACGAGCTGGCGATGCGGCACGATCTTCGTGCTGCACGATCGCGCCGCTAGGGTCGGATCATGGACAAGCAGGAGCTCGCGACCCTCGTGGCGTTGCGCCGGGCTCGCGACCTGATGGACCGGGACTATGCCCGGCCGCTCGACGTCCCCACACTCGCCGCCCACGCGCTCATGTCTCCCGCTCACTTCTCCCGCCGGTTCCGCGCCGCCTATGGCGAAACCCCGTACAGCTATCTCTCCACTCGCCGGGTCGAGCGCGCGATGGCGATGCTGCGCGGAGGGATGTCGGTGACCGACGCGTGCATGGCCGTCGGCTTCTCATCGCTCGGCTCGTTCAGCAGCCGGTTCACCGAACTGGTGGGGGAGTCCCCGTCGGGCTACGCGGCACGGGAGCATGCGGCGGTCGCCGCCATGCCCGGCTGCGTCGCGAGGGCGACGACCCGGCCACGCAAGCGAGCAGGTTTCGAGAAGCGGGCGGGGGCATCCGCTGCCTAAGGTGGCGTCATGGCAATCGCACTCCAGTACTGCAACATCACCGTCACCGATGTCGATGAGTCGCTGCCGTTCTACCGTGACGGGCTCGGTCTCTCTGTGGTGAACGACGTGTCGAACGGACCGTACCGCTGGCTGTCGCTCGGCGTGCCCGATCAGGAGGGGCTTGCGATCACCCTCTCCGTGCCCCATGCCGGCCGCTCCGAACAGGACGGTGACGCGCTCGAGGAGCTGCTCGCCAAGGGCTCGCTGCCGTTCCTGGTCTTCGCGGTCGATGACCTCGATGCGATGTACGAGCAGGTTCTTGCCACGGGCGCCGAAGTGCTGCAGGAGCCGATCGATCAGCCCTGGGGGCCGCGCGACTGCGCGTTCCGCGACCCGTCCGGAAATACTGTGAGGTTCAACCAGAAATAGGGCCATACTTGCGGCATGAAGTTGCCGATCCTCGTCGTCGCCGTCTCTCTCGCACTCGTGGGCTGCTCCGCGCAGACCCCGGTCGTCGCCCCCATCACGAAGAGTGTCGAGCAGTTGCAGGGCACCACTGTGAAGGTTCCGCTCAACTCGATGCTGAACATCACCACCGGCTCGCTCGCCACCGACAGCTACACGGGAAAGGTCGCTGACCCCACCATCGCCACCTTCATCAAGGGCGGCAAGAAGGGGAGCGCCGACTTCAACCCCGGTGTGAAGCCGCTCAAGGCCGGCGAGACCCAGGTGACTCTCTCGAACTCGGACGGCGGCATCCAGGATGTCGTCTTCACTATCGACGTGACGAACTAGTCCAGCCGCTCCTGCAGTTTCATCGCGTCGAACGGAGTATGCGCACCCGCGTCGTCCTTGTGGGTGAAGTAGACGAATACATCGCCGTGCTGCTGGCGGTCGCGGATGCGTGACGCCCAGGCATCCAGCGTCGCGTCGTCGTAGCCGTCCCGGTAGCGTTCGTCGTCCGCACTGAGCCTGATGTAGACGAAATCCGCGGATATGGCATCGAATGTCGGCTGCGCGGGATCGTTCGTGAGGGCCACTGCAACGGCGAAGTCGGCGGCGAGTTCGAGAAAGCCGGGCACCTCGAAGCTGGGGTCGCGTGCTTCGACGCAATGTCGAACGCCAGTGGGCAGAGCCCGTAGGAATCTTAGGAACGCGACCTCGTTGTAGGGAACACCCGCTTGAAACTGCCAGAGCACCGGCCCGAGCTTCGAACCCAGCTCATAGGTTCCGGTCGCAAAGAACTGGTCGATTCGTATATCGGTGTTCGCCGCACGATACAGCTGTACGACGGTCTTGCTCGCCTTCATGCTGAACACGAAATCGGCAGGAGTCTGCTCCCGCCACGAGGCGAAGGTCGCGGCACTCTGATCGCCGCGAAACGTCGCATTGATCTCGAGGGTCGACAGCTGCGAACTGGCGAACTCGAGTTCACGCCGCTGCACGAGGCCCGGCGGATAGAACGTGCCGCGCCAAGTCGGCTTCTTCCACGCCGCCGTTCCGACTCGTGCGCGGCCAGCCATAGAAAGAAACGTACGCGACGATTCGGGCCTCCGCGACACTCTACAAAACAAGGACCTCGGGAGGGTGCCCACTGACGCGCTCCGAATGTCCTTGTTCTGTAGAGCGCTGCGGACCGTGCCGAGCGAGCGCAGCCTGACACGGGCAATACCCGGTGGTCGTCAGGACGGCGCGTGGGCCTCGAGAAACTCGTAGACCTCGGTCGAGTCCACACCGAACATCGCACCGGCGGGCATCGCCGCGAGCAGGGAGCTGTTGATGCGTGGAGCAGGCAGAGAACTGCTCTCCCAGGTCGTGGTCAGCGAGGCCGGAGGCTGTCGACAGCACGATGGGTCGGGGCATCCCGAGACGTAGCGGTTCGTGGTATCTCGGCCGCGGAACCACTTCACGTGCGCGAACGGCGTGCCGACGCTCACCGAGAAGTCGCCGCGGGCGCTGGGCTGGATACGCGAGGTGCACCAGTACGTGCCCGCGGGCTTGTCTGTGTACTGGTGGTAGGGGCTGAACCGGTCATCCACGTCGAACACCTTGCGGGCGCTCCAGTATCGGCACACGGTCTGCCCCTCGACGGCGCCCAGGGCATCCGTCGGGAAGAGCACGTTGTCGTTCTCGTAGGCCTTCGACAGCACGCCGTTCTCGTACACCT
>JAZJYU010000146.1:20792-24864 GCA_040390225.1 Actinomycetota bacterium | reverse complement strand
GAGAAAATGCACCGGGATGCCGAGGTGCTGGGTGGCGAGATTGGTGAAACGGT
The DNA here is from genome assembly GCA_040390225.1 of Actinomycetota bacterium. Lineage (GTDB taxonomy): Bacteria > Actinomycetota > Actinomycetes > Actinomycetales > Microbacteriaceae > Lacisediminihabitans. The sequence goes on along the minus strand of JAZJYU010000146.1, from coordinate 24,811 downwards.
GCGCCGCGGTTTCGTAGCTCACCGCGAACGCGTCGCGCAGATCCTCCACAGACAGCTCGCGCCGCTCCTTCGCACGGCCGAGGAACTCGACGGCCGACTGCTCGGGCACCATGAGTGCCCCCGCGAGGTAGTTGGTCTGCACCCGCTGCCAGAGGAACTCGGCATAGTCCTTCGGCCGACTGAGCCCCAGGGCGTGGCCCGCCAGAGCCTGCAGCAGGGTGGAGCGTGGGTCGCTACCGGCCTGACCAAGAGGCAGGTAGATGCGCCCGTTCTTGAGATCGGTGACGCTGCGCGTGGATGACGGCAGGTCGGGCACGTAGTGCAGCGTGAACCCGAGGTGGCTGGCCAGGTCGGAGGCGACCCGCTGAGACAGCGGGCCGCCCGCGTGCCCGACCGTGGCGAGCAGTTTTCTCGCCGTCGCCTCCAACTCGGGAAAGTAGTTGTTGCGCTTGCGCATGTCCCGTCGAAGCTCCGTGTTCGCGCGGCGCGCCTCCTCCGGTGTCGCGGCGCGCTGGCCGTGCAGTTTCTGCAGCTCGTCATGCAGGCCGAGCACCGTCTCGATCGCCTCGTCGCTCAGCGACTTGCGGATCGGCAACGGAGGCAGGCCGAGCGATGAATACAAGGGTCCGCGCTGGGCGCGTTCGAGGGCGATCTCGAGCGCCGCCCTGCGGGACGGCGCCTCGGTCGTGAGCAGGGCATCCATGGAGACCTCGAGTACCCGGGCGATGCGCTGCAACTCGCCCAGCTTCAGCTCGCGCTTGCCGTTCTCGATCACCGAGACCTGCGACGCGGCGCGCCCGATCGCGGCACCCATGCTGTCGAGGGTGAGCCCGCGGTCGAGGCGGAGCTGCCGGATGCGGCGGCCGATGGTGAGCGAATCGAGCACGTCTTCATCCTCGAAGACGGCCTGCCCTGTCGTAGTCATCTCTTCACTCTGCCACGGGCTGGTCTTCTGCGGAATAGAAGAACAGCTGTTTTTCTGCCGTGAATTTCGGATAAGAACCTGTTCACTCGACGGAGGGTGGAACCACGACAACGAAGTGAGGAGTCACTATGACCAACGAATTCCGTCCGGGAGACCAGACCGAGACCGCAGCGGACCTCGAGTTCACCTGGGCGCACGATCCCCGCTGGGCGAACGTCCGCCGCGACTACACGGCCGCCGACGTCGTCGACCTTCGTGGTCCGGTGCGCGAGGAGCGCACGCTCGCCCAGCGGGGAGCCGAGTCGCTGTGGAAGCAGATCCAGTCCAGCGGCCCGCAGTCGAATGGCGACGTCGAGTGGATCGCCGCCCTCGGCGCGCTGACCGGCAACCAGGCCGTTCAGCAGGTGCGTGCCGGCCTCAAGGCCATCTACCTCTCCGGCTGGCAGGTCGCGGCAGACGCGAACCTCTCCGGGCAGACCTACCCCGACCAGAGCCTGTACCCGGTGAACTCCGTTCCCGCGGTGGTGCGGCGCATCAACAACGCGCTGCTGCGCACCGGCCAGATCGAGTTCCCCTCGGAGACCGACTGGATGGTGCCGATCATCGCGGATGCAGAGGCCGGCTTCGGCGGACCGCTGAACGCGTACGAGCTCATGGGCTCGATGATCGAGGCCGGCGCGGCCGGCGTGCACTGGGAGGACCAGCTCGCGAGCGAGAAGAAGTGCGGCCACATGGGCGGCAAAGTGCTCGTGCCCACCGGCCAGCACATCCGCACCCTGAATGCGGCACGCCTCGCGGCCGACGTCGCCGGCACGCCGACGATCGTGATCGCCCGCACCGACGCGCTCGCCGCCACCCTCCTGACCAGCGACCACGACGAGCGCGACAAGCCGTTCCTCACCGGCGAGCGCACGGCCGAGGGCTTCTACGAGGTTCAGAACGGCATCGAGCCGGTGATCGCCCGCGGGCTCGCGTACGCGGAGTACGCCGACCTGCTGTGGGTGGAGAGCGCCGAGCCCGACCTGGACCTCGCCCGCCGGTTCGCGGAGCGCATCCACCAGGACTTCCCCGGCCAGAAGCTGGCATACAACTGTTCGCCGTCGTTCAACTGGAAATCGCACCTCGACGACGCGCAGATCGCCACCTTCCAGCGGGAGCTCGCGGCCATGGGCTACGCGTTCCAGTTCATCACGCTGGCCGGATTCCACGCGCTGAACCACTCCATGTTCACGCTGGCGCAGGACTACGCGGATCGCCACATGAGCGCGTACGTCGAACTGCAGGAGGCCGAGTTCGCCTCCGAGAAGCAGGGCTACACCGCCACCAAGCACCAGCGCGAGGTGGGTACGGGCTACTTCGACAAGATCTCGACAGCCCTGAACCCCGACAGCTCGACCCTGGCGCTCGCCGGGTCGACCGAAACCGCACAGTTCCACTAGGAGAAGAGACCATGACGCACAAGACGCGGATCGAGATCCTCGGTCCGATGGAGGACCGTTTCGATGAGATCCTCACCCCGGAGGCCATCGCCTTCGTGACCCGCCTGCACGACCAGTTCGCGCATCGCCGCCAGGAGCGGCTGCACGCGCGGATGATGCGCTCGAAGCAGATCGAGAACGGTCGCGATCTCGACTTCCTGGCCGAAACCGCCGCCATCCGCGAGGAACCGACCTGGCGCGTGGCGGGCCCTGGCCCCGGCCTCGAGGACCGCCGCGTGGAGATCACAGGACCGACCGACCGCAAGATGGCGATCAACGCGCTCAACTCGGGCGCCAAGGTCTGGCTCGCCGACCTCGAGGATGCGACCTCCCCCACCTGGGAGAACATCATCGGCGGTCAGGTGAACCTCTCCGACGCGATCCGTCGCACGATCGACTTCACGGCGGAGAACGGGAAGACGTACAGCCTGAACGAAACCACGCCGACGATCGTCATGCGGCCGCGAGGGTGGCAGCTGGTCGAGAAGCACCTGCGGTACTGGGACCGCGCGGGCATCTCGTCGCCGGCATCCGCGTCGCTCGTCGACTTCGGGCTGTACTTCTTCCACAACGCGAAGGAGCTGATCGAGCGCGGCAGCGGGCCGTACTTCTACCTGCCGAAGATCGAGAACCATCTCGAGGCGCGGCTGTGGGATGACATCTTCACCTTCTCGGAGAACGCGCTCGGTCTCGGGCATGGCGTGATCCGGGCGACGGTGCTGATCGAGACCATCACGGCCGCGTTCGAGATGGAGGAGATCCTCTACGAGCTGCGCGACCACTGCGCCGGGCTCAACGCCGGGCGCTGGGACTACATCTTCAGCCTGATCAAGAACTTCCGTGGCCGGGGCAAGCGCTTCCTGCTGCCGGACCGTTCGAAGATCACCATGACGGTGCCGCCGATGCGCGCATACACCGAGCTGCTGGTCGCGACCTGCCACAAGCGGGGAGCGCACGCCATCGGCGGTATGAGCGCCTTCATCCCGAATCGCAAAGACCCGGAGGTGACGGCCCGCGCGCTCGCCGCCGTGGCGGACGACAAGCGACGCGAGGCCACCGACGGTTTCGACGGCACCTGGGTTGCGCATCCGGACCTCATCGACACGGCCCGCGCGGAGTTCGATGCCGTGCTCGGCGACCGGCCCAACCAGGTGGACCGGCTGCGCCCCGATGTGCACGTGACCGCCGAGCAGCTGCTGGATGTCGCGTCGATCACGGGCGACATCACGGATGCCGGCGTGCATTCGAACGTGTCGGTGGGCGTGCGCTACATCGAGAGCTGGCTGCGCGGGGTGGGCGCGGCGGCGATCGACAACCTGATGGAGGACGCGGCGACGGCGGAGATCAGCCGCTCGCAGCTCTGGCAGTGGATCCGGGAGCGGGCGACCACGGTCGAGGGCACCCCGATCACGGCCGACCTCGTCGAGTCGCTCCTGGCGGGCGTGCTCGAGCACGAGGTGCAGCGCACGCCGGAGGACCGGTTCGACGACGCCGAGACGATCTTCCGTTCGGTGACACTCGGCGAGGAGTACCCGATCTTCCTCACGGTGCCGGCCTACGCGAACTTCCTCGTCGAGGAGCGCACCCCGCAGGCCGCGTAGAGCAGAGCGGGGGGG
>JAZJYU010000146.1:0-20755 GCA_040390225.1 Actinomycetota bacterium | reverse complement strand
CCCCCCCCGCTTCTCGTTAGAACCCCTTGCCCGGGTTCAGCGTGCCGGCCGGATCGAGAGCGTGCTTCACGTCGCTGTGCATGCGCAGTACGCGAGCGCCGAGCTCTGCACGGGCACCCGGCAGTTTCAGCAGCCCGACACCGTGTTCGCCGGTTACCGTTCCGCCGAGTTCTGCGCAGTCCGCGACGATGCGGTCGAAGGCGATCTTCGCCCGGGCGCGAGCAGCCTCGTCGCCGAACGGAACGAGCATCAAAGGGTGCAGGTTGCCGTCCCCGGCGTGGGCGATGTTCGCGATCACCACGTCATTGGCGGCGGCGGCGGCCTGGATGCGGGACAGCATCTCGGGGACCGCTTCGCGCGGTACGCAGACATCCTCGGTCAGCAGCTGCCCTGTGCGCTCGAGCGCCGGGTGGGCGAGCCGCCTGGCCAGGAACAGCCGGTCGACCTCGGCCCGGTCGTCGGCGAGTTCCACGTTTACTCCGCCGGAGCCGGCGAACAGCTCGGCGATCCTGGCGGCGAGGGCCTGGCCGCTCACCCCGGCTTCGTCGACCTTCGCCAGCAGCAGAGCCTCGACGTCCTGCGGCAGGTCCCAGCCCTGCCACTCGGCGACGGCCTGCAGGCAGGTGCGGTCGATCAGCTCGAGGGCGGCCGGAACGATGCTCGCCGCCGCGACCGCGGCCACGGCGAGTCCTGCGGCGTTCAGCGACGGGAAGTACCCGATGATCGCCCGCTCCTCCCGTCCGGCGAGCGGCAACAGCTTCACCGTCACCTCGGTGATGATGCCGAGGGTCCCCTCGGACCCGACCATGAGCGCCGTGAGGTCGTAGCCGGTGACGCCCTTCGCGGTATGACGGCCGAGTCGCACGATCGAGCCGTCTGCGAGCACGACCGTGAGGCCGAGCACGTAGTCGCGCGTCACTCCGTATTTGACACAGCAGATGCCGCCGGCATTGGTCGCCGCATTGCCGCCGATCGTGGAGATGGACTGGCTTGCCGGGTCCGGCGGATACCAGAGTCCCTCGACCGCGACCGCCGCTCGCAGGTCGTTGTTGATCACGCCGGCCTGGCTGCGCGCGTAGCGCTCGCCCACGTTGATCTCGATCACCTCGGTCATGAGCTCGAGCGAGAGGATGACGCAGTTCGCGATGCTGTTGGCCCCGCCCGAGAGTCCAGTGCCCGCACCGCGCGCGACGACACGAACCGCCTGCGAAGCCGCCCAGCCGACGACCGCCGACACCTCTTCGGTGCTGACCGCGAGAACCACCGCGAGAGGCGTCTCGTAGTCGGCCCACTCGGCTGCGTCATGGCTGTATCTCTCGAGCGCAGCGGAATCGTCGAGCACGCGCTGCGGCTCGACGATGCTTCGCAGCGAGTCGACGGTACTGGTCATGCTGTGGTCCTTTGGGTGAGAAGCGGCGTGGTCCGGTAGCTCACCATCTCCCGCATCGAGAGCGACAGTTCCGTGCGGTCGACCCCGGGGATGTCGAGCACGACGCCGGTGACACGGTAGAGGTCGTCGGTGTCGCGTGCTGCCACCCGGATCATGATGTCATCCTCACCGGCGATCCCGTGCACCTCGATCACCTCGGCGATCCCCGCGAGCGCGACCTCGATCTGGCCGAGACGATGCTGGTCCACCTTCGCCGAGATGAAGGCGACGAGAGGGTAGCCAAGGCCGCGAAGGTCGACCCGCCGGTCGGTGGAGCCGAGGAGTCCCGTCGACTCCAGGCGCGCCAGTCTCGCCTGCACGGTGTTGCGGGAGAGCCCCAGACGCTGGGCGAGCTCGACGCCGGAGAGCCGGGCATCCTGCGCCAGCGCGAGCAGCAGGCGTGCGTCGGTCGCGTCGATGTCGGGCATGTGTCGCAGTATCGCACATCGACAACGCCCAACTCCATGCATTCTGCTCAATTTGTAGACACCAGGTTGTGCAAAGAACGCCCCGGGGTGACCATTTCGGTTACAGAGCGTCAAGGAGGACAGGATGTCGATAGCCACACCCCAGCTCGACCTGGTCGAACAGGTCGCGCTGATCGATCCCGAGTCGGGCGAGCTCATGGACGACGAGACGTACAGCCCATACGTGGCCGGCATCACCGATTCCGAACTGCAGGCCATCTATCGCGATCTCGTGGTCGTCCGCCGGCTGGATGCCGAAGCGACGGCCCTGCAGAGACAGGGCCAGCTGGGCCTGTGGGCGCCGCTCGCCGGCCAGGAGGCCGCGCAGATCGGCTCCGCCCGCGCGCTGCGGTCGAGCGACTTCATCTTCCCCGGGTATCGCGAGCACGGCGTCGCGTACGTGCGAGGCGTCGACCCGGCGATGATCCTCAGGATGTGGCGCGGCACCTCGCTCGGCGGGTGGAACCCGTACGAGGTGAACATGATGTCCCCGGCGATCGTGATCGGCCCTCATCTGCTGTTCGCCGCCGGATACGGAATGGGGATACTCCGGGACAAGACCGACGATGTCGTGATCGCGTACACGGGCGACGGCGGCACCAGCCAGGGCGACTTCTCCGAGGCGCTCGGGTTCGCGGCGAGCTTCCGCACGCCGACCGTCTTCTTCGTGCAGAACAACCAGTACGCCATCTCGTCACCGGTCGGCATCCAGGCGACCGTGCCGATCGTGCAGCGGGCGCTGGGGTTCGGCATCCACGGCATCCGGGTGGACGGCAATGACGTGCTGGCCGTGCTCGCGGTGACGCGGAACGCGGTCGAGCGGGCCCGCGCCGGCGACGGACCCACCCTCATCGAGGCGGTGACGTACCGCATGGGGCCGCACACGACATCCGACGATCCGACCCGCTACCGCGACGCTGAGGAGCTGGAACTGTGGCGCCAACGGGATCCGATCGACCGGTTCCGCCGCGTGCTCGAGGCCCACGGGCTCGCCGATGCCGAGTTCATCGCATCCGTCGAACAGAGTGCGGACCGGTACGCGACCGAGGTGCGTGAAGGCTGCATCAGCACACCCGACCCCGAGCCGATCTCACTCTTCGACAACGTTTACGCGACTCCCACCCGCCTGCTCGACGAGGAGCGCGCCGACTTCGCCGACCTCCATGGGCTGGATCTGCAAGGTTCGGGCGAATGACGACGCTCTCGATGGCCAAGGCGCTCAACGAGGGGCTGCGGCGCTCGCTCGCCGAGGATGACCGCGTCATGATCATGGGCGAGGACGTCGGGCGGCTGGGCGGGGTGTTCCGTGTCACCGACGCGCTGCAGTCCGAATTCGGCACCGATCGGGTCATCGATACGCCGCTCGCCGAGTCCGGCATCATCGGCACAGCGATCGGCCTGGCGATCCGTGGCTACCGCCCGGTGTGCGAGATCCAGTTCGACGGCTTCATCTACCCCGCGTTCGACCAGTTCGTCTCGCAGCTGGCCAAGATCCGTCACCGCACCGATGGCGCGGTGAGTGTGCCACTCACCATCCGGGTGCCGTTCGGCGGCGGGATCGGCGCGGTTGAGCACCACTCCGAGTCGCCCGAGGCGTACTTCGCGCAGACCGCCGGACTGCGCGTCGTGAGCTGCTCGTCGGCGGATGACGCATACGAGATGATCCAGGATGCGATCCGCTCCGACGACCCGGTGCTCTTCTTCGAGCCGAAACGTCGCTACTGGGACAAGGCGGAGGTCGACCTCGACGGCGGCTTCGGGTCGCTCGGACTCGACACCGCTCGCCTGCTGCGCGCCGGAACCGATCTCACCATCGTCGCCTACGGGCCGATGGTCTCGACGGCGCTGGCCGCCGCGGAGGAGGCCGGTCGCGACGGTACCTCTGTGGAGGTCATCGATCTGAGATCGCTGTCGCCGATCGACTTCGACACCATCGAGGCATCCGTGCGGAAGACGCACCGGCTGGTGGTTGTTCACGAGGCATCCGTCTTCCTCGGCCTGGGCGCCGAGATCGCCGCGCGCATCACGGAACGCTGCTTCTTCTCCCTCGAGGCCCCGGTGCTGAGGGTCGGCGGATACGCCACCCCATACCCGGCGTCGAAGCTCGAGCAGTACTTCCTGCCCGATGTCGACCGGCTACTCGACACGATCGAGCGATCCCTGGCGGTGGAATGATGGCCGATTTCGCGCTGCCCGACCTGGGCGAAGGACTCACCGAGGCGGAGATCGTGCGCTGGATGGTCGCACCCGGCGACACGGTCACGCTCAACCAGGTGATCTGCGAGGTGGAGACCGCGAAGGCTCTCGTCGAACTTCCGAGTCCGATCGCCGGCACCGTCGGCAGGCTGTGCGTCGCCGAGGGTGACACCGTGAACGTGGGCACGTCGATCATCGAATTCGGGGCACCGTTCGCTGAGCGCGCCGAAGCGCCCGTTGCCGAAGACGAGGGTCGCTCCAATGTTCTGGTCGGTTACGGGCCGGGCGAGCACGATGCCCGCACCGGCCGCAAACGTCGCAGCAGGCCGCACGGCGTTTCGACGATCACAGAATCCGTGGTGTCCGTGCCGGCGAAACAGCCGGTGGCTTCCGTGGCGGCGAAGCCGCCGGTGCGCCGGCTGGCGAAAGATCGCGGAATCGATCTGGCGGGCGTGCGGGGGACCGGGCCCGATGGCCACATCACCCGGGCGGATGTGGAGGGTGCCGCGTCGGCAGGCTCAGCGGTCGTGGGCGCCGAGGAGACACGGGTTCCGATCGCCGGGGTGCGAAAGCGCACAGCGGAGGCGATGGTGCGCAGCGCGTTCACCGCACCGCATGTCACCGAGTTCGTGACCATCGATGTCACCGCGACGGTGGACCTCGTCGCGAAGCTGCGCGGGCATCCGGCCTTTTCCGGCGTGCGCGTCACGCCGTTGCTCATCGTCGCGAAGGCGCTGCTCTTCGCGCTCGCCCGGCATCCCGAACTCGGCAGCCGCTGGGACGAGCAGGCGCAGGAGATCGTCACCACCCGGGCGATCAACCTGGGCATCGCGGTGGCCACCCCGCGCGGCCTGCTGGTGCCGAACGTCAAGGACGCGGCATCGCTCAGCCTGGTGCAGCTCGCCGGCGAACTCGCCGGCCTGGCCGACCGGGCACGCGAGGGGAAGACGGCGCTCCCGGAATTCTCCGGCGGCACCATCTCGATCACCAACATCGGCGGCTTCGGCATCGATACGGGTACGCCGATCATCAACCCGGGGGAGGCGGCAATCCTGTGCGTCGGTGCGATCCGCAGGCAGCCCTGGGAGTTCGACGACGAGATCGCGCTGCGCTCCGTGCTCACCCTGAGCGTCTCGTTCGACCACCGGCTGGTGGACGGATTCGAGGGGTCCGGCTTTCTCAGCGACATCGCCAGAGTGCTCGCCGACCCGACGGAGCTCATCGCCCTCGGCTGACGAGTCCGCCGATGAGGAGTTGAATAGAGGCATGCCGCTGACTGCCGAATACGAACGTGGAACCGCCGACTGGGCCAACCAGCAGATCGACCTGTACGAGAGCACGGATGGCCGCGAGGGCAATGACCTGCGCGGCCGGCCGGTGATCATCCTTTACTCCATCGGCGCGAAGTCGGGAAAGCTGCGCAAGACGCCCCTGATGCGGGTCGAGCACGACGGCGAGTACGTCGTGGTCGCTTCCAAGGGAGGCGCGGAGAAGAACCCGACGTGGTACTACAACCTCAAGGCGAACCCGCACGTCGAACTGCGCGACCTGGCCGAGGTGAACGACTTCACCGCGACGGAGCTCGACGGAGCCGACTACGACCTCTGGTGGCAGCGCGCCGTCGACACGTGGCCCGACTACCAGAAGTACACCGAGAAGACCGACCGTAAGATTCCGCTCTTTCTGCTCGAACCGGTCGGGCAGCAGCCGGTAGCGTGAGAACGTGAGCACCACGACTAGCACGCTGGAAGAGCAGTACGCCGAACTCAAGGCGAGAGCGCTGTCTCTCGATCTCACCCGCGGCAAGCCGTCCCCAGCTCAGCTCGACCTTTCGAACGCGCTGCTCGCCCTGCCCGGAGTCGACGACTACCGCGACGGAACGGGTACCGACCTGCGCAACTACGGCGGCGCCGACGGCCTGCCGGAGTTGCGCGCGATCTTCGGGGAGCTGCACCACATTCCAGCCGCCCAGCTGCTCGCCTACGGCAACGCCAGTCTGCAGATCATGTACGACAGCACCGTGCACGCCCTGCTGCACGGCGTTCCGGGCGGCGAGGGGCCGTGGCGCGCCGTCGAAGACATCGCGTTCATCTGTCCCGTACCCGGCTACGACCGGCACTTCACCGTGCTCGAGGCTCTCGGTATCAGGATGATTCCGGTGCCGCACCTCGGGGAACGGCTCGATCTCGACACCATTCGCGAACTGGTCGCGAACGACCCGTCGATCCGCGGCATGTGGATCGTGCCGATGTATGCCAACCCCACCGGCGCGACCCTCACCGTGGACGAGGCCGAGGCGCTCGCCGGCATGGAGACGGCCGCCCCCGACTTCCGCCTGTACTGGGACAACGCGTATTCGGTGCACCATCTCACCGAGGATGAACCCGACGCCCTCGACATCCTGGGAATGGCGGCACGCGCCGGACACGCCGACCGCCCTTTCGTCTTCGCCTCGACCGCCAAGATGACTTTCCCCGGCGCCGGTGTCGCGTTCTTCGGCTCATCGCCGGCGAACATCGAGTGGATGCGGCACCACACGTCCGCGCAGACCATCGGCCCGGACAAGATCAACCAGCTGCGTCACCTGCGCTTCTTCGGCGACGCTGAGGGCGTTCGTGCGCACATGCGCAAGCATCGCGAGATCATCGCGCCGCGTTTCAGCCTCGCGCTCGACATCCTGGAGCGCCGGCTCGGGCACATGAAGAACAGTGGAGCCGCAACCTGGACGAGCCCGCTCGGCGGCTACTTCATCAGCCTCGACGTACCGCCGGGAACCGCCGCAGCAGCGATCGCGCTTGCCGGTGAGGCCGGTGTCGCTGTGACGCCTGCCGGGTCCGCATTCCCGTACCGGAACGACCCGCAGGACTCGAACATCCGTATCGCGCCCAGTTTTCCGTCCCTCGACGACCTCGGGGCCGCGCTCGAGGCCCTGTGCACCTGCGTCTTGCTTGCGGCCGAGCGTAAAGCCGAAACTCCCCGCTAGCTCCGGGGAATAACGACAGGCCGCCCTTAAGGTGGCGATGTGAGGCGTGCAAGCAGACCACAGGACGACTTCTTCGAAGAGCCGTCGTCTGCTTCAGCGCGCGACGACGGTTCCGATGGCGGTCCCGCCATCCAGGTGACGGCGCCGCACGCCCTGAATCTGGGGTCCCACGGGTTCACCGCGGGAAACGTCGCCGAGCCGACCTGGCAGGGCTGGCGCGACCAGCTGGCGACCGTGGGTGGCCCATCGCCCCTGCTCCACTTCGTCGACGCCCCGCGCACCCGCATCGAACTCGGTGCCACCCACCCGGGCGGCCTCGCGCAGTTCATCACCGGCAAGACCACGCTGCTCTCCAGCCTCATCCGCGACGACGTCGCGCTGCGGAGCGCGAAGCTCGCGGCGGGCGCCATCGCCGACAAGAGCCTCGAGCTGGCGACGGCACGCGGCATCGACGCCATCCACCTCGCTATCGGGATCGCGGAGTGGAAGCACGACGGTGTCGAGTACCGCGCTCCGATCCTGCTGCGACCGCTCGCCATCCGGCGCTACGGCAGCGACTACGAGCTGCGCCTGAAGGGCGCGCCGTACCTCAACCCGGCGCTCGCTCGTGCGCTCGTCGCGCAGTACCAGATCGCCCTCGACAGTCACGCCTTCGTCGCGCTCGCCGAGGAGGACGGGTCGTTCAAGCCCAATCCGGTGATCGACCGGCTGCGTGGACTCACGTCGCACCTCGACTGGTTCAACGTGCAGCCCCGCCTGGTCGCGTCGGCGTTCGCGGACGTCGCCACGGCCATGCGTGCGGACGCCGCCACCCTCGATCACCCCGTGCTCGACGCCATCGCCGGCAACCCGTCCGCGAAATGGACCGTGCAGGAGAGCTACGCGCCCGTCGAGCCGCAGCACCCCGACCAGAGGCCGCCCGAGACCGACACCCTTCTTCTCGACGCGGACGCCGAGCAGGAGGTGGTGATCGCTCAGATCGCCGCCGGCAACTCTGTCGTCGTGAAGACACTGCCCGGCACCGGCGCAACCCAGACCATCGTCAACGCGCTCGGCTGCCTCGTGCAGCAGAACAAGCGCGTGCTCGTGGTCAGTCCGCGACGCTCCTCCCTGCTGGGCATCGGGCAGCGGTTCGGGGATGTCGGACTCGCCGGCGTCGCCGTCGCGCCCGCCTCGCTTCGCAAAGACGTCATCCGCTCCATCGGCCGTGACGAGAAGGCCGAGCAGCCGCACGTCGGCGAGGTCGACGACGCGCTGGTGCGTCTTCGGACCGTGCTCATCGACTACCGCGCCGCCATGGCGCGCGAGGATCCCGAACTCGGGATCTCGGTGCTCGACTGCCTGCGCGAGCTGTCACGGCTCGCGCTGCTGCCGAACGCTCCGCGCACGACCGCCCGGCTCTCACGCGCCGCCGTTGACCTGATGATGGCCGACCGCAGCACCGCGGCCGATGCGATGGTGCACGCCGCGAGTCTCGGTGAGTTCAAGTACGGCCCGAACGACTCATCGTGGTACGGCGCCACCTTCCTCACCAGCGAGGCGGCGATGCGCGCGCATGGCATCGCGAAGCAGCTGCACCACACCGAGCTGCCACGTCTGCTCGAGCGCGCCACCGCGCTGATCGACGGCACCCGGATGCGGCCGTTCGAGACCATCTACGAACTCGGGGTGTACCTCAAGCTGCTTGTCGACATCCGGGACACTCTCGACAAATTCTTGCCGGTCGTGTTCGACCGCTCCCTCACCGAATTGATCAACGCCACGTCGTCTCGCAAGGACGCGCCCGAGATGTCTGGGCCGAATCGCCGCAGGCTGAAGAAGCTGGCGCGGGAGTACATGCGTCCCGGCGTGAACGTGCCGGATGTGCATGGCAGTCTGGTGCGGATCCAGCAGCAGCGCGTACTGTGGCAGCGTTTCGTCGCCGCCGGGGTGACACCCGAGGTGCCGGTGGGCATCGCGGAGGTGCAGTCCGCCTTCACCATGGTCGCGCACGACCTCGCCTCGCTCGACGAGCCGCTCGGCAATGTCACGCGTGAGACCCTGCTGATGAACCGTCCGATCGCCGACCTGCTGCAGGTCATGGCAGGGCTGGCGGAGGAGTCCGAGGTGCTGGACAACCTTCAGGAGCGCGCCGCGATCCGGGCGACGATGCGCGAACTGCAGCTGCAGCCGCTGATGGACGACCTCGCCGCACGCCACGTGCCGACGGAACAGGTGGCCGCTGAACTCGAACTCGCCTGGTGGCAGTCTGTGCTCGAATCGCTGCTCGAACAGGAGCGCGCCCTGCTCGGGGCGAACACCGAGGTGCTCGACCGGCTGGAGAGCGACTTCCGTCTGGTCGATCAGGCCCACGCGGATTCTGCGGCCCAGCAGCTCGCCTGGCAGCTCGCCGAGAACTGGAAGATCGGGCTCGTCGACTGGCCGGAGGAGGCCGCCGCTCTCAAGCGAGCGCTCGGCGTGCCGCGCCTCGACTCGCGCGATCTGCAGGAGGCCGCGCCGCACCTGTCCCGCGCGGTGGCGCCGGTCTGGCTCGCATCGCCGTACGAGGTGCCAGCCATCAGCGACTCCCTGCACTTCGATGCCGTCATGCTGGTGGATGCCGGAGCGATGACCATGGCCGAGAGCGTCGGTGCCATCCGCCGCGGCAAGCAGACGATCGCCTTCGGCGATCCCGTCACCCAGACCCCCAGCCCGTTCTCGATCGCAGTGGCCGCGGAAGACGAGGCGACACCGACCGAGGGCCTCGACGAGTTGCACGAGGACTCGGCCCTCGCGCGGCTCGGCGGCCTGCTGCCGACACTGTCGCTCACTCGCAGCTATCGCGCCGGTGGCGAAGACCTCGCGGAGCTCGTCAATCGACGGTTCTACGCCGGCAAGATCGAGTCATACCCGTGGGCCGGCAGCTTTCTCGGGCACAACAGCATCCTCATCGATTTCGTAGAGAACGGCTCGGGCATGCCGGACCCCGAGTCCGGAGGTGTGGAGAGCGTGGACGCCGAGGTCGATCGCGCGGTCGAGCTCGTGATCGAGCACGCCATGCGACGGCCGAAGGAATCGCTGATGGTGATCACGGCGAGTGCGAAGCATGCCGTGCGCGTGCAGCGGGCTGTGCTCGAAGCCGCGGCCGGACATCCCGAGCTGAGCGAGTTCGTACTGAGCGACCGCACCGAACCGTTCAGCGTGACCACGATCGAGCAGTCCGTCGCCCAGAGTCGTGACCGGGTCATCTTCTCGATCGGTTACGGTCGCACCCCGCACGGTCGAGTGCTGTCAGACTTCGGGGCGCTCGGCCGGGAGGGCGGCGAACGCCTGCTCGCCGTCGCCATGACCAGGGCGCGCCGGGCGATGGTGATCGTCACCTGTTTCGGGGCGAAAGACATCGACGAGGACCGCATGCAGCACGGCGCGATCGCGCTGGCGGAGATTCTCACCGACATCGAGGCGCGTACCGGCATCGAGCATGTGCAGGATGACCGGGACCCGATGCTCGTCGACCTCGCAGTGCGCCTCGAGGCCCGCGGACTTCGGGTCGCCCTCGGTCATCGTGGCAAGCTCGGTCTGGTCGCCTCGCACGAGGGCATGTGTCTCACGATCGAAACCGACACGATGCTGCACGGTTCCAGCCTGCGCGAGTCGCTGCGGCTTCGGCCCGAACTGCTGCGGCGCCTCGGCTGGCATTACCTGCGTGTACACGCCTTCGAACTGTTCACCGAGCCGGATGCCGTCGCGGATCGTATCGTCGACATGCTGGGCGCGAAGCCGGCGCTCGGCATCGCACTGACCGAGCCGATCGATGTCGTCGTCCCGGGACGATAAACGCAAACCTCGCCGGGTGACGACGAAGCCGAAGCCCGGGACCGATCCCAAGCCCGCGCCCGAGCCGGAACGGCACGCACCAGACGAGAACGACGAGCGGCTGAAGGCCGACAAGCCCCCGCACTGGGGCTGATCAGTGACTGATCAGTGCCTGGCCCGTGCCTGGCCCGTCCCTGGCGGGGCTGGTGTCTCGTGGAGGGAGTTATGACTCCCTCCACGAGCGGTTTTCTCCGCCGGGAAGCGGCACATCCCCCGCCACGCGGAGTAGCGAGCTACTCCGCGTGCTTCGCGGGGTGCGCCGTCGCCGCGGTATCCCGAGCGAGAAGGTCGCGGATCTCGGCGAGCAGTTCCAGCTCGGTTGGCGGGGCATCCTCTGCCGCGGCCGGCTGCTCCTGCTTGCGCCGGAACGAGACGCGCTTGATGTAGTTGATCGGAACGACCAGCGCGAAGTAGACGACGACCGCCACCAGCAGGAACTGGATGCCCGCGGCGATGACAGCGCCGAAGTACAGCGTGGCAGCGGTGCCGCCCGCGATCGCGGGGATCGATACCGGCAATGCCTTCGCCAGCGATGTGGCGTTGAACAGCGCACCGATCAGCGGATTGAACACGCTGTTGACGATCGCGTTGACGATGCCGGTGAACGCGGTGCCGATCACGACCGCGACCGCGAGGTCGATGACGTTGCCGCGGAGGATGAACTCCCTGAATCCCTTGATCATGGCACCACCGTACCGGCGACTAGGAGGCGGCGGAACCGCTGTCGGCCTTCTTCGGCTCTGCCTTCTTCTCGGGTTTGGCAGCCTTCTCAGTCTTTGGAGCGGCGGCCGGGGCCGACGATCCGCTGCCGCTGTCGTTGTGATAAAAACCGGAACCGTTGAAGGTCACGCCGATGCTGTTGAAGACCTTGCGCAGCTGGGGCTCGCCGCAGTTCGGGCAGACCGTGAGCGAGTCGTCGGTGAACGACTGGTACTGGTCGAAGGCGTAGTCGCAATTGGCACAGCGATACGAATAAGTGGGCACGGGTTCCTTCAGAAATCGATGATGGCGCCCGGCGTGACTACCCCGTCGACTCGCTTGTCGTGGACCTCGCTCGGAACGCTGTCGACCAACTCACGGTCGAAGATCACAGCATAGACCGGCGGGCACTTCTCCATCGATCCGAGGGTGCGGTCGAAGTAGCCCCGGCCCCAGCCCATGCGCATTCCGGTTCGGTCGACGGAGGCTGCCGGCACGAGGATGAGGTCGACGTCGTTGATCACGTTCGGGGCGAGAAGCTCGCCGACCGGCTCCGGCATGCCGAACAGTCCCTCGCGCTCGGTTTCGCCATCGCCGTGAGTCCAGTCGAGCAGGCCGTCGTCGCGCGAGATCGGGAACAGCAGGTCGATGCCGTTCGCCTCTGCCCAGTTGAGGAACGGGCGGATGTTCGGCTCGTCGTTCGCGGGAAGGTACGCCGCGACGGAGCGTGCATCGAGCGCGGTGACGAGATCGCGCAGATGGGCGGTGATGAGGCTGGTGGCCTGCTCGCGCTCGGTCGAGGTCATGATGCGCCGGCGCTCGCGGAGTTCCGCGCGGAGTGCGCGCTTCTGGTGGCTCACGTCACCGCTCATGATCAAAGGATAACCTTGGCTTCATGGCGTTCCATATCACCAAGGCGGTCATCCCGGCGGCGGGTCTCGGCACGCGCTTCCTTCCCGCCACGAAGGCGATGCCGAAGGAGATGCTGCCGGTCGTGGACAAGCCGGCCATCCAATACGTGGTGGAGGAGGCCGTGGCCGCAGGTCTCACCGACGTGCTGATGATCACCGGCCGCAACAAGAGCGCGCTCGAGAACCATTTCGATCGTGTTGGCGAACTCGAGGCGACCCTCTTGCAGAAGGGCGACATCGAGCGTCTGCGCAAGGTGAACTACGCGACGGATCTCGCCGAGGTGCACTACCTTCGCCAGGGCGACCCGCTCGGTCTCGGTCACGCGGTCCTGCGCGCGAAGATGCACGTGGGCGACGAGCCGTTCGCGGTGCTCCTCGGTGACGACATCATCGATGAACGCGATGTGCTGCTCTCGCGCATGATCGAGGAGCAGGCCTCCCGGAACGCGACCATCGTGGCGCTGCTCGAGGTCGACCCGAAGCTCACCAACCTGTACGGAATCGCCACGGTCGAGCCGACGGATGACGACGATGTGGTGCGGATCACGGGGCTCGTGGAGAAGCCGTCCACAGAGGAGGCGCCGTCCAACTACGCCATCATCGGGCGCTACGTTCTTCGCCCGGAGATCTTCGGCATCCTGGAGCACACCCCGCCGGGCAAGGGCGGCGAGATCCAGTTGACGGATGCGTTGCAGACCCTGGCGGCGAACCCCGACATCGCGGGTGGTGTTTACGGCGTCGTGTTCCGCGGCCGCCGGTATGACACGGGCGACCGGCTCGACTACATCAAGGCGATCATCCAGCTCGCCGTGGAGCGCGACGACCTCGGGCCTGAACTGCGCCCCTGGCTGAAGAGCTTCGCCAAGGGACTCGACTGACATGGCCATCGCGGTTCCGACCCTGCGTGACGGGCACGTCACCATCCGGCCGATCCGGCTGCGGGATGCGAGGGCTCTCGAGCGGGAACTGCTCGACAACCGCGGGTGGCTGCGCAAGTGGGAGGCGACCAACCCGCACGGCGCGATGTCCTTCGACGTGAGGTCGAGCATCCGGAGCCTCCAGGCGAACGCCCGTGCCGGCCTCGGCCTGCCGTTCGCTGTCGAGTACGACGATCAGTTCGCCGGGCAGCTCAACGTGTCGAGCGTCACCTACGGGTCGCTGTCTTCGGCGACGATCGGCTACTGGGTGTCCGAGCGTTTCGCCGGGCTGGGCGTCACTCCCACCGCGGTCGCGCTGGCGAGCGACTACTGCTTCTTCCAGGCGGGGCTGCACCGCATGGAGATCTGCATTCGCCCTGAGAACGCGCCGTCGCTGCGGGTGGTCGAGAAGCTCGGATTCCGCTACGAGGGCCTGCGTCGCCGCTACATCCACATCAACGGGGACTGGCGCGATCACTTCTGCTTCGCGCTCGTCGCCGAGGAACTGCCGATCGGCGTTCTGCGCCGCTGGCACGACGGACACGTGCCCGAGGGCGCCGGCGTGGTGCCGCAGGCAGACCGCGACGCCGCGACTCAACCCGGAACACACCAGCGCCAAACCCGGCCTTAATCGAGTGCTGCTCGTAACGTAGGACCATGCCAGCAGACGGAATCGGTTCGAGCGTCATCATCGCACTCGCAGCCGTGCTCTGGCTCGCCTACCTCGTACCCAGCTGGCTGCGCCGTCGCGAATACCTGTCGACGGAGCGCAATGCCCTCCGGCTGCAGCAGACCCTGCGCGTGATGGCCGAGTCCGGCGAGATGCCGCAGGAGATCCGCGTGGAGAATATGGCGCGCGCCGCCGTGCAGCAGGAGCGGGTGCTGCGAAAGAGGCAACAGCGCGAGGCCGCCGTCGCCAGGGCGCAGCAAAAGGTTCGGGATGCCGCGCTCCAGCGAGCGGCGCAGAGTCGCGTCGCCGAAGTGCACGTCTCCGCTGCTCAGGGCTCAACAGCTGCTCGGCGGCTCCGCCGTTCGCGGGCGCTGACGTCGGTGCTGCTGCTCGCCTCGCTCGTCGCGGGAGGGTTCGGGGTCAACCTGCTGCTGGCATCCGGGGCCTGGCTGCTGCTGGTCTCGAGCGCGGTCGTCGCTCTGGGCTCGGTGCTCATGCTCGGCCAGCTGGCGTCGGTCACCCGTTCGCGCGCACAGGCGAGTCACGTGGTTGCCCGGTCTTCGGTCGCCGAGCGTGTCGAAGCGCCCCGCCACCAGGTGTCCCGCCACGAATCATGGACGCCGGTGCCAGTGCCGAAGCCCCTCTATCTCTCGCGCCCCCAGGTGGCGCGCGCCGTCGACGTCGAGCTCCAGGCCGCGGCCGAGTTGCGCCAGGCGGCCGCGGATGCCGAGCGAAAGCTCCGCGAGGCCCACGTGGAGCCGGAGGCGCGACCGTTGCGCCCCGCGAGCCGTTTCGCGTCGATGGGGATCGTCGACCCCGCGGCGACCGGCACCCCCGACCTCGACGCCGCCCTTGCCCGCCGCCGCGCGTAACCCGTCCCGCGTGTCGAGCCTGTACTCGCGGGTCGAGCTTGTCGAGACCACACCGACGAACCTGCGCGCGCGAAAGTGATAACGTAGCTACGCACTTAAGGGCCCTTGGCGCAGTTGGTAGCGCGCCTCGTTCGCATCGAGGAGGTCAGGAGTTCGAATCTCCTAGGGTCCACTGTGTGATGAGTCGGGACATGTGTCTCTGGTGAGTCACGTGATGTGTCACGAAGAGCCCGGCCATCGGCCGGGCTCTTCCATGTTGTTGCGCCAGTAGTTGCGGGCGGGGTTGATTGTGTTGGTGGCGATGATTTCGCCGGTGTCCAGGTGGATGACGGTGGTGGTGTTTTCGTCGATGAGGGCGAGGATGCGTTTGCCGCGGTGTTCGATCCCGATGCCGAGGTGGTGCAGTTGGCCGGCGTGGCGGAGAGTTGTTTTCCCGTCGTTGGTGACGTGGTCGTAGCGGAGGCGGAAGAATCCTTCGCGCGGTGCTGCGGGGGATGCTTTAGGGGTGGCGCGGTAAGCCGTTCTGGGGGTTGCCCGGTTGTTGCTGCGGTGGGGCAGGGGGTATTCGAAGGCGTTGCGGCCGCCGCCGAACCGGGCGGTGTAAACACGTCCGTTGTCGGTCAGGGTTGAGGCGGGGATGCCGTGCTGGTCGGTGGTGGTCGGGAAGGTGGTGACGACGTCGTCACCGGTGACGGGGTGGTTGGTGGTTGAGAGCAGGTATCGGGAGTGGTCGTCGAGCCAGTTGAGGATCTCGATGTCGGTGCCGTCGGCCAGTCGCCAGTGGGTGAAGTCTGATTGCCAGGTCTCGTTGGGCCTGGCTGCTTCGAACCGGAGGTAGGAGCTTCTGGGTCGTTTCCGGGGCTCTGGTGTGATCATGCCGGCAGTGTGGAGGATGCGGCGGATGGTCGAGGTTGACGGGAAATGCAGCCCTTCCTGCCGGTAGCGGGCCAGAAGCCGGTGGAGTAGCCGTCGGGAGATCCCATACTCGGCCGTCGCTTCGGAGACGGTGAGTTGCTTCGCGACGATCTTCAGGACAACAACCCGGTGCTTCGACATGCGATCGACTGTGACGCATGTCGCGACTCACCAGCGACACACCAGCAGTGACACATGTCCTGAACCCAGACACTCCCTTTGCGCACGTAAAAGGCGCGGCAATGCTGACGGAGGACTATTCCACATCGTTCGCAATCGGAAGTCTGCTGAAAGACATCCTTCTCGCTCGGGCGGCGACCATGGGCACTTCAGTGAACACGACATTGGCGGTAACCCTCGAGAATATTTTCCAGGAAGCGGAAGAGCGCGGGCTGGGCGATCTCGACATCGCGGTGATTTACCCCGAATTCGAGCTGCCGGACCCACTTTATGGAATCACGTATCCCGCAGCAGCGAATATAAAGGGCGAGATCACCCACAGGTCGTGACGTGAAACAATGGGCAGTGATTGAAGCCTCCCGACCTACTGGCTGGCGGTCGCAGTTATTCGTGCATCCCGTGCGCGGCACACTGCTCGCGTTGCTGCGCCTACTCACGTTCGGAACCGGACCTCATCAACGCGATTAGCCTCATCGATCTTGGCCGCGTCTTCATCGCCCATATGACCGCCAACATCGTGTTCATCGGCTTCGCACTGGCCGGAACATCTGGTTACGGCCTGTGGGGTCGCTCATTGCCATCGCCAGGTTCCTCGTTCGAGCATCGGTTGGCGGAATCGTACTCTCACGGTTCGGCGCACATCGTGGCACGCTGTTGCGCAACGCGCTCATCGTGCAACTGATGCTTTTCCTCGCTGAGTTCGTGGTGAGCCTTACGGCCGGGGGATCCCTCTCGATTGTTCGGCAGTTGGTGATCGTGGCGATCGGCGCTCTTACGCTGGGGATCCAGAATGCGGGCGCGTGTCATCTTGCTGTTCCTGATATCACGACAACCGTCCTCACGATGACGCCCACCGGGATCGGGCCGGACCTGCGTAAGACGGATCTGGCGGCGGCGGGCCGGCGCCCGATCACCGTGCTCTCGATGTTGCTGGGTGCTGTGGTTGGCGCCTTCCTCGTGCTCCGCCTTGGAGTCAGTGCCGGGATCGTTGCGGTGTCCCTCGCGCTCGCCGTGGTCCTGATCGGAGCCGCGATCGTGGCGCGAGGGATACCCGACTGGGCTGTGGATGCCAAATCGAACTGATAGAGGAGTTGGCTGGTCCAGGACTCTCGATCGCCGACGCTGAGCTAATTCCCGACCACTTAGGGAACGGACACGAGAACGCAAACTCTATGTGTGGTTTGGATCCGCAGCGGACACCAGGATCCTGCTCCCCGGTGAAGCCCGTCGATGGCTATTTCGCCGGGCGGGCCTCACGAGGAATTATTCCTCGCTCAGCCTAGGGGTTCGGGGGACGGCTCGCTTCGTAAGGGCGGCGACCGCGGCGATGAGCGCCACGAGAACGAGCGCGATAAAAACGAGCATGACTTCCCTTGCGGGCCAATACACAGTGGCGACCCCTAGACCGATGACGGGAACCGATAGCCCGACGTAAGCGCCAAGGAAGAAGCCGGCAAGCACCTCAGCGCGCGCGTCGGGAAGTGCGGCGGCGCCGGCGGTCACCATCGCGGCGCGGAAGACCAGGCCCGCGCCTGCACCAGTCAGAACGCCGCCGATGACGAAGACGATGACGTTAGGCACCCACATCCCCGCAGCGAATAGCGTGAGGCCGAGGGCGAGGATCGGGATGCTGCGTCGGAGCATTGTTCTGGTCTCCCACCGAGACAGAGCAATCTGCGCCCCCGCGCCTGCAGCGAACGCGGCGAACGCCACTGCGCCGGCGATCGCATGCGAGGTTTCGTGCAATGTTCCGACGAGGAAGGTCGGAACGAGCGAGTTGAACACGCCGAACACTGCGAAGGCGGCGATGCCCGCCGCAGTGGCGCCGAAGAACATCCCGCGCGTCGCGCGCGGAACTGCGATGCGTTGCGGGCGGTATCTCGGAACGGGGTCGGGCAGCAGTGCTGTTTCGGGTGAGGAGGCGACGAGCATCGCAAGCGCCGCGATCGAGACAGCGAACACGAAATACGGCAGCTCAAGTGGAGCCGGGGCGTATTGTGCGAGGATGCCGGCGATGAGGGGGCCGAGCCCGATACCGCCGAGGTTCGCGGCCGTTGCGATGACCTGCGCGCGCCGCCCGGGAGCGTTGGGTCGGGCACCGAGGTGCAGCTCGGAAAGATATGCGGTCGCAGTAGCGGTAGTGAGACCGACCGACACGCCCGATACGACTCGTGCGACGAGCAGCCCGGCAAAGCTCGGCCACAGCATGAAGATGACCGCGCTGGCGACGTTCACGAGTAACGCCGGCACGAAGACTGCCTTGCGGCCGATCCAGTCGGATATATGCCCGCCGAAGAACAGGCTCGCGATCACTCCCGCTGCGTAGACCGCGTAGACCACAGTGATCGCGACGTTGTCGAGTCCATCGCGCGCCGCGTAGATCGCATACAGCGGCGTCGGAACTGCGGAAAATGCCATGTTGAATAGGAACGCGACGGCCGCGACCCAGAAGCCCCAGCTGTGGGCTTCCACGCTGCGACCGCTGGGGCGAGCGGGGTGAACGGTGCTTCGGGTGGTCATCAGGCATCCTCTCGGGCGAAAATTGGGAGCTAATTCAGCCTGCTCGAAAGCTCTCATCCAGTCCAACGAAAATGGGAGACTATAGCCATCTGTCCTGTCGATAACCGTGAGGTGTATGGTCGCCATGGAATTACGTAGGCTGGAGTACTTTGTCGCGGTCGCTGAGGAGCGCAGCTTCACGCGGGCATCCCAGCGGGTCCACCTAGTGCAGTCCGCGCTTTCGGCTTCGATCAAGTCGCTAGAGCATGAGCTCGGCACGCTGCTCTTCGATCGCACTACTCACCGCGTCGAACTCACGGATGCGGGTCGCGCGCTTCTCCCCGAGGCGCGAACAACTCTGGCGGCGGCCCAAGCGGCGCGCGACGCCGTCGATGCGGTGGCGGGGGGTCTGCGTGGCAGGCTCGATATCGGCATCATGCAGTCGCTCTCGATCATCGACCTCGCCTCACTCATCACGCGATTCCGGCGGGAACGGCCAGACGTGGAGCTGCGGCCGCGACCGACGCGTGGCGGCTCGGCAGAGCTGGTGCGAGATGTGATCTCCGGCGGCTTGGATCTCGCCTTCGTCTCGCTTCCCGGATCGACGCACGCTGGCCTTACGATCACCTCTCTGGCATCCGATCCGATTCTCCTCGCCGTTCCGCCCGGTCACCGCCTTGAGTCGCGCAAGACGGTCTCGCTCATGGAACTCGCGGGCGAGACCTTCGTCGAGACCCCGGAAGGCTGGGGAACTCGTCGCGTCACCGAACGCGCGCTCGCGCGCGTCGGTGTCGAGCGACACATCAGCGTTGAGGTCGCCGACCTCGCGACTCTCACGGAACTCGTGCGCGCCGGACTCGGACTGGGCTTCATGCCCGCCTCGACCGTTGGCAGCGCGCAACGTGTGAGCCTCATCCCCCTCGATCCGGGGCTCACCTGGGAGATCTCGCTCGCCATCCCGTCGAACCGCCGCCGATCGGCTGCCGCGCACGCTTTCGAACAACTCGTTCGGGAAACCTGGCCGAGCGACGATGTCCTACAGACTGGATAAGATGACCGCTGGCTCAGTCCTGTGACACAAGGACTGCTGTCGAACCAGTTGGCTCGTTGACCGAACCGGCAGCAGTGCCAGTCGGTTCTCATGCACGGTTGGTTTGGCTTTGAGTTCGACCGGGGTCAAACGCCGAGGGTGTCTTGCGGGCATTGCCGGTAGTACTTGCGTTGGATCCAGATGACGATCGCCAGGCGCAGCTCTTGCCGGGTGGGCTAGCTGCGCTGGTTGAGGGCGTTCTTTTGAAGCAGGGACCAGAACGACTCCGTCGCCGCGTTGTCGCAAGCGGACCCGACCCGACTCATCGAGCCGACCATGCCGTATCGGTGCAGCGCCGAGGCCATGTGCCGACTCCGAAACTGGGACCCGCGATCGGCGTGAACCATGCAACCAGCGACGTCGCCGCGTCGGGCAACCGCGTTCTCCAAGGCGTCGACGGCGAGTTTCGCGGTCATCCGATCCAAGATCGAGTAGCCGACGATCCGGTTCGCGTAGAGGTCCTTCATCGCGCAGCAGTAAAGCTTGCCTTCGCCCGCCTAATGCTCCGTAATGTCGGTGAGCCAGAGCCACGGTTACATGCTGGGTTCTCAAGCTAGCCCGGCAACCGTATTACCGGTGGAAGCAGCGCCCGGTGGGTGATGCAGGCTGGGTGCGAGCACATCGTGTGAACGCGCTCGTGGATGCCCACCGGGAGGACCCGAAGTTCGGGTATCTGTTCTTGGCCAACGAGGCCCGCAAGGCCGGGTGGTGGATGTGCCGCCGGACCGCGTTCCGGTTGTGCTCCGAGGCCGGGATCACCTCGGCCGCGCAACGCCGCCGCAGAAGCAAGAACAAGAAGCAGGGGCCGGCGGTGTTCGAGGACTTCGTGCAATATGTGTTCGCCGCTGACGCACCGAACCGCGGGGACCCCGTCCTCGACCAGCTCACCGACGAGCGGGTAGATCATTCTGGGGAGCCGCTAGTTTGAGATTCAGGGAGCCAGGTCAACGTATTCTGCAAGAACTTCTTTCACAATGCTCGACAACGAACTCTGCAGGCGATCAGCCAGGAAGGTGGGGTGCCAGCAGGCTGAGCTCGGCGGCGCCCAGCCGGTCGCCCGACGTGTTCGCCT
>JAZJYU010000145.1:10991-11461 GCA_040390225.1 Actinomycetota bacterium | reverse complement strand
ACGGCCGACCTGCTCGTGATCTCGATCCACGAGATCCTGCACGACAGCGCCCACGAGCTCGGCATCGACCCGGGCCTGCAGAAGGACGGCGTCGAAGCCGATCTGCAGAAGCTGCTCGCCGCGCAGATCGAGCTTCTCGGCGACGGGTACACGCTGGTGCGCCGGGAATACATGACCGCGATCGGGCCCGTCGACATCCTCGCGCGGGATGCGGCAGGGGCATCCGTCGCCGTCGAGATCAAACGCAGGGGCGACATCGACGGGGTCGAGCAGCTCACCCGCTACCTCGAACTGATGAACCGCGACCCGCATCTCGCGCCCGTCTCCGGCGTGTTCGCCGCCCAGGAGATCAAGCCGCAGGCGCGAACTCTGGCCGAGGACCGCGGCATCCGCTGCCTGCTGCTCGACTACGACGCCATGCGCGGGCTCGACGACAGTCACTCCCGCCTGTTCTGACCAACGTTGTCGCG
>JAZJYU010000145.1:10573-10981 GCA_040390225.1 Actinomycetota bacterium | reverse complement strand
GAACAACGTGGCGGGAATCTAGGCTGGAACCACGATGACCTCGCCCTGGAGCTGCATACTGTTCGATCTGGACGGCACCATCGTCGACTCGGCGCCCGGCATCACGGCATCCCTCGCATGGACCCTCGAACAGCTGGGTCGGCCCGTGCCGATGCCCGCCGAGCTGCTCGAATGGGTCGGGCCGCCCATCCTCGACTCGTTCCGTGACCGCGAGGGCATGAATCTCGATGAGGCGGAGCACGCTCTGAGCACGTACCGCCCGCACTATCTCGCGCACGGAGCGTTCGACAGCCGGGTGTACCCGGGGCTCGCGGACCTTATCCTGGATCTCGGCCGGTCGCCCATTCCGCTCTCGCTCGCCACGTCGAAGCCGGAATCACTGGCCACGGTGATGCTCGAACATTTCGG
>JAZJYU010000145.1:0-10563 GCA_040390225.1 Actinomycetota bacterium | reverse complement strand
CTCGCGGACTCGTTCGACTTTCTCACCGGCGCATCCGAAGACGAGGTGCGCAGTTCCAAAGCGGATGTCGTGGCCGAGGCCCTGCGCCGACTCCGCGCTGCCGGGCACGATATCTCGCACCCCGTGCTGGTCGGCGACCGTCACTACGACGTACTCGGAGCCGCCGAACACGGCGTGCCTACGATCTTCGTGGAGTGGGGTTACGGCTCACCCGCCGAGGCGGTCGGCACGGTCGCGACGGTGAAGAACGCCGCCGAGCTGGAGAGGCTGCTGTTCGGTCCCAGGCCGTGAAATCACGGGCAGTGCATCAGCGTCGGCATGCTGCCGCGATGCTCGAACGTGTGACCCGGCATCGGATTGCCGCAGAGCGGACACGGCTTGTCGTGCACAGCCGGCGGCTGCCCGTAGGGTCCGAGCGGCGGCGGGCCCAGGCGGGGCCGAAGCAGATCGTTGAGCCGATCCCACCATGGTGCGTTGGTACGCATATGACACTCCTTAGTGCACTAACTATAAGCACACTCAGTAGAGTGGTGCAATGAACGACCCACTGGAACTCGACCGTCAGGTCTGCTTCGCGCTGGCCGCGGCATCCCGTAGCGTCATCGCGCTCTACCGCCCCGTACTCGAGCCGCTCGGACTCACCCACCCGCAGTACCTGGTGATGCTCGCGCTGTGGGAGCGGAGCCCACGCCGGGTGAGCCACCTCGGTGACGCGCTGTTCCTCGAACCGGCGACCCTCTCGCCGCTGCTGAAACGCCTCGAAGCCGCCGGCCTCCTCACGCGCACACGCAACTCAGACGATGAGCGAGCGCTCGATGTCGAGTTGACGGATGCCGGCCGCGCATTGCGCGAGAAGGCCCTCGCTGTTCCAGCGCAGATCGTCGCGCGTCTCGGGATGCCCGTTTCGCGCCTCGAGGCGATTCGCGACGAGCTGACCGAACTGATCGAGGCCGCGAACGCGGCGTGAGCGGCCGGCTCAGCGGGCCAAGCGATCCACCGTCGCGCCGAATACGCCGGGCAGGGCCGCGGCGACCGGCACGATCGCTCCGCGAAACGGTGAAGTCGCCACGGCGACGAGTCCCGCGGTGAGCATGCGGAAGTCCCGCGTCGACGACGACCAGGCGCGCTCGTACGCGCGCGGGGTATCCGCCGCCACGCATTCGATCGCGGCGTGCGCCTGCGCGAGCCCGACCCGCACGCCCTCCCCGGTGATCGCATCGACGTAGCCGGAGGCGTCGCCGACCAGCATCACCCGCCCGGCGGCTCGACGCGCTGATCCCTGGCGGAACGGGCCGGAACCGCGCAATGAGCTCGCGGTTTCGCGGCCGCGCACTCGCCGTGCGAGATCGGGAATCGCGGCGATCATCGCGTCGAAGTCGGTACCCCGCCCGCCCAGCATCGCGATGCCGACGATCCCGCCGCCGACTGCTGTGACGTACGCCTCGACGGCCGGGGTCCAGTAGATCTCGATGAGGTCCGATTCGGGCTCCATGACGAAATGCCGGCGAAGTCCGTACCTCCGGCGCCGCGCCGGCACCGGCCGGTCGAGTCCGACCAGCCGGCGCACGGTCGAATGCAGCCCGTCCGCTGCGAGCAGGTACCGGCCGCGGATGCCCGCTGCCGTAACACTGTCGGCGTTCTGCTCGAGGGCATCCACCCGGGCCATCACGAAGTCGACGCCGAGCGCCGCCGCCCGATCGTGCAGCGCGGCGTGCAGCGTGGTGCGACGGACTCCGCGCCCGTTCCCGGTCGCGAACAGGTGATCGACCGAGCGTGTGCCGTTGCGATAGCTCACTCCGCGGAGGGTGAAGCCGGGTGGGTCCACGCCGAGTCGAGCCAGCGCCGGCAGTGCGCCCGGCATGAGCCCCTCGCCGCAGGCCTTGTCGATGGCGCCTTCACGCGGTTCGATCACCGTCGCGCTCAGCCCGCGCATCCTGGCCTCGATCGCGGCCGCCACGCCGACCGGGCCGCCGCCGACAATCACGACGTCGATCACACGGCGGCCTTCTGCAGCGCGCGGTTCTCGGTCGGGATTCTGAACCCGAACAGCAGGATCGCGTTCAGCACGGTGAACACGATCGCCGTGATCCACGCCGTGTGAACGAGCGGCAGCGCGATCCCCTCGACGATGACGATCACGTAGTTGGGGTGCTTCACGTAGCGATAGATGCCGCGCTTCACGAGGGTGAGTCCCGGCACCACGATCACCCGGGTGTTCCACTGCCTTCCCAGCGTCGCGATGATCCAGTATCGGCCGGCCTGGCAGGCGAGCGCGATCACCAGCATCGGCCAGCCGAGCGGCGGGATGAACGGCCGATGCCCGAACACCACTTCGGCGATGCAGGCCAGGAGCAGACCGGTATGCAACGCCACCATGAACGGGAAGTGACGACGGCCGCTCTCGGTCGCTCCGTGCGCGAAAGCCCAGTCCGCGTTGCGCTTCGAAACGATCAGTTCGGTGATGCGTTCCACTCCGGTGAGAAGGATCAGCACGACGTACAGGATCACGCTCACCATCGCAGCAGCACCAGCTCCGCGCTTACCCCCGGTCCGAGCGCGAACAGCAGCCCGGTTTCACCGGCGGCGTGCGGGCGGGCGAGTTCGGTGGAGAGGATCTCGAGCACCGAAACAGAGGACAGGTTGCCGATGCGAGACAGCGAATCCCAGCTGTTGTCGAACACGCCGTCGGGCAGATCGAGCGACGACTGGAACGACTCCAGCACCTTCGGACCGCCGGGGTGCGCGATCCAGGTGCCGACCTCGTCGAGAGTCAGCCCGTTCGCGAAGAGGAAGGCGTTCGCGTCGCCGCCGAAGTTGCGCTCGATCACCTCGGAGACCTGGGCCGTCAGCACGATGCGGAACCCGGTCGAACTGGCGGTGAAGCCGATCACGCCCTCGGTGTCCGGGTAGAGCTGTGACCGGGTGTCGACCAGGTCGACCCCCGGCATCCCCTTCGCGCGATCGTCACCCACCATCACGACCGCTGCCGCGCCGTCCCCGAACAGTCCGGTCGCGACCAGGTTGGCGGTGGAGTCGTCGCCCGGCTGAAAGGTGAGCGAGCACAGCTCGACGGCGACCAGCACGGCGACGTCGTGCGGATGCCCGGCCAGGTAGTCGTTGACGCGCGCGATTCCGGCAGCGCCGGCCACGCACCCGAGCCCGTACATCGGCACCCGCTTCACATCGGAACGCAGCCCCAGTCGTGCGACCAGCAGCGCGTCGATCGACGGCGCGGAGACGCCGGTCACCGACGTGAACATGATGTAGTCGACATCCTTGGGCATGAGCCCGGATGCGGCGAGCGCCTCCCGCAGGGCCCGCTCGGTGAGATCGGCGGCGGCCTCGACGAAGTGCGCGTTCGAATCCGTGAAGCTGGTGGCGTCGCGGTACCGCTCGATCGGCATCACCAGGTGACGGGTGGAGACACGGCTAGAAGCGTGCAGCCGGCGCAGCACCTTCTGCTTGGCCGGGTCATCCGTGAGCATGGGCGCGATGACGGCGGTGATCTCCTCCTGCGAGTACACGTACTCGGGCAGTGCAGGCGATACCGCTGTTATACGGGCCATTCGCCGACGCTAACACGACGGCGGTTTCGAGTTCACATGGTGGACATCACGAGACGGAGGGGGTAGCGGTTCAGCGGAACGGAATCAGGCCGCCGGTTACCCGACGGCCTGACAGCCTGGTGCGCGAGGGGGGACTTGAACCCCCATGCCCTCACGGGCACACGGACCTGAACCGTGCGCGTCTGCCAATTTCGCCACTCGCGCAGACTAAGCGAGATTAGCACAGCGGCCGCTAGTCATCCCAGCGGATGAAAGACGACGGGCGACGGTGGTGCTCACAGGCCCAGCGGCTAACATCGGATACCTAGAGGTGGGTCAGCGAGGGAGATCATTGGGGCTACTGGACAGCTTCGAACGAGGTCTTGAGCGGGCGGTCAACGGGGCCTTCGCCAGGACCTTCAAGTCCGGGCTGCAGCCGATCGAGATCACCGCTGCGCTGCGCCGCGAGCTCGACACCAAGGCGGCCGTCGTCTCACGCGATCGCATCCTCGTGCCCAACCGGTTCACCGTTCGGCTGTCGCGGGGCGACTACGACCGGATGACGGAGATCGGCCCCGTGCTGATCGACCAGCTAACGCAGCTGGTGCAGCAGCACGCCACCGCCCAGCATTACCAGTTCGCCGGCGGCATCAGCATCGCCCTGGCAGAGGACCCCTCGCTCACCGAAGGTGTCGCGCAGATCGACTCCGACAGTGTCAAGGGCACGGTCAGCTGGAACCCGGTGCTCGACATCGGCGGCAAGCGGTACCCGATCACTCAGGCACGCACCGTGATCGGGCGTGGCAGCGACGCCGACATCACCATCGACGACAGCGGCACCTCGCGCAGACACGTGGAGATTCTCTGGGACGGCACCCGCGCCCAGGTGAACGATCTCGGGTCGACCAACGGGTCGAGTCTCAACGGCGAACGTGTCACGAAGGCTCCGCTTCCACCCGATTCCGTGATCGACATCGGCCGAACCCGTATCGTGTTCAGGGTGCTGGCCCAGTCCGCGAACCAGCCCAGCGAGCCGAGGCAAGGGGGCCGACCGTGAGTGAGCTGACTCTCATCCTGTTGCGCTTCGGGCTGCTGTTCGTGCTCTGGGTCTTCGTCTTCGCCGTGGTCTACTCATTGCGCACCGACCTGTTCGGCCAGCGCGTGCGCAAGCTTCCCGCTCAGCAGCCGGTCAGCCCTGCGCCCTTCATCGCGTCCGCGGTGCCGGCAGCGACCGCGCCGCGAACCGAACCCGTGGCCACGCTCACCGCGGCGGCGACGCGCCTGGTGATCGTCTCCGGTCCGAAGTCCGGCCTCGAGCTGCCGCTGACCGGCGAGCCGCTCACCATCGGGCGGTCGAGCGAAAGCGGCCTGGTCATCCGTGACGACTACACCTCTACTCACCACGCGCGCCTGATGCTCTGGGACGGCAACTGGGTCATCCAAGACCTAGACTCGACCAACGGCACGTTCCTCGATGGGAACAGGGTCACACTTCCGACCCCCGTTCCCCCCAACACCCCGATCAGGATCGGCACGACCAGCTTCGAACTCCGGCGGTAGGAATGGCATCACAGGGCAAGAGTTTTGCCGTGTCGCATGTCGGCAAGATCCGGGCTAACAACCAGGACTCCGGCTATGCGGGCGAGCAGCTCTTCGTCGTCGCCGACGGCATGGGCGGCCACGCCGGCGGGGATGTCGCTTCCGCGATCGCCCTGAAGAGGGTGATGGAGGCCGACAAGCCATACGCGTCGGCGAACGACGCGGAGTTCGCGCTTCAGGCATCGCTGATCGCCGCGAACTCCCTGCTCGCCGAGACGGTCTTCGAGCATCCGGAACTCATGGGCATGGGCACGACGGTGAGCGCCATCCTGCGAGCCGGCGACGAGATCGCGATCGCCCACATCGGCGACTCCCGCATCTACCTCATGCGCGACGGCGTACTCACCCAGGTCACGGCCGACCACACCTTCGTGCAGCGGCTCGTCGACAGCGGTCGCATCACGCAGGAGGAGGCGGCCGTGCACCCACGACGCTCCGTCCTCATGCGAGTACTCGGGGATGTCGACGCGGCGCCAGAGATCGACACGACCGTGCACGACACGAAACCGGGCGACCGCTGGCTGCTCTGCTCCGACGGACTCTCGAGCTATGTCTCCGACGAGAAGATCGAGGTGGTGCTCTCCGGGCTGTCAGACACCCGGGCCGCGGCGGAACGCCTGATCAAGGAGAGCCTCGACCAGGGTGCCCCCGACAACGTGACCGTCGTCATCGTCGACATCGGCGACGACAGCAGCTCAGCGTCACAGCCGCCCATCGTCGTCGGTTCGGCCGCGCTGCCGCTCACCTTCGAGGGCGAGACCGGCCGACGACCGCTGCGCCTGCCCACTCTGCTGCTCCACCCCCTCAAGTCCACGCAGCAGGAGGACAGCCACTTCGAGCCCGAGTCCGAGGAGTACCTCGACGAGCTGATCCTCGAAGACGGGCGCCGCGCCAGACGTCGACGGATCGGCTGGCTCGTCGGCATCGCGCTGATCGTCGCCGCCATAGTCGCGGCACTGATAGTCGGGTACCGGATCACGCAGACGCACTACTTCGTCGGCGCGGACGGGCAGACGGTCGCGATCTATCGCGGCATCCAGCAGGATCTCGGCCCAATCTCGCTGCACAGCGTCTACCAGCAGACCAGCATCCGGTTGAGCGACCTTCCCGGGTACACGCGGCAGACCGTGATCGACACCATCAGCGCCAACGACCTGGCCGACGCGAAGAAGATCGTGGGGCGACTCTCGTCCGACGCCGACACCGGCGCCACGAACTAGGGCGATCGCGAACCGGATATGACGCAGACCAACCTGGCCGCACCGGCAACCGAGCAGCGCCCCACCTTCACAGAGACGATCCGCCTGCGCCTGCGGGTGCCGGCGCGCTTCCGCAACCTCGAACTCGCACTGCTCATCTTCGCCGGGCTCATCGTGCTGTTCACGATCGCCCTCGTGCAGCTGGGTGCGCTGGGGCGCCTGTTCCCGCACATGCTCATCCTCGGCGCGGCACTGTGGGTGCTCACCGTCGGGGTGCATGTCGCCCTGCGGTTCGTCGCCCCCGAGGCAGACCCGTTCGTTCTGCCCATCGCGTTCCTGCTGAATGGCATCGGCATCGCCGAGATCTATCGCATCGACATCGCCAAGCAGTTCACAGGCTGGAACTCCGCCGGGGTGCGGCAGGTGGTCTGGACCGCCATGGCGATCGTCATCGCTGTCGCTGTGCTCGTGGTCATCCGCAATCATCGGGTGCTGCAGCGCTACCGGTACGTGGCGATGTTCGTCGGTATCGTGCTGTTGCTGCTGCCGATGCTGCCCGGCATCGGGCGCACCATCAACGGCGCGCGGCTCTGGATCGGCATCGGCACCTTCTCGTTCCAGCCCGGCGAACTGGCGAAGATCGCCCTTGCCATCTTCTTCGCCGGATATCTGGTTACCGCCCGCGACAGCCTGTCGATGGTCGGGCGCAGGGTGCTCGGCATCCGATTCCCGCGCGCCCGCGACCTCGGCCCGATCCTGGTCATCTGGGCCGCCGCGATGGTCGTGCTCATCTTCCAGCGCGACCTGGGCACCGCGCTGCTGTACTTCGGCCTGTTCCTCGTGATGATCTACGTGGCAACGGGCCGGGTGAGCTGGGTGATCCTCGGCCTCGCACTGTTCGTCGGCGGCGCGGTGATCGCCGGTCAGGTCCTGAGTTACGTGCAGGGCCGATTCGAGTCGTGGCTCGACGCGTTCAACCCGAAGATCTACGACTCGGTCGGCGGCAGCTATCAGCTCGTGCAGGGACTGTTCGGCATCGCCCACGGCGGACTGATCGGAACCGGGCTGGGGCAGGGCCGTCCCACGATCGTGCCGCTCGCTGAGAGCGATTTCATCATCGCCAGCCTCGGTGAAGAACTGGGCCTGGTCGGCCTGTTCGCGATCCTCGCCCTCTACCTGCTGTTCGTCTCCCGCGGGTTCCGCATCGGATTCGCCGGTCAGGACGACTTCGGCCGGCTGCTCGGCGTTGGCCTGTCTTTCACCATCGCGCTTCAGGTGTTCATCGTGATCGGCGGCGTGACCCGCGTGATTCCGCTGACCGGTCTGACTACGCCGTTTCTCGCTGCCGGCGGCTCCTCGCTCGTCGCCAACTGGATCGTCGTGGCGCTGCTGCTGCGGCTCTCCGACACGGTGCGCAACCAGCCCAGATTGGTGGTGGAAGCGTGAACCGCGAACTCAAGCGGATCAGCGCCGTCGTGCTGCTCATGTTCGTCGCCCTGTTCGCGTCGAGCACCATCATCGGCGTGTTCCAGCAGGACAACCTGCGCAACAACCCGCACAACGTGCGCACCCTCTACGACAGCTACTCGGCCGAGCGAGGCCCGATCCTCGTCGACGGCCAGCCGATCGCCGAGTCGAAGCCGTCCAACGACCTGTACAAGTTCCAGCGGGTGTACACGCAGCCTGAGCTGTACTCCGCCGTCACCGGATATTTCACGCTGAACCAGGGCAACACCGGAGTCGAGGGAGCGCTCAACGACTACTTGAGCGGCAACGCAAACAGCCAGTTTCTCGACAAGGTGAACGCCATCCTCACCGGCCAGAACCCGAAGGGCGCGTCGGTCTCGCTCACCATCGACCCCATCGTGCAGCAGGCTGCGTACGACGCGCTCGGCGACCGGCCGGGTGCTGTCGTTGCCATCGACCCGAAGACCGGGGCCATCCTCGCGATGGTCTCGCAGACCGCATACGACCCGAACCTGCTCGCGTCTCACAACACCTCGGCGGTCATCGCGAACTACAAGCAGCTGATCGACTCGCCGCTGAACCCGCTCGTGAACCGCGCTATCGCCGGCGATCTCTACCACCCGGGCTCCGTGTTCAAGCTGATCGTCGCCTCCGCCGCGATCGACAGTGGACGGTATACGCCCGACAGCACCTTCCCCAACCCCCCGACCCTTCAGCTGCCGGAGAGCTCGACGTACATCAACAACGCGGAGGGCGGCTCGTGCGGAGGCGGCGACACCGTGAGTATCGCCACCGCGCTGCGGCTCAGCTGCAACATCCCGTTCGCGGAGCTCGGCGAGGCGCTCGGGCAGGACCTGATCGCCAAGTACGCCAAGGCCTATGGGTATGGGCAGCCACTCAGCATTCCGATGTCGGTCACCCCGAGCACTTACCCCAGCGGAATGGATGCCCCCGAGGTGCTGCTCTCATCGTTCGGCCAGTTCGACGACCGGGTCACTCCGCTGCAGATCGCGATGACGACGGCCGCGATCGCCAACGGGGGAACCGAGATGAAACCCACCCTGATCCAGAACATCACCGCGCCCGACCTCACGGTCATCCAGCCATTCCAGAAGTCGGTGCTCAGCCAGCCGATCACCTCGACAACAGCCGCGACCCTCACAGCGCTGATGATCAACAACGTCAACAACGGAGCAGCCAGTAATGCAAGAATTAGCGGTGTCGATGTCGCGGGCAAGACCGGCACCGCGCAGAACGGTGACGGCAAGCCATACACGGTCTGGTTCACCGGTTTCGCTCCGGCGTCAGACCCCCGGGTGGCGGTAGCCGTGGTCGTCGAGAACCAGAACAGCATCGGCAACGTGGTGTCCGCGCCGATTGCGAAGAAGGTCATTGAGGCGGTGTTGAACAAATGAGACCCACAAGCGGCCTCACGTTCGGAGGGCGCTACCAGCTCGCCAGCCGCATCGCCATCGGCGGCATGGGCGAGGTCTGGGAGGCGACCGACCTCGTCATCGGCCGTACGGTCGCCATCAAGATCCTCAAAGACGAATACATGAGCGATCCGACGTTCCTCGAGCGGTTCCGTGCCGAGGCCCGTCACGCCGCCTTGGTCAACCACGAGGGCATCGCCAACGTCTACGACTACGGCGAGGAGGAGGGCAGCGCCTACCTCGTCATGGAACTGGTTCCGGGTGAGGCGCTGTCCACCATCCTCGAGCGCGAGCGGGTGCTCTCGACCGACCGAGTGCTCGACATCGTCGCTCAGACCGCGAACGCACTCCATGCGGCGCACGCCGCCGGGCTGGTGCACCGCGACATCAAGCCGGGCAACCTGCTGATCACCCCGGATGGCCGGGTCAAGATCACCGACTTCGGCATCGCCAGGATCGCCGACCAGGTTCCGCTCACCGCGACCGGCCAGGTGATGGGCACGGTGCAGTACCTCTCCCCCGAGCAGGCGAGCGGGCATCCCGCGTCGCCGACGACCGACATCTACTCGCTGGGCATCGTCGCCTACGAGGCGCTCGCCGGCCGACGGCCGTTCACCGGCGAGTCGCAGGTGGCGATCGCCATGGCCCAGATCAACGAAAAGGCGCCCGATCTGCCGGTGACGGTCTCCGAACCGGTGCGCAATCTCGTCTACTCGTGCATCGCGAAGAATCCTGCCGACCGGCCGGCTTCCGCGGCCCACCTCGCACGGGCCGCCCAGGCCTTGCGGCGAGGGGATGTCGCTGCCGCAGCGGCTTCCGTACCCGGCGTGATCTCCGGTGCCTCACTCGCGGCCTTCGGCGCTCCGTCGACCGACACCCAGGCCGCCACACGCGTGCTGCCGGTCGCCGGCGGGGCGGACCCGCCGACCTCACCCACGCCGACCAAGGGCCGGAACCCGTGGACCTGGCCATTGGTGGCGCTGATCGGCATCCTCGTGGTCGTGCTCGTCGGAACGCTGATCGCCCTTCTCGCCAACCCATCGCCGAAACCGAAGCCGTCGAACAGTCCGACCGTCACGCAGTCGTCGACGCCGAGTGCCACGCCGAGCACGACGCCGACCAGCAATACGGTCACACTCACCCAGGCCCAGTTCAAGGGCAAGACCCCGGCACAGGTCACCGATCTGCTCAGCACCAACCTGGCGGCCTCGGGCGCCTTCATCGTGCTGGAACGCCCGGACATCGCGCGGCTGAAGTCCGAAGGCGATCTCACCGGCGTCAAGTTGAACCTCGTCGGCACCGACCTGCTGATCATCGGTT
>JAZJYU010000144.1:0-7339 GCA_040390225.1 Actinomycetota bacterium | reverse complement strand
ATCTTGAGGATCGTCGACTTGCCGGCGCCGTTCGGGCCCACCACGCCGATCTTGGCTCCGGGGAAGAACGACATCGTCACGTCATCGAGGATGAGTTTGTCGCCGACCGCTTTTCGAGCGCGGACCATCGTGTAAATGAATTCGGCCATGCACCGAGTTTAGTTGGCAGCGTCAGGCGAGAACGGCAGCCACGAAGTGCGGCAGCAGGGTCGCCCAGCCGCCGTTGTTGCGATCCCGCCAGGTCTGGGCTTCGGCGCCGAGGCGCTCCCACCCGGAGTGCACGATGTCGACCCGGCTGGTGCCCGCGTCCACCTCGATGAAACGGACGTCGACATCCGTCGCGTCCTCCCGCGTGCTGCGCAGATGCCAGAGATAGGCGAAGCGCTGCGGCGGATCCCACGCGACGATCTCGCCCCATTCGTGCTCTGATCCGTCGTCGGTCGTCTCATAGATCCGGCCGCCAGCGAACGGTTCGAGCACGACGGACCGGGGGTCGCCGCTCACCGTGTGATCGGCGGGCCACCATGCATCGATTTTCGAAGTCCAGACCGAGAAAGCATGCTCGGCCGAGCAGGACAGGTCGAGGGTGAGCGTGATCGGATCGAGATCAGTCATGGTCGGTATTGTCCACGATGGTGTTCTCAGCGAACAGGGTGAACCGCGTTCCCACCTCTCCCCAGACCCGCTGCAGATAATCACGTACCGCCTGCACGCCCTGCTCCTGCAGCTGATACACCTGGCGCGTGCCGCGGCGTTCGCTCGACACCAGGCCGGCCTCGCTGAGGAGTTTCAGGTGTCGCGACACCGCTGGGCGACTGACCGGAAGTTCCTCAGCGATCTCGTGCACTGAGTGTTCACTCTCACCGAGAATTCTGAGAATCTCACGCCGGGTGGGGTCGCCGAGTGCCTCGAACGGGTCCCCGGCGGGTATCGCGGTCACTACGCGCCGCTCTCGACCCGCGCCTTCAGCCCGTTGGCGAACTGCACGAACGACGGGTTGAGGTCGGGGATCGACTTTCCGATCGAGCCGGACAGCGGTCCGGTGTATTCCTCACGCATGGTGAACACGGTACTCGTGCCCTTCGGCGTCAGCGTGTAGGTGCGTACCCCGGTGAACAGGCCGAACGGCATGCCACCGGTGAACACGAGACTGTTCGGGGCCGCGAACGTCGTGACCTTCACCGGGAAGGTGCGACCCGGTGCGACCTTCGACTGGATCTTCAGCCTGCTGCCGAGAGCGACAGTGCCATCGACGCTGGCGACTCCCGAGTCCCAGGCCGGCCATGCCGCACCATCGACGAGTACGGCCCACACGGCGTCGGGACTGGCGGAAATGGTGGAGGTGGACTCGAACGCGAGCATGCTGAACCCTTCTGGTTGGTAACCGAAACGTTACCGTAACTGTTTGGTTACCGAAAGATCGCGGTATGCCGATCCGGTCTACCAGTCGATGGATCTGGTCAATCCGATCAAGCACGGGCCGCCGCTCGTCAGCGCCGGGGCTACCGCACTGCTGTAGCCGGAGCCGCTGTGCTGGCCCAGCAGGCACTCGTCCCCCATCTTGACCCCGAACAGAATGGAGTCGACACCGCCGCCGATGGACGTCTTATCGGGCGTCACCTGCATGTCGGATTTCGTGAAGCCCGCCGCAACCAGGTTGTCGATGATCGGCCGGCCGAGCGCCGATGGGTTTGCCGCGAAGAAGCGGTTGTTCACCAGGTCGAAGTAGGCCTTGTTCTCGTCCGCCGAGCCGTCGGCGTGGTATTCGGGCACAGCAGACACTGTGGGCACCGGAGTCGCGCTGCCGGTGCGGGAGCTGCTCGTCGTGATCGCGGGCGCCTGAGCACCTGACTGCACGCAGCCGGCCAAGGCCAGCGACGCGATGAGTGCTGCCGCGACCAGCGCGGTCTTGCGGTAGCTCTGCATGGCGCGATCCCCTCCAGGTCGATCGCCGACGAGTCTACGATGCCAGTCCGGGGTGCGGCTCAGAACGGCACCGCGAGCGGGTCGAGAGATTCCTCCGGCGCTCGCTCGGCCACCTCCGCATCGGCCACCTCCTCGTTGTCAGTGGCCTGCGTGGCCTGTGCCTCCCGCATGCCGTCGGCGACCGCGGTCGAGATACTGCGGGTGAACACGGACGTGCCCCAGAGCAGGTCGGGCCCCACCGCATCCGCATCGACCTCGATAGTGGTGCCGGCCTTCTCGCCGTTGGTCCAGTCGCGAATGCGCAGGCGCCCGGTCGCGATGACCCGGTCGCCCTTATGCACCGACCCGACCACGTTGATCGCCAGCTGGCGGAACGTCGTGATCGTGTACCAGTTGGTGTCGCCGTCGATCCAGCGCTCTTGCGAGCGGTCGAATCGCCGCTGGGTCGACGCGAGTCGAAAGGAAGTGATCGAGAGCCCCTCGGCTGTGACGAGGTGCTTGGGCTGGGTGGCCACGAGGCCGGTGAGAGTGATCATGTCTGTCATGCGACGAGTGTGATCGCACGGGAACCCGAAGGACGACGGCCGCCTCCCGGATGGGGAGACGGCCGCCATTCGCTCATCGGTGAAGGATCAGTGCTCCAGGAACTCCGGCCATTCCGCGCCGGGAACGAGGCTAGCGTGCAGCGCTCGCTTCGCGACATCCAGACTCGGATAGTCGGCACGGGGCGACTCGTCGGACAGCAGACGGAAGGTGTACCCGCCGCCATCCAGCCGATGAACAGAACCCACGACGCCGGCCGGCCCGTACGCGACCCACGTCTTCTCGATAACAGTGCTCGTCATTGAGCATCCTTTCTTCAGCCTTGATCAGGCGCGAGCCAGCATACGCTCGCTCGCTAGGCTGGCACTATGGCCGACAAGGATGTTCACGCCCGTCTGGATACTCATGCTCGTCTGGGAGTAACGCTCAGCTACGAGCAGCCGTTCGCGAGCGCGTCGAAAGAGATCGTCGAGTACGAGAAGGCGGGGGTCGATCTGGTCGGCGTCGCCGAGGCGTATTCGTTCGACGCCGTATCGCGGCTCGGCTACCTCGCTGCCATCACCAGCACGATGACGCTCGCCTCCAGCATCCTGCCCATCTACACGCGCACACCCACCCTGCTCGCGATGACGGCGGCAGGCCTCGACGACGTCTCCGGGGGGCGGTTCGAGCTCGGTATCGGGTCGTCGGGCGCCCAGGTGATCGAGGGTTTCCATGGCATCCCCTTCACCGCACCTCTCGGCCGCATCCGCGAGAACGTCGAGATCTGCCGGTCGGTCTGGCGGCGCGAGGTCGTCGAGCATCACGGCAAGTACTATGACCTGCCACTGCCGAAAGACAAGGGTCGCGGACTCGGCAAGGCGCTGAAGCTGATCAATCACCCGGTACGGGCCGCCATCCCGATCTCTATCGCCGCCCTCACTCCGACCGCGGTGGCCCAGGCAGCCGAGATCGCCAACGGCTGGGTGCCGCTGTTCTATTACCCAGAGGGGGCCAGGGCTGCGTGGGGTGCGGCCCTCGATGAAGGCTTCGCCAAGCGCGACCCCGAACTGGGGCCCCTGGATATCGTGGCCCAGCAGCCGCTCTACATCGGCGACCATGTCGACGAGGCGCTCGCGGCCTATCGCAACCAGGTCGCACTGTACGTGGGCGGAATGGGCGCGGTCGGTGCGAACTTCTACAACGATCTCGCTCTCGCATACGGTTTCCAGGACGAAGCAGCGCGGGTGCAGGAGCTGTACCTCAGTGGTCGCAAAGAAGAGGCAGCGGCCGCACTGCCCGATGAACTCGTGCTCAGCACCTCACTCATCGGCACGGAGTCGCACGTGCGTGCTCGCGTGAAGGCACTGCTCGACTCTGGTGTGACGACGATCTCGGTGACCGCACTCGCTCCGACCTCGGATGCCCGCATCGAGCAACTGGGCGCGCTCGCCGCGATGCTCGGCTAGCTCGCGAGTATCACCACCTGAACCGCCGCGAACGCGACCCACACGACGAAGCTCGCGAAAGCGACGCGCGCGTCAGAGCGTCGCCCCCTGGCCATTGCTCGTCCGCCGAAGGCGCCGAATCCCACCATCAGGATCACCGACTCGACCAGGAAGAGCACGGCTATCACGTAGCGGTTCGAATGACCCGTGGCGGAAAGGACGAGCTGGGCGAGTAGCAGCGCGAAGGCTCCGCCGCCGGAACACTGGATCGCCACGCCGAGCATCCGGTCACGGGTGGACGCGCGTTCGTGGGCGACCGGGTTGGCCTCATTCATTTGATTCATCGTCTCAAGCCTTGCAGTATGCAAGCCCGGCGACGGAGATCAATCCAGACACCACCGTTAGAGTGCCGAAGCTGGTTATCACCGCCCAGACCCCCACTGCGAGGGCAGCTCCGGCAATCAGGCATCCGATGGTCACGGTCGAAGCCCTCACGGTCCGCGGGCTGCCGCTGATCGCGACACTTTGTTGTAAGGCACCATACAAATACTGCTGAATGCGAGATCCGCTACACGAGCTAAGTCGCGTGCCATGCCCAATCGTGTAGCTATATCCGCTGGTCAGAACACACACATAGACGTAGTTACCGGCCGACTCCTTCTGCTGTGGGTCGTCAGTAAACCCGCCAGCCGCCGGAGGATTCGAGAGCACAAGCCATTGCGCACTCGATTGCACGCTGGCGTCCGCCTCTAACGTTGGCGAAACGATAGATGAGTGCACTGGTGCCGCATGCGCTGGCGTTGTGAGAGAAAGCGCAGCCGCAACCAAAGCGATCGTGGTGATCACCACGCCTGCACGACGTGAACTTCTACCTGGCCTCATGAATTGCCGCTTTCTCCGGGTCCAACGCTCGAGCCTGCTCCTTTCACTTGCTGAGCCTGCCCTTACTGACTCGCTAGGTGCAAGTCGGTAATTTAGTGGACAATTCGTCTATCAATCAGGACATCGCGACAGTGCTCCGCCGGGTTGGAAAGGATTAGCGCCGGTAGGCGCTCACCCCTGGAGAACCGTTACAACGTCGGCTAGCTGTACTGCCCGGGGACGTTGGTTGAGTGGATGTGACGACTCGCTGCAGTCGTTAGGGATGAAGAAGGACCTCCGGTCGTGGAGTGGAGCTGTCAAGGCAAACACTTCATCGACCAGGAGGTCCTCATTTCCCACGCTAATGCGGCGTTGACGCCGCGTCACCGGTTGCGCATCGCGCGTCTGATTGTCGATCGGTCATCTCGGCCGCATCACAGCCCGAACCGGACCTCGCACGAGCTGGTCCGGAAAGTCGTGCACCTGCGGTGGAAGAAACGGCTTGGACCCGTCGCGATCGGCTGGAAGCTCGGTATGCCGGCCTCGACGGTTCATGCGGTCCTGACCCGCTGCCGGCTGAACAAACTCCACCATGTCGATATCAGGACTGGTGAAGTGGTTCGCCGCTATGAGCACGACCATCCCGGTTCGATGATTCATATTGATGTCACCAAGTTCGGGAACATCCCCACCGGCGGCGGGCACCGTTTCGTCGGGCGACCTCAAGGAAACCGCAATCGCAGCGACACGTTGGCATCCCGAGGCGAGAAACGGTGGCATGGGCAAGTGGGCAAGTGGGCAAGTGGGCAAGTGGGCAAAGCGTTCGTCCACACCGTCATCGATGACCACTCCCGGGTCGCTTACGCGGAGATCCACGACGACGAGAAAGCTGTCACCGCGGTCGGCGTCCTGCATCGCTACCTGCGTGGCTCCATGAATACAATCACCACAGGCCCCACACCGCCATCGGAGGCAAACCACCCATCAGCCGGCTAGCTAACCTCCCTGGGCAGTACAACTAGCTCGCGAGCACGTACTCCGCGAACGACGTGCGGATCTTGTTGACCTTCGGCAACGCGACGGCCATGCAGTAGCCCTGGCCGGGGTTCTTGGCGAAGAAGTCCTGATGATACTCCTCGGCCGGATACCATGCGCCCAGCGGCTCGATGGTGGTGACGACACCGCCCTCCCAGTATTCGGATGCCCGCTCGCGAGCCTTCTCGAACGCCGCTTTCTGCGGGTCGTCGACATAGAACATCGCCGACCGGTACTGCGTGCCGACGTCGTTGCCCTGACGGTTGAGCTGACGTGGATCATGCAGGCTGAAGAACACATCGAGGATGACGTCGTCGGGGATGACCGTCTCGTCGAAGGTGACGGCCACCGCCTCGGCATGGCCAGTCATGCCCGTGCACACCGCATCGTAATCAGGATTCTTCGTGACGCCTCCCGTGTACCCTGACACGACCCCGCTGACGCCCTTGAGCGTGCGATAGACGGCGTCTAGGCACCAGAAGCAGCCACCGGCAAGAACGAAAGTGTGCATGCTCCGACTCTATGCCCGAACCTCCGGCCCGGCCCAGAATGTCGGTGGTCGAACATATCTTCGAATCATGACAACACTCGCATTCGCCGACAATGTGACTCTCACCCGCTTCGGTATCCGGCTGACCCAGTTGCACGACGCGCTCTGGAGAGTCACCCGGCCAGACGGTGAGGTCCTGGGGTACGTCGAGCAGTTCCTGGTTCGCGACGGGTTCCGCTACCGGGCGAAGCAGTTCTTCGCGCGACAGCGCCGATTCGTGGTGATGGGAGAGTTCTGGAGCATCGACGACGCGATCGAGTGCTTCCGCTCCAATTAACCCTAATTAAGAAGCTGAGAGTTTTGACGACTCGCGCACCCGCTTCCCCGGCGCGGTGACACCGGGGGTTATCGTCTCGGCATGCAGCACATCTGGAATGACTTCGTCGCTTGGTTCTACTCCGATGCGGGGTGGCGCGTGATCTCCGGCGCGATAATCCCCTTCGTCGCCATCGTGATCGCCGGAATCATCGCAGCGGGCATCGGCCGGGGTTCCTCGAAACGCCTGGTCGCGCTCAGCGACCGTCAGGCCAGGGCCTCCGCTGTCACCGCGCTCGTGAGCGCGGCCCGCAAAGCCGCCGTGTGGAATACCGTGCCGGTCACGGAGCAGGCGCACTTCGAGCACCTGCTCAGCGAGGCGGACATCCGCCTGCGGTTGCTGCCCGTGTCCGGCAGCGCGCTGGCCGCCGACTGGGCCGCTCATGAGATCGCCGACATGCAGAAGAACGCCGTCTCGTTCAGCTTCCAGGCCGAGCAGACCCTCTTCACGTTTCGTGAGCGCTTGATCGAATGGCAGGCGCACCCCGCTCGTGCAAAGCGGCTGTTCAAGAACGACCTCGACGCCTGGTCATATGATTCGTCGCTCGCCGACCAGGATCTCATCGCCCAGCAGCGTGCATGGGCGGCGCAACAGGACGACACGACATCGCTCGACTCCTTCGGCGAGCAGGCCCCCGCCCGGGAACTCGACGACTCGATCTTCTCGGCGAGCCACTCGAAG
>JAZJYU010000143.1:0-12954 GCA_040390225.1 Actinomycetota bacterium | reverse complement strand
GTCGACGGCGAGGGTGAGAGTCGCGGTGCCTGTGGGTGCGATGTACGCGGCCGCCTCATCCCGGAACTGGCCGGCCAGCGCGAGGATCGTCGCACGCTGCGACGAGGGAGCTCGACCGAGCACGTAGCGATCCCCGCCTTCGGCGTTGTAGTCGGCAGGCCCGGCAATGCTCCAGACGGTCATCGCGACCGCGGCGGCGATGTTGTCGTCTGATGTGTTCCCGTGTGCTGATAACACCTCATTGAGGCGGACCATTGTGTCGGCGTCGAGACCGTT
Source organism: Actinomycetota bacterium (assembly GCA_040390225.1). Classification (GTDB taxonomy): domain Bacteria; phylum Actinomycetota; class Actinomycetes; order Actinomycetales; family Microbacteriaceae; genus Lacisediminihabitans. Next base: position 12,678 of record JAZJYU010000143.1, on the reverse strand, counting down.
CACCGAGCCGACCACCCCGGCATCCGTGGTCAGCTTGCCGATGGCGCTCGGAGCACCCGCGTTGATGCAGTAGCTCACAGTGCCGTCCGGGTCCGCGTAGCCGCCCAGGTGGCTGCCCGGCTGGCCCTGGTATTCGTAGCCGGGGCCGAGGTTCGCGGCGTCCGCGGCCAGCGGGGTCGCGACCAGCACGGTGAGCGCCGCGAGTGCAAGGGCGACGATGGCGGATATCCATTTCATGTGCACGAACTTACGAAAGCCTCGCATACCGGTGCGAACGATCGGGTTGTTCGTGGAATACCACGACAATCACAGAACTGTTAGCGGGTAGTGGCTACCGGGTTTTCAGGGAAGACTGGGTCGAATGAGGTTCTGGCGACGACCATCCACCGGCTCGGCGGCAACGGCGAGAGCGGCTGTGCCCACCGGGAAAGCACGCCGGGAGCGGGTCGAGGGCGCCATCCCGGTCGGCGTCGAGATCGCCGGCCAGTGGGCATGGCGCATCCTGGCGATCGTTGGCGTGCTGGTGGTCTTCGGACTGCTCATAGTGAACCTGCGCGACATCGTCATTCCGTTCCTCGTTGCGCTCCTCCTCTCGGCGCTGCTCATCCCGTTCGTCAACTACCTGCGCCGGCACCACTGGTCGAGGTGGCTTGCGATCGTCGTCGCGCTCGTGCTGACCGTGGTCGTGATCGGTGGCCTCGTGTTCCTGATCGTGATCCAGGTCAGGACCGGCCTGCCCGATATCGAAAAGCGTTCGGTCACGGCGTACAACAACTTCCGCGAGTTCCTCAAGACCTCTCCTCTGCAGGTGTCGACGAAGCAGTTCAACGATTATTTGACCCGGATCGGCGCGGCCATCCAGAACGACAGCTCCGCAATCGCCAGTGGCGCCCTGTCTGTCGGAACCACCGGGCTTCACCTCCTGACCGGCTCGCTCATCACCCTGTTCTCCACCATTTTCCTGTTGATCGACGGGCGAGGTGTCTGGTCGTGGACCACGCGGCTGTTCCCGCGCAAGGCCCGTCCCGCGGTCGATGGTGCCGGCCGGTCCGGCTGGCTCACGCTCACCACTTTCGTGCGGGTGCAGATTTTCGTGGCCGCGGTCGACGGTGTCGGGGTGGGGCTGTTCGCCTTCTTCCTGGGACTGCCGCTCGCGGTGCCGATCGCGATTCTCGTGTTCCTCGCATCGTTCATCCCGGTGGTCGGTGCCGTGGCAACGGGGGTCGTGGCGGTGGTCGTCGCGCTGGTCTATGTCGGTCCGATCCAGGCCGTGATCATGCTCGGCGGCGTGCTGCTGGTGCATCTGCTGGAGGCGCACGTGCTGCAGCCGCTCGTGATGGGCACCGCGGTGAAGGTCCATCCGCTCGCGGTGGTGCTCGGCGTGGCGGCCGGGTCGTTCGTCGCCGGCATTCCCGGGGCCCTGTTCGCGGTGCCGGTCATCGCGACCCTGAACGTGATGGTCAATTACGTTGCCAGGGGCGAGTGGCGGATGCCGTCCAGAGCTCTGGGGGACGCGGACGCCGCGATGGCCTCGCTCGACAATCCCGAACCCGGACTCCCCGAGGGCAAGTAGCTACTGGAGCATGACTCGCTTGTAGCGGCGCCCATCGTCCAGCGTGACGGTTTCGCTGTCGAGCTGGCCGCGGCTGATGCGCAGGTAGACGGCTTGCACAGTCACTCCGAGCTTCTTTGCCGCCTCTGCGACGGAGTAGCCGGGCAGGTCGGTTGGCACGCTGCTGGCACGGGTCGAGCGTTTTCGTCCCGCTTCGAGTCTGGCTGCGATCTCGGCGTCGGTGCCCAGCCAGCGCCACTTGGCGGCGGCAGGCTTCAGGCCGGCCGCCTTCGCGATCTCGTCCCAGCCGGCCCTCGTCTCTGACACGATCTGTCGTACGGCTTCGAGCGTGGCAGGCTCGGCCTCGAGGGCCGCGACCGCGGATCTCAGGTGCCGTAGCCGTTCGAGGGGATCGGTCGCGCTGTCGTCGGCAAGCAGTTGCTCGAGAACGCGGCGGGTGTCGGACTGCAGCATCTCGCTCATACCAGGATCGTAGGGCGTGACATAGGTCGGGTGCGTCAGACGTAGCGCGAGACCCGGTCGCGGTTGGAGAGTCCGGCGTGGGATTCCTGCGAGGCCATCTCACGCACCGTTTAGGCGACCGGAGCCACCCGCGCCGAGTAGGTGCGAGTAGTCGATGATCATCTCCGCACCGGTCGCCGAGCGTATCCGCGACGAGCTGGAACGTGTTCTTGTACGAGTAATCCCCGTGCTGGGACACTTGGCCGGCAGCATCTCGGCGTTGTCGACCCGCTGGTCGTGGAGGGTCATGTGATTCCTCGTCGGGGCTGTGGTTGCTCGGAGTTGGAACCTCTAGCCAGCTCGCTGTCCATCGGTTGCACGGGTTCAGACTTGGACTCGAGCCCCCACCAGCGAGGCTCGAATGGCCGCGCACGCGAATCCGATGACGAAGGCGGCGATCGCGACGAGATAAGCCCACGGTGTGATCAGACCGCCGAGTGCGAACACGAGTGCGACCGCGAACGCAATCGCTGCCGGCATCACCGCCGCTCGATGCCCAGCGCGCCAGGCGCCGTCGCCCCAGGTAAGTGCCGGCAGTCGTATGCCGATCAGATGGTTGAGCGGTATCACCCCGCGGCCCGCGAGAATGCTCACGATCAGCAGGAAGAGTAGTAAAGCTGTGAATGTCCACGCGAGGATGGTGAGTTCGAGGTTCATTGTCAGCAGACTTCGATCGGTGTGATTGGGCCGGTCTCTGCAGTGTAGACCGAGCGCTCACGATGCACGCCGCATCGTCTCGATGATCGGGTTGTGACTCCGTAGCGGGATCAATTCAGGGTGTTCCCCGTCAACCGCGGGCGGTTTCATGAAGTACCTGCCGCCGTCGCGGATGATCTGCCATCCCGTGTTGTGAAGCAGCAGGTGATGTCGTCGGCAGAGGAGCACACCGTCTGCGATGTCGGTGTTTCCATCGTCTCGCGCCCATTGGTTGATGTGGTGGGCTTCGCACCAAGAGGGTGGGCGATCGCAGCCGTCGGCAATGCATCCGCCGTCGCGCACCGCCATGCCGATTCGCTGCTTTTCGTTGAACAGCCGGCGATTGCGGCCGACGTTGACGCACTGGCCTTCGTCATCGAAGCCCAGGGAGATCGCGCCGGTGTCACAGAGGTGCCGCTCGACGGTTGCGAACGAAACAGGGTCGGTGTGGCCTTCGATTCGACCCTGGCCCTTGCGGGCGTGCAGGGCCGTGTCGGTCACGATCACGCGCACTGCCGGGCGCCGTCTACCGAAGATGACCCCAGGGTCCGCGTCGACCGCGAGCCGGATCATGTCGACCATGGCATCTGCCGCTGCCTGTTCGGTCGTGAGCTTGTCGTCGAATGGCGAGCGTGCCGCTGGCGTCGAAACGAACCTCGGACCTCCGCGACGAGGCGACATGACCGCGTCGAACGCCTCCGCAACGATCGTTCCCTCCTCGGGCGGGAGTCGCCATGAACCGCAGTACATGCCTGCTTCGTCCCACCAGGTGCGCACGGCACGCAGGTCGCGCTGCTCCATTTCGCGCTTGGCGATGCCGTCTGCATCGAGCCTGTTGCGCAGCTGTCGCGCGATCTTGAAGATCTGGCCAGGTGTTCGTGCCATCGAACCCTTGACGACTGTGGCAACGGCGGCCTCGTCGTCGAGACTGCCGAGCCCGCGCCGGATCGCATCAACCGACTCGAGTGAAAGCCCGGCGTCTGTCGCGGCAATCACGGCGGGTGTGGTGATCACGCTCCCGACGTGCACCAGCTTCACTGCCTCATCGCGTGAAACCTGTCCAAGAACCTGAATCATATGCTCGGTAGACAGATAACCGCCCGCTCGAGCGAGGCCGGCATCCCCGAGTGCCGGCTCCGATCGCCGCGCCAGTTCGGCTGCCGCCTGCGCCGCGGCACGATCGACGCATCGCCGAAGCGCCGCGATCTGCGCCACCGCCGTCACGAGTTCGCTGGAGGACAGCGCACGGAAGTCGTGCACAGCGGCAACCACGGCGGCGGTTGCGAGCAGGTCTTCCATGCATCCATAATAGACACATTCGAACATATGTTCTAGTTGGTCCAGTAGATTGGGGATAGCTTATTGGGGTGACCTCCGACGAACTCCGCGCGCTCTGTCTCGCCCAGGTGGCTGCCGAGGAGACCTACCCGTTCGGCGAAGAGACGACGGTGTTCAAGGTCGTAGGCAAGATCTTCGCGCTGGGGCCTATCGACCGCGGGAGCATCAGCGTCAAGATCGACCCACACGATGGCATCGCCCTGCGTGCCGACTTTCCGGGTGCGATCGTCCCCGGCTATCACCTCAACAAGAAGCACTGGATCACTGTCGACACCACCAGCGTTCCGGATGAGCTGGTCGAGCAGTTGGTGAGCAACAGTCATTCGCTCGTGAAGCCGAAGAGTCTGGCCTAAGAGGAATAATACATTCCGCTTAATGTAGAGTTGGAATACACCATTCCGCTTAGCATTCCGGGGAGATTCCGTGACCGATCCTAAAATTCTCGTGTACGGCGCCGGGGTGGTCGGCAGTATCTACGCCGCCTCTCTGTTCGAAGCAGGGGTGGATGTCGCGCTGCTCGCTCGAGGCGAGCGCCTGGCCGCGGTTCGAGAGCACGGTGTACTTCTCGCCGCAGGCGACAGTCCGGCCGTCAGGCGGGTTCCTGTGCCGGTTGTCGACCATCCTGACAACGGGTATGACCTGATCCTCGTTTTCGTGCGCACCCACCAGATGGATGCGGTACTCGACTCGCTCGCCGGGCTCGATGGCGATGTGCTGTTCCTGCTCAACTGGGCGGCCGGTGCGGATCCGCTGAGTTCCGTCATCGGTCGGGAGCGTGTGCTGCTCGGCTTCCCGGCTCAGGGCGGCACGATGGACGGCGAAGTCGTGCGCTACCGCCCGAGCTCGCTGCTGACCCGATTTGTGCGAGTTCCGGTCGGCCTGCCCGACGGGGGAGTGACTCCGCGTCTCGAACGGGTCGTCCGTACACTGCGCGCCGTCGGGATCAACGCGAAGACCGAATCCCGAATGGATGCCTGGCTCACGACCCACGCGGCGTTCGAGGTGCCGCTCGGGCAGGCGGTGCACGCCGCGGGAGGTCTTGAGCAGCTGGCCTCCGATCCGGGCGCGATTCGCGAGATGGTGCGACGGATCAGGCACAACCTCGGCGCGATGCCGACACCGCCCGTGCCCCGCGCCTTCACCCTGCTGCGCACCCTTCCCGAAGCCATGCTCGTATCCGTCTTCCGACGATTCCTTCGCAGCTCTGTGGCATCGCCGCTCGGGACCACGGATGCCGCGGCGGTCGCAGAGCTCGACCGGCTGACAGAGCAGTTGGCTGCCCGGGCGAAGGCGGAACGATAATGAACTGATGTCCACCGACCAGCAGCCTGTGCGTGCAAAACGCAAAGACGCCGCCGTGAACGGTGAGCGTCTCGTGCAGGCGGCGCGGGACGTGTTCGCACGGCGCGGCCTATCCGCGACCCTCGAAGACATCGCCCGACAGGCCGGCGTCGGTGTCGGCACTGTCTACCGCAATTTCGCCAGCAAGCGCGAGATTGTCGAGACCTTGTATTCTGCGGCGCTGGACTCGGTGCTGACCGATATGCGTTCCGCGCTGAAGATCGACGATCCCTGGCTGGCCATAGCGACTTTCTTCGAAACGACCGCTACGCATCAGGCGCGCGATCGCGGTTTGTGCGAACTGTTCCTGGGGCGTGAGGGTTTCGGTCTGAACGAGCGGATCGCCGACGAACTCATCGACGGATTGTCCGCTCTGTTCACCCGAGCCCATGCGGCGGGGGTGCTTCGTGCGGGGGTCGGCTTCACCGACGCCTGGCCGATCTTCGCAATGCTCTACGGCATCTATGGAGTGAGCGATGAACAGCCGGAGCTGTGGCGACGGTACCTGCAGCTCATGCTCGACGGTCTGCGCGCCGTCGACGGCCCGCCACTTCCGGCGCCGGCGTTGGACGAGGCCTGGTTCCGGGCGGCCATGATTCCTAAGTCCGCCGCCGCGAAAGCCGAGTAACCCTGCCGGCGTCGCGGCTCACCCCGATGCCGACGATCGCGCCGAGCGCGATGGCGAGCACCGACAGTCCGGCGGTCGTAAGGGTCTGAAGCGCATCCAGGGAGTCGGATGCCACGCCGCTCAGCCCGATGAACCCGAGCGCTCCGGGAACCAGCAGCCAGAAGCACGCGAGACTCATCACCGATGCGGGCGGCGACCCGCGGAAGCGCGATGCGAACCGCGCGAACGGTGACACCACCACGGCACCGAAGAATCCCGACAGAGCGGCGCCGATCACCACGGCGCCGAGCGCCTGCGCGCCGTAGGACACCGCGAGCGCGACAACGAGCCACAGGAATGCTCCACGCGGGGCTGACATGAACAGCGTGTACCCGACGGCGACCAGCACGACCCCGAGGAGGCCGCCCCACCAGCCAAGAGGCTGCTGCGGGGTGCCGGAGTGCAGCCCGCCCACGATCGTCGACGCGGCGAACACCCCGAAGGTGAGAAGTAGCAGCTGTGCCACCCCGTATACGAGCCGCGACGCGCCGGAGATCACCTGGTTGCTGGTGAGCTCGATGGCGGCGATCGTCAGGGTACTGCCGGGCAGGAAGCTGACCAGCGGGGGAGCGATGATACGCAACGCCGAGTCGCCCACGAGGTGCGACAGCCATAGCGTGGTCACGATGGTGACCGCGAAGGCGGCGACGACCGGCACGGCCGCTGCCAGCCCGCTGAACCGCCGCGCCAGCAGAATGAGCCCGCCAACCCCGAAGCCGAGCACGGCGTATGCCGGGATCGCCGGCGCCGTGGGGTTGATCACCATACCGAATCCGACCGTGAGGATGACGTGCCCCAGCCAGGCGAGCGGCCAGGCGAACCGAGGGTGCGCGGCCAGTGCCTCGCCTAGCTGGCGCACGGCATCCGTCGGCATCAGCTCGCGCCGCAGCGCTCGGGCGGTGAGCAACTCGACCGCTCCCGCCTGGTCGAGGCGCGAGCCGGCCGGCTTCGCCGAGGAGAACTGGGCGGTCTGGCCGCCGGCCTGCAGTATCACGAAGGTGGGCAGCACCACCACACTGAAGCCGTCGAGCGAGTAGGCGGCGGCGATCGAGCGCACCGTCTCCTCCACGTCGTTTGTGGCCTGGCCGGTTTCGAGCATGGCGAGCGCGAAGGCCGACAGCATCTGGAGAGTCTCGTGGTCGGCGACCTCGTCGACTTGAAGCTCCGTTCCGGCGGACTTGAGGATGCCCGCGAGTCGTCGTGCCAGCCAGGTTGCCATGTGTCGATTCTGGCGCAAGGGTGGGACGCGTGAAATCTGATCTGGTGCGCTACCTCCAACAGGGCCGGGATGTTCTGCTCTGGAAGCTCGACGGACTGAGCGAGTACGACATCCGCAAGCCGATGGTGCAGACCGGCACCAACCTGCTCGGACTGGTGAAGCACGTGGCCACGACCGAGATGCTCTACTTCGGCGAGTGTTTCGGGCGGGACTTTCCGGCGGATGTCCCCTGGGCGCACGACGAGAGCGGCGCCGACATGTTCGCGACCGCCGATGAGAGCCGCGAGTTCATCGTCGACTTCTACAAACGGGTGTGGACTTTCTCCGACCGGACGATCGACGACCTCGACCTCGATTCGCCGGGCGAGGTGCGCTGGTGGCCGGAGGATCGCCGGCAGGTCACGCTCGAGCGGGTGCTGATCCACATGATCGCGGAGACTGTTCGGCATGCCGGCCATGCGGATATCCTGCGCGAACTCATCGACGGCGCAGTCGGTTTCCGCCCCGATGTGGTGAACATGGATGACTCGGTCGACTGGGAGGAGCAGTATCGCAGGCTGGAGGGGATCGCGGAGAGCTTCCGCTGACCGGGTCGAGCAGCCCGCCCCGCACTGGGGGTGACGAACGTCGAGCATCCCTCGATAGCGTCATCCCTGGGGGTAGAAAGATGTCGAGCAACAGCACCATGCGTGACCGGCGGCCGGCGCAGCTGGTTATCGAAAGACTGCTGACGGAGCAAGACGGCCTGCAACCGCGGTCGACGCTGGCTCGCATCCTCGGATTCTCTCCACTTGGGCAGTACAGTCGTTCCTGGTACCAAGGTGCTCTCGGCGAAGTCGAGGTCGGGCGCATCCTCGATTCGCTGCCGAGCGGCTGGGCAACCTTCCATGCGCTCCCGATTGGCACGGGTGATTCAGATGTGGATCATCTTGTGATCGGGCCGAGTGGTGCCTACGCGATTAACACCAAGCATCACCGCGACAAGCGGATCTGGGTGAACGGAAGCGGTTTGCTCGTCGAGGGCCAGAGGACCCACCACATCACGAACTCGGAGCACGAGGCGACCCGGGTGACACGGATGCTTCGGGCCGCCATCCCGAACTTTCCGGCGGTTCAACCGGTCGTCGTCTTGGTTGCACCAAAGCAGGTCGCCATGAAGAAACGACCGGCGGTTGTCAAGGTGATCGACTCAAGAGGTCTCCGACGTTGGCTGATCAAGCAGCCCGCCGCGATCGACTACGAGGACTACGAGCGCCTGGTGACCTATCTCGATGACCCTACGGTCTGGCGTGCACATTCGGGTGTCGTCCAGGACGCCCATGCCCGTTTTTTCGCCCTCGACCGCGAGGTGAGAATCGCGGGCGTGCGTCAGACGCTCTGGAAAGCACTCGCCCTCATCGTCGGCATCGTCGTCGCAATCAACGTTTTGCCGGCGATCATCAGCCTTCTCTAACCCAGCCGCACCACAGCCTGCACGGCGGCGTGGTCCGACGGCCAGCCCTTCTCGTAGCGCGTGGTGTTGATGCCCGTCTTCTCGACGGTGACGGATGGCGTGGCCAGAATCCAGTCGATGCGCTTGTGCTCGAGCACCGGCGGCTTGTAGTCGAGGAAGGTGCCCCACGACTCCGTGAGCCGCAGGTGCGGGTCTGACCAGGTGTCGACCAGTTGCCCGTCGCCGAGAAGAACCGTGTGCGGCGCGGTTTCGTCGTCGCAGTTGAAATCCCCGGTGACGATCGTCGGTAGTCCCGTCGCGAGGGCGACATCCCGAAGCCTGACCGCGCTCTGCAGCCGCGAGTTGCGCGAGCGGTTGTCGAAGTGCGTGTTGATGAAGTGGAACCGGATGTCGGTGGCGACGTCCACGAACGTCGCGTCGACGATGACCCGCGGCGTGCGATTGCCCCAAGTGGTTGAACCCTGGATGTCGGGTGTGTCAGACAGCGCGGACTGCACCCAGTCGATCAGCCGCACCCGTTCCCGGTCGTAGAAGATGGGGCATCCTTCGCCGCGCCCCTCCTTCTCGCGCCCGTTCCCGACGAACCGGTACCGGTCGCCGAGCGCGCGCCCCACGAACTTCGCCTGGTCGGGCAGCGCCTCCTGCACGCCGAGCACAGCCGGCCGCTCGTCATCGAGAAACTGCTTCAGCAGAGGTTCGCGGTGCGACCAGCGGTCCGCCATGACCGGGTACAGCGTGGGCATGCGCCGGCGGATGTTGTAGCTCATCACGTGTAGGCCGGGCGGGGGAGTGGGGCCGACCAGGGGCATGGGTTCGAGCTTACGTTGCGGGCGGTCGCTGAGCCTGTCGAAGCGCGGGCGGCCTGATTCCCCGAGGGTGTGACGCGGGCTCCGTGTCTGCGAGACTCTTGAGCGAACCTCTAGGAGTCCGATGAGCACGACCGCCTCACCCCGTGTTGCCACTCTCGCCAACTTCATCTGGCAGATCGCCGACCTGTTGCGCGGCGACTACAAAGCGCACGAGTACGGCAAGGTGATCCTGCCTCTGACCGTCATCCGGCGCCTGGATGCTGTGCTTGCGCCGACAAAGCAGGCGGTGGTTGCAAAGGCGACCGAGCTTGACGGCAAGCCGATGCTGTCGGATCCGTTCCTTCGCAAGGCCGCGGGCGATCTTTCGTTCTACAACACTTTCCCGCTGGGATTTGCGCAGCTCACCGAGGATGCGGACAACCTTGCTGACAACCTGCGGCAATACATCACGCACTTCTCCGAAGGCGCCGAACAGATCATTGAGGCTTATGACTTCCTACCTCAGATCACGCGGCTCGAGAAGGCGGGCGTGCTTTACCAGGTCGTTGCACGGTTCGCAGAGGCGAAACTCGACCCCGCCAGCGTGAGCCAGATCGAGATGGGCTACCTGTTCGAGGAGCTGATCCGGCGTTTCTCGGAGCAAAGCAACGAGACCGCGGGGGAGCACTACACCCCCCGCGAAGTGATCGAACTGATGGTCAACCTGCTGCTGGCACCTGACGAGCACGTGCTCACTGGCAAGGGTGTCGCCAAGACCGTATTCGACCCTGCCTGCGGCACCGGCGGCATGCTGAGCGTCACTGAGGAGTACATCCGCGGGCAGAACCCAGATGCGCGCATTCTCACCTATGGTCAGGAGCTGAACCCCGAAACCTTTGCCATGTGCCGCTCCGACCTGCTCATCAAGAGCGACAAGGGTAACGCCGCCGAGAACATCGCGCTCGGCAACTCGTTCAGCGAGGATCATTTTGCCGGCCGTACGTTCGATTACATGCTTGCCAACCCGCCGTTCGGCGTCGAGTGGAAGAAGGTCGAGAAGGTCGTCAAAGATGAAGCCGCACGCGGTGGTGGCCGGTTCGATGCAGGCACACCGCGCATAAACGACGGCTCGTTCCTGTTCCTTCAGCACATGATCAGCAAGATGAAGCCGGTGCATGAGGGCGGGTCCCGCCTTGCCATTGTGTTCAACGGCTCGCCGCTTTTTACCGGGGCTGCCGGAAGCGGTGAGAGCGAGATCCGCCGCTGGATTCTGGAGAACGACTGGCTCGAAGCGATCGTTGCACTGCCCGACCAGTTGTTCTATAACACGGGTATCAGTACCTACTTCTGGATACTGTCGAACCGGAAGGATGCCGTTCACACCGGCAAGGTTGTCTTGCTGGATGCGCGCGAGCAGTTCGTAAAAATGCGCAAGTCGCTTGGTCAGAAGCGGAAGCAGATCTCCGACGAACAGATCAAGGACATCACCCGTTGGTACGCCGACGCACTCGAGATAGACGCCGACGAAGAGAACGAATTCCACGATCTGGTTCGGGTGTTTCCGACGACGGAGTTTGGCTACCGCCGCATCCAGGTCGAGCGGCCATTGGAGGGGAACACGAAGAAGCCCGACCCGTCGCTGCGTGACTACGAGAACGTGCCGCTCGCTGACGACATCCATGAGTACTTCACGCGGGAGGTGACGCGGTACGTGCCCGACGCGTGGATCGACGAGACCAAGACGAGGGTCGGGTACGAGATACCGTTCACGCGGTACTTCTACAAATACGTTCCGCCGCGACCGCTTGCCGAGATCGACGCCGATATTCGTGCCGCCGAGTCCGAGATCCAGGCCCTACTGGGTCGGGTGACAGGGTGAGTGCATCGAAGCAACGGTGGCAGGAGCTCAGAATGAAGACGCTGTTAACGCGGGTCCGGCGCCCGGCAGATGACAATGATGAGATTGTTACGGCTTTTCGGGACGGTCAGGTGACTCTGCGCAGCAACCGTAGGTCGGACGGCTTCACCATGGCGGAGAAGGAGATCGGATATCAGGGTGTCTTGCAAGGTGACCTAGTCGTCCATTCGATGGATGGCTTTGCGGGTGCGATCGGTGTCAGCGACTCCAACGGAAAAGTGTCGCCTGTAGTTCATTGCTATGTATCAACTAGTCGTGCAGATGCCCGATTCGTGGCTTATCTGCTCAGGAGTCTCGCGCATTCTGGATACATTTCGGCACTCGCGAAGGGAATTAGGGAACGCTCCACTTCATTTGACCCGCAGACCTTAATGGAGCTGAGCGTCGTAGTCCCAGAAGTTACAGAGCAAGCGCGAATAGCCGACTACCTCGACGAGCAAATGGCCGACATTTCCCAATTGCTCGAGAAGCAGAGCCAGCTATCAGTTCTCCTCCGGAGTCGTGCACGGCATTACTTGCAACTGTCTTTTCGCGCCAGCGGCGCGATCGAGGAAACCGGGCTTCCGTGGATCCCCGTAGGGTTCGGACAAGTAATCCCCCTGAAGTATCTAGTTACATGTCTGGATTTCGCGCGAGTGCCCTTGAATGCGACAGAACGTGCAAAAAGGGTAGGCAGCGTGCCCTACTACGGTGCCAGCAGCGTGGTAGATCACGTAGATGACTACCTATTCGATGAGGAACTTGTCCTAGTCGGAGAAGACGGTGCTGCTCTAGAGAACCTTGACTCGGATGTTGTCCAAGTCATTCATGGCAAGTCCTGGGTGAACAATCACGCACATGTATTGCGGACCTCGCACCACATCCGCCCCAGGTACTTGGCCGAATATCTTCGCAATGTGGACCGCGTCACGCTCATTACTGGTGCAACTAGGCCGAAGATCACTCAAGATGCCCTGATGCAGGTGCCTGTTGTTCTGCCCGAAATAGAAGTTCAAGATCTAATCTTGAACGAGTTCGACGAAGTGTCGCGTGACGACATCAAGGTCCTGCGCGCCGTCAATGAGCTTCAGCAGCTTTTGGTTGAACGTCGGCACGGGCTGGTCGCAGCTGCGGTAACAGGTCAGCTAGATGTGATGCTCAGGGAGGTTGTTCCTGATTCTGCTGATGGGTGGGCCGCCGATGGC
>JAZJYU010000142.1:13968-14181 GCA_040390225.1 Actinomycetota bacterium | reverse complement strand
CCGCCGCGAGGAAAAGCTGGGGCGGATGTCGGAGCAGACGGGTAGCCTGCCTGCCATGAAGCAAATCGATCTCTTCCTCATGTCGGACGCGGCCATGCGCGAGGTGATCGACATGCTCGACGCCGACCAGCTCTCGATGCCGGTTCCCGCGGCCTGGAGCCGCAAACCCGAGCCCACGCTGCGCGACATCCTCGCCGCGCACGCCTACGACGA
>JAZJYU010000142.1:5127-13887 GCA_040390225.1 Actinomycetota bacterium | reverse complement strand
GTGGATTCCGGATGTGCTGGCCGGCAAGACCCTCGCCGAGGTCGGTGAGAAATGGTCGGGCGACCTTCTCGGCGACGACCCGATCGGCAGTTACGACGATCTCAACGACATCGCCACGGAGGCCGCGATGAACGAGAAGCTCAGCCCCGAGCAGATCGTGCACTTCCAGTACGGCGACTACCCGCTGTCTGAGGGCCTGCTGCACGTCTCGATGTACCGCGCCTTCCAGGCCTGGTCTGTCGCCCATCTCGTCGGCCTGGACTATGAACTGCCCGACGCTCTCGTCGACATGCTCTGGGATCAGCTCGTTCCGCGGGCGGAGGAGTTCCGGTCGTACGGCGCGTTCCTTCCCGAGGTGACCGTGCCGGAGGGGTCCACCAAAGAGGTGCGACTGCTCGGAATCGCCGGCTACTACGTGCCGTAGGTTTTATCCATGCGTATCCACATCGCGACCGACCACGCCGGACTCGATTTCAGCAAAGACCTGCAGGCTCACCTGGCGGCGAGCGGGCACGAGGTCATCGACCACGGGCCGAAGACGCTCGACCCTCTGGACGATTACCCGAGCTTCTGCATCAACGCGGCGCGGGCGGTGGTGCACGACCAGGAGGCCGGCATCGTCTGCCTCGGTGTCATCTTCGGCGGCTCGGGCAACGGCGAGCAGATGGCCGCCAACAAGGTGGCCGGCGCGCGCGCGGCACTGGTCTGGAGCCACGAGACGGCGCTGCTGGCCCGGCAGCACAACGACGCGAACCTCATCTCCATCGGGGCGCGCCAGCACACGGTCGAAGAGGCAACGGCGTTCATCGATACCTTCATCGCCGAGCCGTTCTCGGGCGATGAGCGTCACGTGCGGCGCATCTCACAGATCGCCGAGTACGAGAAGACGGGCCTGATCGCCGGTCGCGAGATCGACTAGGCGACAATGCCTGAAGGCCACTCCGTCCATCGCATCGCTCGACAGTTCGCGATGCACTTCGTCGGTCATCCCGTCGCAGTCACGTCGCCGCAGGGCCGCTTCGCCGATGGTGCGAAAAAGCTCGACGGGCGCACCATGACCGACGCCAAGGCGGTCGGCAAGCAGATGTTCCTCGAGTTCGATCACGAGTTGTGGATGCGGGTGCACCTGGGGCTGTACGGCGCCTGGGACTTCGCGGGCGACATCACGGTCGACGCCACCACAGCATCCTCGAATGGGCGCATGGGCCAGACCAATCAGCGCGGCACCTCGTTGCAGGCCTTCGAGGACTCGCTCTCGAGCATCGGTGCGCCGCGGCGCACCCGGCTGCGGATGTCGGAACAGGAGGTGGAGGGCTCGCTCGACACGTTCCCGCCCGACCCGATCGGTGCGGTGCGGGTTCGCCTGCTCACGACCACGGCGGTTGCCGACCTGCGCGGCCCGACCGCCTGCGAGGTGCTCACCCCAGACCAGGTGGATGCGGCGATCGCCAAACTCGGACCGGACCCGCTTGTCGACGACCCGCCGGAGGCGGAGGAACGGTTCGTCAAAACGGTGCGAAAGAAGCCGACCGCGATCGCGCTGCTGCTGATGGATCAGGCCGTGGTGAGCGGCATCGGCAATGCCTATCGTGCGGAGCTGCTGTTCCGGGCTCGGCTCAATCCGCACACTCCGGGCAGGGAGGTGCCGGAGGCGAAGGTACGCGAACTGTGGCGCGACTGGGCCCACCTGCTGGCGATCGGCGTGCAGACCGGTCAGATGCTCACGATGGAGGGGCTCTCCGACGAGGACTACGTGAAGGCGCTCGCCAGCCGGGACGATCGGCACTGGGTTTACCACCGCGCGGGACTCCCGTGCCGCGTCTGCGGCACGAACATCGTGATGGAGGAGCTCGGCGGTCGCAAGCTGTATTGGTGCCCTAAGGACCAGAAGTAGTGAGGCATACGCCGAGCTTCCTCTTGGAAGACGAAGAAGAGGTCAAGCGGCTGATCCGCGAGAACCCGTGGGCGACGATCGTGTCGAATACCGCGACCGGGCTGGTCGCATCGCACTATCCCGTGGTGCTCGAGGAGAACCAACCCGGCATCAGCATCGTCAGCCACGTCGGGCGGCCCGACGAGCAGCTGCACGAACTCGGCCGACACGAGGTGCTGGTCATCATCCAGGGGCCGCACGGATACATCTCGCCGAGCTGGTACGGCGCCGTGCCAGCGGTGCCGACCTGGAATCACGTGACCGCCCACCTCTATGGAACTCCGGAGATCCTCGGCGACGACGAGAACTACCGTGTGCTCGGCGACCTGGTCGACTACTTCGAGAACCGGATGCCGGAGCCCGCTCGGCTCGAATACGTCGAGGAGTACGCCAAGCGCATCGTGAAGGGCACCGCCGGGTTCCGCCTGCGGGTCACCCGCTTCGACGCCCGGCTCAAGCTGAGCCAGAATCGGTCGCCCGAGATCGTGGAGACGATCATCGACCAGCTCGAGCACGGCGAGCACTACTCACACCCCGCGCTGGCGCGGGAGATGCGCAGGGTGCACCCGGCTCCGTCCCAAGAACAATGATCCTTCGTAACGCAAGGATCGGTTCGGAGCTTCGCGATATCGCGATCACCGACGGGCGCATCTCCGCCAGCGCCACGGGCGAGTCCCTCGATCTTGACGGCCGCTGGGTCGTGCCCGGCCTCTGGGACAACCACGTGCACTTCAGCCAGTGGTCGATGGTGAGCCGGCGCCTCGACCTGTCGGGGGCGGCCTCGGCGAAGCACGCAGCACAGCTGGTGCGCGATGGGCTGGTGGACGGGCATCCGGTGCCGTTCGTCGGCTACGGGTTTCGCGACGGGCTGTGGCCCGACGCGCCGAACCTCGCGGACCTGGATGCGGCATCCGGTGCCGTGCCGGTCGTGCTGGTCAGCGCCGACGTGCACTCGGTCTGGCTGAACACGGCCGCACTTGAACGGTTCGGCCACGCCGGCCACCCGACCGGACTGCTGCAGGAGGACGCCGCGTTCGAGGTCGAGCACCGCATCGACACGCTCTCCGATGCGGAGATCGATGCGCTCGCCGCTGATGCCGCGCGTGCGGCCGCCGCTCGCGGGGTGGTCGGGATCGTCGACCTCGAGATGGCCTGGAACCTCGAGGTGTGGCAGCGGCGAGCGCTCGACACGCTGCGGGTCGAGTTCGGCGTCTACCGGCAGCACCTGGACCGGGCGATCGAGATGGGGCTGCGCACGGGGCAACGGGTGAACGACCTCGTCACGGTCGGGCGATTCAAGATCCTCATCGACGGTTCGCTGAACACACGCACCGCATACTGCTACGACGAGTACCCGGGCGGTGGGCACGGAATTCTCACGGTCGAGCCGCAGGAACTGCTCTCACTGATGGCGAAGTCCTGGGCCGCGGGCATCGAGCCCACCGTGCACGCCATCGGCGATCACGCCACGACCATCGCCCTCGACGCGTTCGAGGCGATCGGATGCCCCGGGCGCATCGAGCACGCCCAGTTGGTCTCCGATCGAGATCTCTCCCGATTCGCACGACTCGGCGTCACCGCGAGCGTGCAGCCCGAGCATGCGATGGATGACCGCGATGTCGCCGATCACTTCTGGGCCGGTCGCACGGGCCGCTCGTTCCCGTTGCGAAGCCTGCTCGAGGCCGGCGCGGAGCTGGCACTCGGGTCCGATGCCCCTGTCGCACCGCTCGACCCGTGGGTGACGATGGCGGCTGCGGTCACGCGCAGTCGCGACGGGCGGGAGCCATGGCATCCCGAGCAGGCGATCACTCCCGCGCAAGCCCTGGCGGCGTCGACGCGAACCACGCTCACGGCGGGTCAGCCCGCGGACCTCGCGGTGGTCGAGGAGGACCCGCATACGGTGCCGCGCGAAATGCCGGTCGCGGCCACGCTGGTCGCCGGCCGGTTCACCTGGAACCGGCTCGACGGGTAGGGATAACCCACCGCTCGTTCGGTGTGGTCGCCGGATGCCGCGTCGCAGCACCTCGAACAAGGCTGGGAACATGACAACGACCTCTGCCACTCTTGACCCCGTGACCGCACCACCGCCGACCCAGGGGACCGCCCTCTATTGGCGACTGTGGGGCCGCACCCCGCGCGAGCTGGGGTTTCTGCTGCTCGGCTATCCCATCGCCGTCACCGGCTTCGCCGTCGAGGTCGCCCTCCTCGCCACCGGCGCGGGCACCTTCATCACCTTCTTCATCGGCGTGTTCCTGGTGATCGCAGCGCTCTACGTCGCCCGCGGCTTCGGCACGGTCGAGGTCATCCGGCTGAGCTGGTCCGGACACCCGACGATCGATACGCCCGACTGGCAGGATGCCCGAGACCGCAAAGGCTTCTGGGGCTGGCTGCGGTCGGTGTTCGGCAACGGCCACTACTGGCTGTACCTGCTGCACACGCTCATCATCAACCCGATCATGGCGCTAATC
Organism: Actinomycetota bacterium; assembly: GCA_040390225.1. Lineage (GTDB taxonomy): Bacteria > Actinomycetota > Actinomycetes > Actinomycetales > Microbacteriaceae > Lacisediminihabitans. The sequence goes on along the minus strand of JAZJYU010000142.1, from coordinate 9,486 downwards.
AGCTGGGTCACGACGGTCGTCTGGGTCTCGGTGGTGCTGGGAACCCTCACCTACGGCGCCTGGATGTGGGCGCTGCCCAAGGAGGGCAACCGCTATCTGACCGAGCTGATCTTCGGCACCCTTCCGGCCGGGTTCGCTCGCGACACCAGGGAGATCCTGTTCGAGTTCGCGGTCGGCGTCGTGATGCTCGCCCTTCTGCCGTTCGTAACGCGTGGACTGACCGCCGCGCACTGGGCCTTCGCTCGCCTCACCCTCGCCCCGTTCCGCACCGACGCGCTTCAGCGCGAAGTCATCGCCCTGAGCGCATCGCGGGGTGCGGCGGTCGCGGCCGAAGGGCAGTCGCTGCGCAAGCTCGAGCGTGACCTGCATGACGGACCGCAACAGCGGTTGGTCCGCCTCCAGATGGACCTCGCCGCCGCCCAGCGCCAGCTCGACGCCGACCCGGAGCGTGCGCGCGCACTGCTCGACGGTGCGCTGACCCAGGCGAAGGAGGCGCTCGAAGAACTCAGGGCGCTGTCCCGCGGCTTCGCCCCGCCGCTGCTGCTCGACCGTGGGCTGGTGCCCGCGCTGGAGTCGCTGGCGATCCGCAGCGCCGTACCAGTCACCTTCGTCGACGAACTCGGAGCACACACCCAGTTGCCGCAGGAGATCGCCCGCAACGCGTACTTCATCGCCAGCGAACTGGTCACCAACGTGGCCAAGCATGCCGATGCGCGCAGCGCCGAACTCCGGGTCGCGGTACGCCACGCGGCGGAGCCCCAAGCCACCTGGCTCGACCTCACGGTGACCGACGACGGTCACGGTGGTGCGAGCGAGACGCCCGGCCATGGGCTTGCCGGACTCGAAGAACGGCTGCGCGGGCTGGGCGGCACGCTCGACGTTTCCAGTCCAAAGGGTGGGCCGACCGCCGTGGCCGCCCACCTGCCGGTCACCCTAGGGTAGGGGCGTGCCCGCAACCGATCATCGTGACGCCCCGCTTCGCGTGGCGGTCGCCGACGACTCGCTCCTGCTCAGGGAGGGTCTGGTGCGACTGCTCGGCGAGGCGGGGCTCGATGTCGTCGGGTCGTACCCGGATGCCGACAGCCTGCTGGCCGCGCTGGCCGATGTGGCGCCCGACCTGGCCGTGCTCGACGTGCGGATGCCGCCCACCTTCCGCGATGAGGGCGTGCGGGCCGCGATCGAGGCTCGCCGTCTCGCTCCCGGACTCGGCATCCTGCTGCTGTCGCAGTACGTGGAGGTCTCTTACGCCCAGGAGCTGCTCTCCTCGGGCAGCGGCGGCGTCGGCTACCTGCTGAAAGACCGCGTCGCCTCCCTCGATGAATTACAGGATGCGATAGCGCGAATCGCGGCGGGCGGAACGGTGCTCGACCCCGAAGTCGTCGCCCAGCTGATCGGGCGTCGGCACGACCCGCTCGAAACGCTCACCCCGCGCGAACGCGAAGTGCTCACGCTCATGGCTGAGGGGCGCACGAATGCCGCAATTTCGGGCGCGCTCGTCATCGGCACTGGTGCGGTGGAGAAGAACGTGACGTCCATCTTCCAGAAACTGGGGCTGGACGACTCAGGCAGCGACCACCGCAGGGTGTTGGCGGTGCTGGCCTGGTTGCAGAGATAGAAAGAAGCGGCTACTAGGCGCTGATGAGCATGCGCTGCTGCGACGCGAGCTGAACCTCGGGGCGGATCTCCTCGATACGGTTCGTCCAGCTCATGCCGTTCCACCAGCGAACCTGCGGAAGGCCGAGCGGGTCGCGGTACCAGCCGGCAGGCGCGACAGTAGAAGTTGTAGAAGACATTCGGGTTGTTCCTCTTCGGGTATTTTGCCCCACCGCAAGGAGGCCGTTCGGGAGCGGTTGTACCGAGGTTAGTCCGCATAAGTGCGGACAACCTAGTCCCCCCTTAGGGGGACGGATATATCGGTCGTACAGCGAACGGTTAAACGGACGCTCTTCGGGGCGCGTGCAGCCGGTCGATGACCACGAGGGCGAGCCCCAGAAGCAGGAGAACCACACCGACCAACAAATTCGGCAGAGGGTCGGCGCCGGTGGTAGCCAAAGTCGGCTTCACGACCGCTGGAGCGGTCACGGTGATCGTCACCGTCGCCGGAATCGAACCGCCTACGGCATTCGTCGCGTGGTAGACGAAGCTGTCCGTACCCGTGAATCCGGGATTGGGCGTGTAGATCGCGGTGGCGCCCGAGAACGAGACCGAACCGCTCGCGGGAGCGGTGTCCAGCGCGCGGCCGGTGATCGTTCCTGTCTCCTGCAGCGGCACGGTGACGGCGGTATCGGATAGCGTGCCGGCCGCAGTGTCGGTCGTCACCGGGATGCCGGCGGGGCGCACGTACGTCGAGAAGACCATGTCCTCACCCGTGTCCGACCACGGGCTGTCGTTGAACAGCAGCGAGCCGCCCGCGTACGAACTGAAACCGTTGCAGTTGTACGACAGCGAACCGGTGGGAAAAACAATCGCGTACTGGGTGCCCGACGTGACCGGAACCGGAGCCGCTAGAGCGACCACGCCCGTGAAGGCGCCCACGTACGACCCGGTACCGAGAACGATGCCGTCGGGCGACCCCGCGATCGTTCCCTGGATGCTGAGGGTCGTGTTGCCGGGATTGTTTACCGCGATCGAAATCCCCACCGCGGTCAGAGACCCCGTGATGCCGGCGGTGAACGTCTGCGCCGCCTCGCTCAGAAGACCGCTGCCGCACGACGCGTTGGTGGTGCTGTTCGACTGGTCGAGCACCGACGCCGGCGGGACCGGGTCGGCCATGGCCGGGGCAGAGCCGAGGAGAACGAGCGCGAGCACGCCGGTCACTGCGAGAAGCGAAGCGATCGGGCGGGTACGCATGCTGACTCCGTCGTTGGGTGACTATGCGGACTGTATCCGACAAGAGAGTCCGCGCCGTGCACGCCGGTGTCGCCGCGCGGCAGTTCGATCTGAGCAAGTGGCAGCGATGTGGCTGAGGAACCTCGGGGATGGGGCTTTCCAGAGCGCTGACATGGGAGAAAGGTGGCGCAGGCCTTGTTCACTGGCGGACGCATCGGGCGGGATTCGAAGAAGGTTATGGCTTGGGTTAATCCATTGAGTAATGTCTGGGTCAGTTCGCTTCACGGCTCACCGCTGCAGTTTGCTCAGAACTAAGTTTGCTCCCAGTTCAACTGAACTAGGGAAATCGGAGCGACGATGAAGAGGATTCTTTTTGCCGTCCTCACTGCGGCAGCAGTCGTGTCACTAGGCACCGGCATTTTCGCGCCTCCAGCGAGCGCGGCATCGGCAGCCACTCCGCCAGTCTCCCCTTCGGAAGCTGCACAGACAGTGACCCTATTGACGGACCTCGAGGCTTCGGCCACGCCAAGAACGGCTATCGTCGTCGCCGGAGAACTTCAGGAGACGTTCCACTTTCCAAACGGTCAGCGAACCGTCGACGTTACGTTCGTGGTCCCGCCAGCTCCGCGACCGGGGGTAGCCAATGACCTCTCGGGAGGTTGGGACCGCAACGGCCCATACATTCTCCTGAACAGCTTCGATCAGGACGCGGTTCTCTCAGGGGGTGGTGCCCTGATCGGGTTTCTCATGTGTCAGGCGGCACCAGCATCCTGTGCTGGGGTGACCATCATCGTCACCGTTGTGACTCTGTATCTGTCATACAACGGAAAGTGCTCGCGCGGTCGCCAACTCTACGTTCCCGTTGTCGCAGCGGAAGCCGGATGGAAGCCATTGGTTCGATCCCTAATGCACTGCGTCGGCTGACCTCCTCCGATGCGTGCTCCTCGCAAGAAATTGCTACGTCGGGTGACGGTCTTTGCGAGTGCGCTCGCGCTGCTGGTCGGCATACTCATCGCCGAATTCAACATTCCGTCCGCCCGCAACAGTGTGCTCTGGCCGATCCTTACCGCGATGGTGCTTCTCGGCTCGGGCGTTGGGTATGTACTTATCGCCCGCAGACGGGACTAACCGGCCGGGCAGTTCGCAAATGTCCGCGGAAATCGCGGTGTTTCGACTAGCCGGTGCCCTGCTCGGAGAATCTCCCTGTGGTTCCACCACACTGGTGTAGTGCCAGAAACACTCCGCGCCCGCGCCATCCTGTTCGACATGGACGGCACGCTCGTCAACTCCGACGGGGCAGTGCGGCGAATCTGGGCGAACTTCGCCGACAGGTTCGGGCTGGATGTCGACGAGATACAGAAAACCTCCCACGGCGTGAAGATGATCGAGACGATCCATCGCTGGGCGCCGGCCGGCACCGACGAGCTCGCCCTTCAGCGAGAACTGCAGGCCATCGAGGTGGCCGACCTCGACGGCATCGAGGCGGTGCCGGGTGCTCTCTTGTTCATGGCATCGCTTCCCGCCGACCGG
>JAZJYU010000142.1:0-5117 GCA_040390225.1 Actinomycetota bacterium | reverse complement strand
GGGTCGCGCTTGTCACCTCGGCGCCGGCGCCGCTCGCCCGCGCGCGAATGGAAGCGGCAGGGCTGCCGATGCCGGCCGTGCTCGTCACCGCCGAAGACGTGACCGCCGGCAAACCCGATCCGGAGTGCTACAGGTTCGCCGCGTCACGGCTGGGCGTCGACCCCGCCGACTGCATCGTGTTCGAGGATGCCGAGGCCGGCATCCAGGCGGGGCTGGCGGCGGGTGCGACCGTGGTGGTTGTGGGGGAGTGGACAAGCCCGGCGACCTCTGGATTGACGCGAGTGCGCGACTACACGGGTGTTCGCTTCTCGTCGCGCGGCGACCTCATCGAGTTCGAGGACTAGAGCCTCGGGTTAACGTCAGGGTTAACTTGGGCCCAAGTCCTCCAAAGGGATGACCGCCGGATTCGCAACCTCTGCGTATAGTCGAGCGCTCTCAACACGGAGAGCCACAGAGACCGGCAGAAGTTCCCACCGCGCCGGGGATAGGTCTGGCCGAATCCGCGCGGGAGAGGACTTCGCACCCATGCAATCGCTCCTGATATCGGCGATCATCTACGTGCCATTGATCGTCGGGTTGGTCATTCGACAGCGCCGTCTCGCACAGGCGACCAGAGCCAACGGCGGTGTGCGTGTTCGAACGCTTCCGGTCCCCAAGGGCCTGAAAGCCGCGGCAACGGCGTACATCGTCATTGCGGCGGCCTGCCAGGCTGTGACAGTCGCCCTAACCGTTTTGTTGTACCTACCGGCTTTGCGCTGAATTAGTTGAGCCAACTTCCTTCTAAGGCCTTGCTGCCAGCACGCCCGGCTCGGCATTCCCTATGCTGTGCCGAACTGCCAGACTCTGGCCATGGAATTCAAAGAATGGTTCTCGAAGCTGACCGACGATACGAAGCTGTGGCTGGTCCAGAACATGGGGTCGCCGCTGCCTGCTGAGATCAGCAAGGAGATCGTCGCGGCAGGCGGCCCGTCGGAGCTGTCGTCGAGCGACGCCGAGTGGATCGAGCGCGTCAACAACGGGGACGACATCGGGGTGTAGGTCCCTCACTTCCCGTTGGATCAGTCGAGCACCCACGCTGACTGGCTTGACACAACAATCATCCGAACGGTGCTCCGGGGCCTCGGCGGCCCCTGTCGCTGTCAGCGGGACGACGGTAGGTTCGGCGCATGTACAACCAGCAGATCCAGGAACTGCTATCGCTCTTGCGCGAGCTCGCTGTCCCTACCGTAACCGACGTGTTTCAAGCAGTCGCAGCCTGCCTGACTGCGCTGCTTGCTGCGGTCGCGCTCTGGATCGGTTGGAGGCAACTCCGCGACTATCGAGCGACATCGATGGCACAAGTTCGCCCATACGTCCTTGTTGATTTCGTCATTGTCGGTGCGTTTTATGCAATCGAGATCACGAATTCCGGTCGACTTCCAGCAACGGATATCAGCTTCGAATTTCATCCACCGGTGACTGCAGACGCGCCATTCTCGGCGTTTCTGGAGAGCAGAATGCGCCGGGGTGCGGCGATCACGTCGATGGCTCCCGGGCGAAAGATCCAGTGGATGGTTGGGGATTTGAACTCGGCTCTCGCGAGAGGGTCCGCTGCCAGCGAGATTCACGTGGTCGAGCTCAAGTATTTCGGCGATGTCGGGAAGCGCAACCTGAGTCCCTTCGTGGAGAGACAGTATCTTGACCTTGGGCAGTACGCGGGAACGGCCGTTCCGCGTGGGGAAGTCACTGATCTGACCGCGAGCATCGCTGCGCTGACCCGAAGAATTGACGGCACGCGAGGGGCGTTTCGTCAGTAGGTGCCTCGACGCCGACAGCGAGCAGTGACGACAACTTCCATGAGCGAGCGGAGCAATGCCGGAGGGGATGACGAGAAACGAACGCGCGCAATCAGTCTGGAAGATTGACTTCCACGCAAACCCGACAAGCAAATTGCCCGCAAACTCAACTTCTTGCCTCTCGGTATTGAGCGCCCCGTGCCACTACGAGCGGTGTTACTGGCAGAAATATGGCACGTCAGCTAGGGATAGTTGCCCCGGGTGAGGGCAACGTCAATAACTGCCCAGATGCCTGCTGCGGCCCCGAGGAGCAACCCTGAGCCGATAAGGAAGAAGTCTCCCGCAGCGTACTTACTTCCGCCCTGCATCCGCCTATGCATGAACTCCATAGTTACGTGGAACTGAGCGATGGACGGCTTCGAAGGATCGTCCGCCTTCGGGGCATCGGCATACCTATTTGCATAGTCGCGGACGACCTGTAGACCCGGACCGGACCTATCCCCGGCAGCGCCACGGACAGCAATAACAGTCCCACCATTTCCCAGCCCTGCCATTGCATGCCCGAACTCTATCGATGCCTATGACGACGTGGACACAAGATGTGGTCCCGGAGGGCCACAATACTTTTGTGGACCCACTGCTATCTGGGATTGTCGCTGCACTCGTCGGAGGTGTAGTCGGAGCGGCTATCTCCGCCGGAGCCTCGCTTCGCCTCGCACGTGGTGCCACCCGTGAGAAGGCTCGGGCTGCGCTGTGGGACTACCAACGAACGCTCCTCGGATTCGCCAATCACGGATATAGCGATGCGGGGTACGGAGAAGGTCAGGCCTACTTTGCAAGCACCGACAGTTTCAAGGCGGTCGCCGAGTCCTACGCCAACGCATATCAATGGTCGGGCTACATGCCGCGACCGGTCAGGGACAAGTTGTTCCGCAACGCATTCTTGGAGATCGGGGATCCACCGTACGACGAGCATGAGATCGCTGCGAATTCGGCTTGGAAGCTTGCCCTTGAACTTGAGTACCAACTGGACCGACGTTTCCCGCTGCACTGGCGAGATCGCTTTCGACGCCGCAAACCGCCGACTGATTAGGTTACTTCCACAGTAGCCGTGGCGCTGGGATCTGACGCAGCGCTGTCACTACGGCCATACTTCATCCATGTCTTGGTTCTTCCTGCGTGCAGGTCAATCGAGTACGCATGCGCTCGAAGTGATCGACCGTTTAGTCCTCGAACTCACTTCATTGCGTGGGTCTTTGGATAGCGCGGCGGGACTTGCTGCGAATCAATATCTCTTGTGGGCGGAGAGGGCGGAGCTTCACCTGTCAGAAGTGATGGCCGACCGTTCCATACCCCGAGGCCTTTATACAGAGCGCTATTGGCGAATTCGAGTGCTCGACAACTTCGCAGTGAGGCCTCATCCACTCATACAGGGTGAGATGGCAGACCAGCTCAGATCATTGAACGATATTCGTCAGCAGCTCGCACACTACGAGCAACTGCTTCGGCCAAGAGAGGACGAACGACTTCTCGTATGCGATACCAACGCGCTCGTCCACGGAAAGCGATTTGACACCCTCAGGTGGAACGAGCTATTCGCTGAACGAAAGGTGCGAATAGTTCTTCCGCTCGTCGTCATAGACGAACTGGATACCATCAAGGACCGGGGCGGCTCGATCAAGAACAATGCCAATCGGGCAGCCGGGGCTGTTCTGAGAGAACTGGATGCCAAGCTTCTACCGGGCCAAGCTTTGCAGAGGATGGAGCTTCGAGACAACGTCACCCTCCAGCTTGTGGATGAGCCTTTCGGGCACACACGACTAGAAGGACACGACGACGAAATAATCCGGCAGGCGAGTTACTTCTCTTCGATGAGCGAGGGTCGGACAACGATTGTCGCTCGTGATCGAGGAATGCGGGTGCGAGCCGAAGCGGCCGGGATAGACGTCATCCCTCTTCCGCTCGACTACGAGCGAGCGGATCCCGAGGAGCCTTTCGATGGCTGACGATGAGCCGTCATGGATGTTAAACGTGCCGAGGGATATCAGCGGTCGTATGGAGTTGTTGGCGACGAAGCCAACCTACTGGGAATCACTTTATTTCGGCGCGATCTTGTTGGAGGGTCTGGATCGAACCGAGATCAAATGGCGTGACCATGTCCTCGGGCTGACAATGACGATTGGCCCGGTGGTTACTAAGCAAGAACTGGCACACGCTCTTTCGGAGCGCATGTCGAGGGTCACATTCATAGTCTCGAACCTAGGCAGGTTGTTTACTGGTCCCGCTCAGGAGGCAGCGTTTGGGAAGCTTGGTGAGCATGGCGACCCGACGTTGATCGAACACATGGGCAATCGTCTCACCCAGATGTACGAACAGCTTCTTGACTGGGCCGACGAGGTTCGCTCGCTTCGTGTCCCTGACGGTGCCGCTGAGGACTTGCGCGAAGTTGCGGCTCTCTTTGCTGAGCAACCAATCCTTCATACATAGCTATGTTGCCTCTGTAGAGGCCATCGTAAAGCGGGTCCTGGAGGGCGACAGGGGAGAGCAAAAGCTTTCGATGGAGCTGGTGTTCACTCTGTCCAAAGACATCACTCAGCGCTATCACGCCCTTCTGAAGAGAGCTGTTCGATAGCTCTCGGGAAGTCCCTAACCGTCCGAATTTCTCCTTGTTCCCTATGTGTCTTCCCGCGTAGAACCTTTACGAGCGAAAAAATCATCGAACAGCCACGACTACTCGACATCAAATCAGCTGGCGACTATCTCAGCGTCACCTTGCCGTTCATGCGCCGCATGGTGCGCGAGCGTCGGATTGCTTTCCATCACGTAGGTGGGTATGTCATGTTCTCTCCGGCAGATCTCGACCGATTCATTGCAGCGGGTCGCGTACCGGCGAACGGCAGCAAGTGATGCATTCCGACCACGACGACGAGATTGCTTTTCTGGCGGACCTCGACGACCGTTTCGAAACCGCGCCAGACAAGCAGAGCACTCCGACGATGGCTGAACGAGGACGAGAGGGCGGACTGGTGTCGAAGCGGCCGCCCGAGTGGTCCGAGAACGAGGTCCGTGAGCTGGACACTCTTAGCTGCCTGTCGAACGCAAAGGCGGGCGAGGACCTCGTGCGGCCAGCCAGCACAGCCCGTCGCATGCGGTCTGCCTTGATCGACCTTCATAGTGAAGACAAGCGGCGTTTCGATCTCTGGGCTGAAGCCTTGCTCGACTACGCCAACGACCTCCGTCAGTTTTGTACCTAGACCTTGTGAGGCACGTCCCGCGAAAGAGCGATGCTCTTTCGCTACCAACGAGATCCCCTACTGGCCGCCTCGACATCGCTGCGCGATG